>NVTQ01000027.1 GCA_002401635.1 Pseudomonadota bacterium
GATGCTGGCGCACCTGCATGGCGCGATAAAATACGTGTGCATCGCCGTGGACAGTTTCTTACGCCTCCTGCTGTTCAGGCTGAAGTTCAAGAGCAAGTTTATGAAGCTTTGTTGTTAAATAAGAAAGGTTAAGGTTTCATATTGTGGTCGGAATGACACTGAAGCAAAGGAGCAAGAGGTAAACCCTCTTGGAATTGTTTTAAAAGATGGTCTGATTTATCTTGTTTGTAGCTATTGGGATTATAGCGATATTCGGCTTATGACTTTGCATCGTATGAGTGCAGCGCAACGGCTGGATATTCCAAGCAAGGTTCCCGAAGGGTTTAATCTGGATGCATATATCGCATCAGGGGAAATGGATTTTGCAGTTGGTGATGAAATCCATTTAAAAGCGCGGATAAGTGAGAATATGGCAGTGCATCTGCAAGAAAGACCGCTGCATTCGACACAAATAATTTCTGAGGTAGATGATGAACAGGTATTATTGGAGGTGACAGTACAAGATACGAATGAATTGCGTTGGTGGCTGTTGGGGTTTGGTGATCAGGTGGAAATCCTAGCGCCCAAGAGCCTAAGAAAGCATTTTGGCGATATTGCTAATAATATGGCTAAATCCTATCAGGTTTCTGGAAGTGCCTGATTTTATACTTTGCATTTGAAAGAATGAGCGAGATTCTCATGCATACTGAATACATCGAAATATTCTACAATATGAAGTAATTATTGCGTTTCATCTAACCAAATCATGTATCAATTTTTAGGTGTACTTTAAATTGTACTATTAACATAACTATTATTCCCAAGAAAGAACCAAAGAAGGGAACCCTAGCAACCTGCTTGTTTCCTTCACTTACAGCTATGAAAAGGGCGCGTGTTACTGCGCTTTTCCTTTTCATAGCTGACGTTACGGCGCAGCTAGACAGGGAAAGGAGTCTGCCACACTTGGTTTTTCTCTGTGCCTCTGTGGTGAAAAATAAAAAATATCGAGTTTCTGAGGAAGCTCTATTTAAGGATTTTGGTGAGCAAGCTGTCCAATTGATTGGCAAAAGCTTGGCGATCGGCTTGATTCAGTGCTGCGGAACCACCTGTTTGCAAACCACTGGCACGCATGGTTTCCATAAAATCACGCACATTTAGCTTGGCTTTGATGGTTCCCGATGAAAACATTTCACCGCGCACACTTAATGCATAAGCATCTTTTTCCAACACATCCGCAGCCAATGGAATATCGCTGGTAATCACCAAATCCCCAGCTTCAAGCAAGCGCACAATTTCATCATCGGCAACATCAAAACCTTTGCCCACTTGCAACATGTGAATATATTCAGATTTTGGAATGCGAATAGGACTATTGGCAACCAATGTTGTGGCGATTTTTAAGCGCTCTGCCACACGAAAGATAATTTCTTTGATGACTACAGGGCAGGCATCGGCATCGACCCATATTTTCATGCTTGTTTAGCCAATAATTTCATTGAGACCTTCAATSACTAAATTGACYTCTTCTAGGCYRATTTCYCCGAGTTGTTTGCCGATACGTTCGRTGGATARCGTKCGRATTTGRCTTATTTTTACCCATGAYTSTTTAGGSAGTTGRTCTTGCTTGAGTGCGAGGSTTAAAGGAAATCCWGCRCGTTGTTTCTGGCTTGTTAAARCCACTGCAATGACTGTGCCTGAGCGATCATTAAAGACATTCTGACTTAAGATAAGAACGGGGCGAAACCCAGCTTGTTCATGACCTTTTATGGGATTTAAGTCTGCCCAATAGACATGTCCTCTTAGTATTGAGGCCATTGTTGTAATTCCTCACYTATACCCTCTTCAGCAATGGCTTGTTCATGTTTAGGGGTGAGCTTGGCGCACTCACTTGCCAAACGGATTTTATCCAAGCGCTCGATTTTTTCACAAACAGCAGCCTGAATAGCCTTGCTCCGATTGGGGAAAATGTGAGATGAAACCAATTGATCGACTTTTGCCAATAAATGGTCATCAATGCTTATTGCAACTTTAGCTTGTGCCATGATCATGCTCCTTCACAATTAGTATGAAGAATAGTCATACTATTAAAGTGTGTCAATGTGCAGAGGTTATGCTTTTATTCAAAAATACTAAATTTGCTCACGGGTTTTATGAAAGGTGATATCAGGCCATTGTTCGATGGTGTAATTGAGCTTCCAGACACTTGGCGCAAGATAAGTGAGAAAACCATCACCATCTTCGGCTAAATTGGCATCAAAAGAGCGGGTGAATTCGGCAAGCTTTTTATCATCTTCACACGTCACCCAGCGAGCCACTTGGAAATCTGTGGAAACATAGGCGGCATCAACTTTATATTCAGATTTCAGGCGTTCAACCGTTACATCAAACTGCAATACACCCACAGCACCCAAAATATAATCACCACCCAAATTGGTTTTGAATACTTGCACAGCACCTTCTTCGGAGAGTTGGACCAAACCTTTGTGTAGCTGTTTACGTTTCATGGGGTCATTCAAACGAATGCGGCGAAACATTTCAGGGGCAAAGTTCGGCACACCTGTGAATTTTAAAGGCTCTTTGCTGGTAAAGGTATCACCAATGCGAATCGTACCGTGATTATGAATACCGATAATATCACCMGCATAGGCATCTTCGACATGGGCGCGGTCTTGCGCCATGAAAATGGTGGCATTGGGAATTTTTACATCTTTACCAATGCGATGGTGGCGAACGGTCATTCCCTTTGTAAATTTACCCGAACAAATACGGAAAAAGGCAATCCTATCACGATGAGCTGGATCCATATTGGCTTGAATTTTAAAACAAAACCCTGAAAAATCCTTTTCATCAGGTTTGACCAAGCGGGTTTCGGATTCGCGTGGAGCTGGAGAGGGAGCGAATTCAACAAAGGCATTTAGAAGTTCACGTACACCGAAATTGTTAATAGCAGAGCCAAAAAATACAGGTGTTTGGCTGCCCTTAAGAAACTCATCCAAATCGAAAGGGTTGGCGGCTCCTTCAAGCAGTGCAATATCATCACGCAAATCATCGGCTTGCAAACCAATCAGTTCATCGAGTTTTGGGTCATTAAGCGATTCAATCACAACAGCATCTTCAAGATCATCACTGCCTGGTTTAAAGATGTGTAATTGTTTTTTGTAAAGGTTGTAAACACCCTTAAATGCTTTGCCCATACCAATAGGCCAAGAGAGTGGGGCACATTCAATTTGTAATTTTTCTTCAATTTCAGCCAATAAATCGAGAGGTTCTTGCCCTTCACGATCCATTTTGTTGATAAAGGTAATAATCGGCGTATTTCGCATACGGCAGACTTCCATCAGCTTTTGCGTTTGCGCTTCCACACCCTTGGCTGAATCAATGACCATCATGGCTGAATCCACAGCGGTCAGTACGCGGTAAGTATCTTCCGAGAAATCTTGGTGACCAGGGGTATCAAGTAAGTTGATGTCGTATTCGTTACCATCAACACAGTAATTGAATTTCATCACCGATGAAGCCACGGAAATACCACGTTCTTGCTCAATTTTCATCCAGTCTGAGGTGGCATGGCGGCTGGTTTTACGCGATTTTACAGCCCCCGCCATTTGAATCGCACCACCGAATAAGAGTAGTTTTTCAGTGAGGGTTGTTTTGCCCGCATCGGGGTGGCTAATGATGCCAAAGGTACGACGTTTCTCGATGTGTTCTAATAAGCTCATAATATCCTCGTAACCTTTGAAATCGGTGCGGAGTGTAGCGTTGATAGCGCTTGAAAAGTAGGTTTTATATGCCTATATAATAAGTATAGGCAGTATGAACTGCTGTATTTCGAGTTGGATAGGAGGTTCTATGACTTTGCGAGTATGGTCTCCTTGGCAAGACCTTGAAAATTTACAACATCAACTCAGTGATATGATTGGCGATGTGCGTTTGCCAGTCATGGATACACGTGAAGGTGCATGGATGCCACGTGTGGATGTGCGCGAAAGTGCCGATGCTCTGTTGGTGCAAGCGGAGTTGCCAGGGGTTCAGAAAAAAGATGTGACACTGGAAGTGAAAGATGGTGTTTTAACGCTATCGGGTGAACGTCGCTATGAAAAAGATGTGAAAGATGAGCATGTACATCGTGTGGAACGCATGTATGGGCACTTCTCACGCAGCTTTAATTTGCCACGCAATGTGGATGCGGAAAAGGTGGATGCACATATGAAAGATGGTATTTTGCATGTGCGTTTGCCTAAATTAGAAAGCGCGAAACCCAAAGCCATTGCGATTCATTGATTTGAATCGTTAAAGATCGCACACCCCGTGCGATTGAGGGAGCTGCATGGCGGCTCCCTTTCTTTATCTGAAAGAGACCTCTTGAAATGCGTATGGTTTTATCTGTTTTCACAAACGGGTAGGGTTCGCATTTAACTATTCTAGAGGATAAGGAGTGAGTTATGGCTTTGGTGGCATCTATTCATGTAGATTTGGGCTGGGATATGCCAGATGTAACACTCAATGACGCACAAGGAAAAGCGCATGCTTTGCAGGACTGCATGGGCGAAAAAGGTTTGGTGGTAGCATTTACATGCAACCATTGCCCGTATGCCATTGCTGTTTGGCCACGTTTGGTGCGCCATGCCAAGACGCTGCGTGAGCAAGGCATCAATATGGTCGCCATTAACCCAAATATTCACCCTGATTTTCCAGAAGATTCTGTGCCTGCTATGCAAGAAAAAATAGTGGAGTGGGGCATTGATTTTCCTTATTTGGCAGATGAAACGCAAGCGGTTGCTAAAGCATTTGAAGCCCAATGCACCCCTGATTTGTACATGTTCGATAAACATGGGAAGCTTTATTATCACGGTCGTATTGATGATTATTGGAAAGCTGAAGAAAAAGTAACAGCCGAAGAATTGTTGCCAGCCGCAGCAGCCTTGGCAGCGGGTGAGCCTGCGCCAAAAGTACAGCACCCAACGATTGGTTGCTCAATTAAGTGGTTGGATTGATTGCCCTGTTAAAGGATTTAAATGCTGTTGAATAGCTTGGGCTAACTGCTCAATTGTAAAAGGTTTACTAAGTATGTCTTGCCCTGATGGTAAAGGATGACGACCATCAAGGGTTTTGTTTTTATCGTAGCCTGTTGTGAAAAGTATGGGTATGTTGGGCTGAATGCCGTGAATATGTTCGCCAGCCTCACTGCCTCCCATGATAGGCATCATAACATCCATAAATACGAGACGAATATCAGCTTGGCGCTGTTCAAAAATTTGTACAGCCTCAAGCCCATTGCATGCTTGCAGTGTTTTATAGCCGAGCACTTCTAGCACTTCGGCATTGGATTGCCTCAGCGTTTCATCATCATCAACGATAAGTATCAGCTCATCTTTCCCTTGTTGGGAGGAAGAAGTTTTTTGTTGATCGGGGGCTGATATTTTCTTTTCCTGTAAAGGAATATAAATTGAAAATTTTGTACCTTTTCCTAGGCTGCTTTGAACATCAATAAAGCCCTTATGACTTTGTATGGCACCCGAACACATTGCCAAGCCCAAGCCAGTGCCTTGGCCCGTTTCTTTGGAAGTGAAGAAAGGCTCAAAGATATGTTTGAGTTTTTCTTTTTCGATGCCAGAGCCATTGTCAGTAATACTTAGGCGCAAATAATTCACCTTATCTATTTCTGGATGAGCTCGTCTTAATGAATTATCGGCTTGTATATGCTCTAATTGTATTTGAATGGTTGGGTTGGCGGTGTTCAAAAGAGCATCACGCGCGTTGTTGATGAGGTTCATCATGACCTGTTGCAGTTGTGTGGTATTACCAGCGATACATAGCGGCTCACTTATAAAATATTTTTGTAATTTAATGGTTTCTGGTATGGCGAGTTCGGCTAATTTATAAGCCTCGTTGAAGAAGGGCGTGGCATTAAAAAAATTTAGCTCAATATGATCTTTGCGTGCAAAGGTTAGTAGTTGTGTGATCATTTCTGAAGCGTGAAAGACAAGGGTTTCGATGCTTTTGGTACGTTTTAGTGTGTCGGGTTCATTTTTATGTTGGCGTTGAAGCATAAAAAGATTGGCGTTGATACCTGAAAGAATATTATTAAAGTCATGGGCAATGCCACCAACAAGCGTACCAATAGCCTCCATTTTTTGCGCTTGATGAAATTGTTTTTCCTTGTTTGTTAAAGCAAGGTTGGTTTTCTTATGTTGCTCGATCTCAGAGGTTAATGCGGTAGTGCGCTCTTGAACCTGTTGCTCAAGACTCTTRTTGGYCAAAGTAATGTTCTTTTGAGCCTGTACAAGCTGCTTATTGGCTTCGGCGAGTTCAAACTGATTCCTTTCACGGGTGCCTGCGAAAATGCCTGCAACAAGCGTGTAAAACAAAAAAGTCGATAAGAATATTTCCAATGTTTCTAGTTTATAAGCGACGGTTATATAGCCAAAAATACTTAGGAAAACGATGCCTATACCGATAATAAAAAAAGCTAAAAGCCAATACCAACCCCTATAAAGTCCCACCGTGAAAAAAGCTAAAAATGGGAAAATTGGCACCCAGTAGATACCGCCATTGGCATAACCAGCAAAGATTAAAAGGCTATGGAAAACGACAATGCCAGAGCATAAAATGATGATTTCAAGCATGCGTGTAGAGAATATTTTGTGAAAGCAGCAAGAGAGCATGAGGGGTGTAAGCAGAAGAGCTACGAAAAACTGTATCAATGCTAATGTTTGAAAATCAAAGATTTTATTAAATATAGCAAAGCCTAGAAGCACGGGTATTGCAGTTAATACAATAAGCTTTAGCAGTTGTTCTTGATGCTCGTTCCGCATGGCAAAATTTTTATCGCCAAACAGCAGCTTCCATGGTTTTTTAGAGGTGGAGACCTTTGTAATCATATCTATCCTTATAACGATGTTCAGCATAAATGGAAAACAGCATGTTTGCAATGTTATTTTGGATTTCTATGACTATAATTTATGCGCCTCAAACCAGCTTAAGCCACTACCAATATCAACAATCAGTGGCACATGTAATTGGGCAGCACCCTCCATCTCTTCGCGCATGATTTGCGTAACGATGTCGATTTTCTTGCTTGGACACTCGACAATCAATTCATCATGTACTTGTAAAATCATTTTGGCTTCTGGGGCTTCTTCTTTAAGTCGTTTATGTAATGCAATCATGGCGACTTTAATAATATCGGCTGCAGAGCCTTGTAGTGGTGCGTTCACAGCGGTGCGTTCGGCATAAGATTTGCGCATACCATTGCTGCTATTGATGTCTGGCACATACATGCGGTGCCCCATCAATGTTTCCACAAAGCCTTGCTCACGTGCTTTGTCGAGGGTTTCATCCATAAATTTTTGTACCGTTGGAAATTGCTCAAAATAGGCTTCAATGAATAGTTTGGCTTCGCTGCGGCTGACATGCAGTTGCTTGGCAAGACCAAAGGCACTCATGCCATATAAAATGCCAAAGTTAATCACTTTGGCTTGGCGGCGCATTTCACCCGTGACTTCTTCAAGAGAGACTTGGTTCACAGCAGCGGCGGTTGCGGCATGAATATCGCGTTTTTCGGCGAATGCCTGCATGAGATTCGCATCTTGCGAAAAATGCGCCATCAAACGCAGTTCAATTTGTGAGTAATCGGCTGCAATCAGTATATTGCCTTGCTCGGCAATAAAAGCTTTGCGAATTTCACGCCCTTCTACCGTACGAATAGGAATATTTTGCAAATTCGGATCGGAGGAAGACAAACGACCCGTGGTGGTGACAGCTTGATTGTAAGAGGTGTGTACACGCCCAGTTTGCGCATGAATCAATTTGGGCAAGGCATCGGTGTAGGTGGATTTGAGTTTGGATAGACCGCGTACTTCCAAAATTAAGCGCGGCACTTCATGCTCATTGGCAAGTTTTTCAAGCACCTCTTGCCCTGTAGCCCATTGCCCTGATTTGGTTTTTTTCCCGCCTTCAATGCCCAGTGTTTCAAAGAGTAAGATGCCCAACTGTTTGGGCGAGTTGATATTAAACACTTCACCTGCGGCGGTATGAATTTGGCTTTCTAGCTCTCGAATGCGCGCACCAAAGCGCTCGGATAATTTGGCTAATTGCGAAGCATCAATATGTGCGCCTGCCCATTCCATATCGGCAAGCACAGCTGCCAAAGGTAATTCAATATCATCATGGCGCTTGGTATGTGATGCGAGCCTTGCTTTGAGCATATGGGTCAAACGCAGTGTGACTTCGGCATCCTCAGCAGCATAAGGGGCTGCTATATCAATGGGCACCAAATCAAAGGTAATTTTCTTCGCGCCTTTGCCAGCAACATCTTCATAGGCAATACAATCATGATTCAAATATTTCTTGGCAACATTATCCATTTTGGCGGGCTGCCCAGGTTCATCAACATACGCCAATAACATCGAATCAGCGGCAATGCCGCGCAGTGTGATGCCAGCTCGACGCAAGACTTGCGTATCATACTTAAGATTATGACCGCATTTGGCTTTGCTGCTATCTTCTAAAATGGGCACGAGAGCATCAAGAATAATGCTTTTATCAAGTTGTTTGGGTGTGGGAGCCAATAAATCACCACTGCGATGTGCGATAGGTACATACCAACCCTCAGCTTCTTGCACAGCAAAGGATAAGCCAACCAGTTCGGCATCGTGGCAATTTAAAGATGTTGTTTCAGTATCGACAGCAATGAGTTCGGCTTGTTTGAGTGCTTGCACAAGCTGAGCCAAAGATTCTTCATTATCAACCAAGTGATCAACACATTTTTTTACATTTAGATTTTCTAAAATAGGCTCTTTTGAGCTATTTTCTGTAGTTATAACTTCATTTTTATCACTAAATTCATCTGTTAAACGTCTAAATTCAAGTTTCTTAAATAATTCTGCCAATGCAGGGCGGTTGGGCATTTGGCTTACGAGGTCATCCAGTGTTACTGGCAGTGGGGTTTGCATATCAAGCGCAACAAGCCTGTAAGAAAGCCGAGCATCATCGGCAAACGCAATGAGGTTTTCGCGACGTTTATTTTGTTTAACTTCTGGCGCGTGTTCAAGAACACCTTCCAAGTCACCATAGGTATTGAGCAACTCCAGCGCTGTTTTAGGGCCAATGCCAGGTACGCCAGGAATGTTATCTGCGGAGTCTCCTGCCAAAGCCAGAAGATCATGCACTCGAACAGGTTCAACCCCCCATTTCTCTTTGACTTCATCAATGCCATATTCTTTATGACGCATGGTATCGAGCATCCAAACTTTGGCTGAAACGAGTTGCATTAAATCCTTATCTGTGGAAACAATGGTCACATCCCAATCTTTGGCTTCTGCCTGCTTGGCAAGTGTGGCGATGACATCATCCGCCTCATAGTTTTCCACACAGATGCGAGAGATATTAAAAGCATCGGTCACATCAAACACATGCTGCCATTGTGGCACCAAATCTTCAGGCATAGGTGGGCGATGGGCTTTATAATCGGCATACATTTCATTACGAAATGTACCGCCCTTGGGATCAAAAATAACGGATACGTGGGTTGGTGATAAATCTTTTAAAATACCGCGTAACATTTGCACATAACCAAACACCGCATTGGTCGGTTCACCTTTGGAGTTGGAGAGGTTGTGTTTTACCGCATGGAATGCGCGAAATACATAGTTAGGGCCGTCAATTAAAACCAAATGGGGCATGGGTGGTTACCTTCTGAAACGATAGTTTAGGGGAATATAGTCGTTTCATCACCAGCTTGCCATGTTGGATATTTTCGCATGATATTTAAGAAAAGTTTGCTGTTTAAATGCGTTTGTAACCAAGTATTCAAATGAGGGTAGGGGGTAGATTCAAACCATAATGGATTTACGAAATAAAACTGGCGAATAAATGGAAAAATAGCTATATCGACATAAGATAAATGATTATTTTGTATGAATTTATGCTTTTCTAATAATTTTTCTACCTTTTCTAAAAATATCTCGCCTTGCTCACGGTAATGCATTTGTGAATATTTAGGGAAACGGTCGGCATATTTGTAACAATCCAAAGATTTTTTAAATGAACCGTCATTTTCATAAATCAATGGCTGGTCAATACTTTCTAGCCAGCAGTCAGGGTCATGTTGTTTTAATGCCCAAAGCATAATATTGCGACTTTCATCGATGATATGACCATCAGGACACTGCAATACAGGCACGGTTGCCTTGGGTGATATGTCTAATAGTTCCGTAGGTTTGTTTTTAAGCTCCACTTCGCGCAATGCAACTTGCACACCACTATAAATAATCGCCAGCCGCGCTCGCATGGCATAAGGGCAGCGACGAAAAGAGTAAAGAATAGGCAGTGTTTTTTTCATCATACGGCATCCAATAATTTATCAATACTGGCATGTAAGATGGCGACTTTTCCAACTTTTGCCGTGGGGGCATAGGTACAAAGGCTTTGGCAAGTGATAACCTCAACATCAATGCCCAAGGCGGTTAATTTTTCAGTCAATGCCTTACCGCCCACATCGCGGCAGTTTTGTCCGTGACAGATTGAGATGTTTTTTTGGTGTTTGGAACATTGCATAAATATTTAAACCCAATCGATGGCTTGTAGGCGTTGCCATAAGGCTGAAGCAACAGGGCCGATGGCTTTGTGTTTGTGGCGGATAGCCTTGAGATCGATGTTGATAGATGGAAAATCTTTGCTTGAGATTGCAATCAATAGACCTTTTTTTAGTTCTTCCTGAACCATGTGTTTGGGAAGCCGACCCCAACCTGAACCTGATGCAATCACGCGCTTTTTCATCATGAAATCATTGACCACCCAATGGTTGGTTCCTTCCACAATACCCGCTGTAATCTTGGGTGTATGTAAGCTGGTATCACGGACAATAATTTGGGTGCTGCCCTCCAAATCGCGTTCTTGTAGAGAAGTGGAGAATTTGGCAAGAGGTGAACATTTGGAAATAACACTGATAAGCTCAACTTGGGTTAAATGCTGGTATTCATAATCATGATTGTTATCGGAATTTTCAGAAATTGCAATGTCTGCATCACCATCTTTTAGACGTTCCATGGTTCCGTTAAGGTTTTCAATTTGAAGTGATAGTTGTGTGGATGGAGACTCTTCGGAGGTGTGTTTGAATACATTCAAAATATGTTCGATGGGCGTTATGCCGCTAATGGCGATGCGCAGCTCTGGCTCTTTACCCATGGAGAATTGTTCAGCAAGCTGGGTGAATTCCGCACTGTGGTTGAGGATAACTGTAGCTTTTTTGTACAATGCTTTGCCTTCATTGGTCAATATTGGTCGGTATTGTTCGCGTGTGAATAGGCGTAAATTCAACTCACCTTCAAGCTTTCTGATGGCAATGCTAATGGCAGATTGGCTTTTAAAAAGCACTTCGGATGCAGCTCTAAAACCACCATGTTCTACGACTGCCCGCAGTGCTTTTAATTGTTCTAGGGTCATGGTTAATAAGATAGCTATATTTATAAAATATATCAAGATGATATAAACTATATTCTTTTTATATATCATATATCACGACTATCATTCGTGCATTGAGGCATTGAATCAAAGGAGAAACTATGGGTTTGTTGGTTGATGGCGTTTGGCATAATCAGTGGTATGACACCAAATCGACAGGTGGAAAGTTTGAGCGTAAAGCATCGCAGTTTCGCAATCAGATTACACAGGGTGGTGTGTTTTCCCCAGAAGCAGGGCGCTATCATTTATATGTGTCTCTAGCGTGTCCTTGGGCACATCGCGCATTGATTTTTCGCAAGCTGAAAGGGCTGGAAAAGCTGATTGATGTAAGCATCGTTAGCCCATATATGTTGGAGAATGGCTGGCAATTTGATGTGCCTGAACCGCTTTATGGTTTTGATTATGCATATCAAATGTATACCAAAGCTGATGACTGTTATTCAGGACGTGTGACGGTGCCAATTTTATGGGATAAGCAGCGCGAAACCATTGTATGCAATGAGTCGGCGGAAATTATTCGTATGTTCAATGCTCAATTTAATGCGCTGACAGGCAACAACGATGACTATTATCCAGAAGCCTTGCATGGCGAGATTGATGAAATAAATAGCTTTGTATATGACAACATTAACAACGGCGTGTATCGATGTGGTTTTGCGACCGTACAAGATGCTTATGATGAAGCTTTTGAGGCACTGTTTGCAGCACTTGATGTGGTGGAATCACGTTTGTCTAAGCAGCGTTATTTGGTGGGCGAAGCATTAACCGAAGCAGACTGGCGTTTGTTTACCACCTTGATTCGGTTTGATGCGGTATATGTTGGACATTTTAAGTGCAACCGTCAGCGCATTGCTGATTATCCTAACTTATCGAATTATTTGCGAGAGTTGTATCAATATGCAGGCGTGCGTGAGACGGTGAATATGCAACATATCAAACAACATTATTATGGCAGTCATGAAAGCATTAATCCGATACGGATTGTTCCCAAGGGGCCAGTTCTAGACTTTAATAGTTCACACAATAGAGGAGATATTTAAGATGAAAAAATCCGAAACCAAAGCCTGGCAACAAGAGCCATTTGTTGTGGAAGTAAAACGTGGTGATACAAAATGCTATTGCATGTGTGGGTTGACGAAGACCCCACCTTTTTGTGATGGCGCGCATAAGGATATTGAAGGTGAACACCATGATGTACCGATGGTTGTGCGTTATGATGAAGATCAGACGGTGTATGTATGCGGTTGCCGACAATCAGCGAGCCTGCCATTTTGTGATGGCACACATAAAAAATGACATCGCTTTTAAATGATAACAATCGTTATGGGTGGGTGTCCATTGTCATTCACTGGTTTATGGCACTGCTTATATTCTCCATGTTTGCATTGGGCATTTGGATGGTGGAGCTGAATTATTATGATGGTTGGTATCATGATGCACCATATATTCATAAATCGCTGGGGATATTACTGTTATTGATGTTTGTKTTTCGACTGCTATGGCGCTGGTCGAATGTGCGCCCAGCACTGATGGGCGAAGCATGGGAAAAGATGGTGGCATTGTCGGTACATCGTTTGCATTATTTGTTGCTGGGCGTTTTGCTCATYAGTGGATATTTCATTCCGACAGCCGAAGGTGTGGGTATTGATGTGTTTGGCTGGTTTATCATACCTGCAAGCGCAAGCTTTGATAAAGCTGGCGCAGATTTGATGGGTTTGATTCATCAATATAGTGCTTGGGCGGTTATGGCTTTGGCTGGGCTACATGCTGGGGCTGCCTTTAAACATCATGTGATTGATAAAGATAATACATTATTACGGATGCTGGGCATGATCCGAAAACAAGGAGAATAAAAATGAGATTAAAATATGGATGGATAGCACTGGTGATATTGTTGGGGCTGGCGACTCCAGCGCAGGCAGTGGAGAAATATAATTTTGATATTAAAGGGCAACATGCTTTTATTCAATTTAAGGTAAAACACTTGGGTTATAGCTGGTTGCTTGGCGGTTTTGAAAAGTTTGATGGCAAYTTTGTGTATGATGAAGCGGATTCACAGAACAATAGCGTCAGTGTTGATATTGATGTTCGYAGTTTGAATACCAACCATGCCGAGCGCAATAAACATTTGCGCAGTGGTGACTTTTTTGATGTTGCAAGTTTCCCTAAGGCGCGCTTTGTCAGCACATCGTATAAAGATTTGGGCAATGGAAAAGGTGTGATGACAGGTAAATTTACTTTACGCGGCATCACCAAAACCATTCAATTGGATGTGACGCAAATTGGTACGGGCAAAGATCCTTGGGGTGGTTATCGCCGTGGTTTTGAAGCGCGCACCACTTTGCATTTATCTGATTATAATATGTTGAAAGCCTCCATGCTCGGTGCAGTGGCAGAAAATGTTGAAATYTATATGTCCATTGAAGGTGTRCGCCAATAATGCAACAAGATGATATAAAGGAGCGTGAACGTAGCAATTGGTCAGCTGCCGCMGAAGGTTGGCGGCGACGCGATGATTTRTTGAGAAAAGGAGCTGCTCCAGTGAGTGAGCGGATGTTGGATATGGTGAACCTTAGATTAGGGTCTCAACTTCTTGATATTGCTTCGGGCACAGGTGAACCTGCCATACCTGCTGCGCATATTGTTGGCGAGCAAGGTCGTGTGATTGGTGTGGATTTGACTGAGCCAATGCTGGAAGTTGCACGGGAAAAAGCAGCGAAACAGAACCTGAAAAATATCGAGTTTCGTGTCATGGATGCTGAGAGCCTAGATTTTCCTGCTGATACATTCGATGCGATGACCATGCGTTGGGGGTTAATGTTTATGCCCAACCCCGATCAATGTCTTGCAAGTGTGTATAGGGTCTTGCGCCCACATGCACGCATCAGTTTGGCCTGTTGGGCTGAACCCGAACGCAACCCCTTTGTTGGCATTCTTATCAAAACATTAAGTCGATATATGGATATGCCGAGCAAAGACCCCAAAGCACCAGGTATCTTTTCTTTTGCTAATTCCGCATATCTGCATGATACGATTGCTGCGGCAGGTTTCTCTGATATTCATGTGGAAGAAATGGTGATTGATGTATTGGAAGTGGCAGATGGACGGGCGTATTGGGAGGCTATATCTGATTTGGCGGCACCAGTGATGGCTCTGGTGAATCAGTTGGATGACACTGCACGGGCAGCATACATCCATGATGTTATTCAGCTTGCAGATACGTTGAAACAGGGTGAATCTCTACGCGTTGAGGGGACAACGTGGATTGCAACTGCTGTAAAATAAAGGAGTATCTTTACCATGAGTGAATACTTTACGGAAGATACCTTCGTATTTTTAAGAAGCTTGGGCGAGAATAATAACCGCGATTGGTTTAATGAACACAAAGCTGAGTATGAACAATATGTGCGAGAGCCTGCTTTGGCTTTTATTCGCGCCATGCGCCCAGAATTGGCGCGATTTGCACCGCATTTTGTGGCGGCGGATAAAAAAGTTGGTGGCTCGTTGATGCGGGTATACCGTGATGTGCGTTTTGGTAAAAACAAACAACCATATAAAACCAATATTGGCATGCAATTTCGTCATGAGATTGGAAAAGATGTGCATGCACCCGGGTTTTATTTGCATATCGAAGCGGGAGAAGTATTTGTTGGCGCAGGTATTTGGCACCCTGATAGTGATACGTTGAAAAAGATTCGCAGCTATATTGATGCTCACCCGACACGCTGGTTGGATGCTATGAACAATACGGCTTTCAAGAAAGCCTTTCAGATGGGCGGAGATAGTCTAAAACGTGCCCCCAAAGGCTACCCCATGGATCACCCCATGATTGAAGCATTAAAGCGCAAAGATTTTATTGCCATTGGTCCCCTTATGCCTGAACTCATTTTAGAAGATGATTTGGTGGGTTTTATTGCCAGTTATTTTGAAACCGCACAGCCATTGATGCAGCAATTATGCCGAGCATTGGGGTGTAAATTTTAAACATAAATTAGCACTAGTGTCCGACGAAAGTCGTATATCGTCATACCCGACTTGATCGGGTATCCAGAAAAGCTTGCAAACAATGGATTCCCGCCTTCGCGGGAATGACGTGAAGAATGAAGTATTATTTCCCGTCTCATAACATCGTGCCGCAAAGAAAACCTTTGCGGCATAAAGAGTTGGAAACAAAGCATCAAACTTTCGTCGGACAGTAGTGTTTAAGTATATTGCCGCAGTCTAACTTTCACGCTATATTTTCACGTATGTTGCGAGTGATTTTTAATAATATTTTTCAGAAAACCGAGAAAAATATCTGCGCCCTTTTTCTATGAGCCTCACACGTAAAATTGTTTTATTATTTCTCATGATTGCTGTGGGAATTTGGGTGCTGGATGCGTATGTGGGCTATTTATTCTTCCAGCAAGGCACCCTTATGGAGTTGTTGTTCACGAATATTCCTCATCAAACTTTATATATGCGTAGTATGACTATTTTAGGCTTAATTATATTAACCTATATCTTTATTAGGTTAGGCATCCAGCAAAGTGAAGTGGAAAAAAAGCTGGCTGATGCACTGTTATTTCAGCAACAGCTATTGGATCGGATTCCTGTGCCTATTTTTTATAAGAATGAGCAATATATTTATTCAGGCTGTAATAAGAGTTTTGAGAATTTTTTAGGGATGGATAGAAAAGATTTTATGGGCAAATCGGTTTTCGACATTGCTCCTGAAAAGCTGGCGAAAATCTACCATGTCAAAGATGCAGAACTTATGAGTAACCCTGGTGTACAAATTTATGAAGCGAATGTAAAAAGTGCGAGTCATGAAGATCAGCGTACGGTGGTATTTCATAAAGCTACTTTTGAGAAACCAAATGGTAAGCTGGCTGGTATGATTGGTGCGATTCTCGATATTACAGAAAGGAAGAACATTGAAAGTGAAAAAAGCGAGTTGATTTTTGAGCTGCAAGCAGCTGTAAATGAAGTTCAACTACTCAGCGGGTTGTTACCTATTTGTTCATCGTGTAAAGATATTCGAGATGATAAAGGCTATTGGAACCAATTAGAAACCTATATTGGAAAACATGCAAACGTGGAGTTCAGCCATAGTATTTGCCCTGACTGTATGAACAAGCTATATCCAAAGTTGGTTAATGAAAAAAGTTAAAAAGTGGCGCGCTTGGAACTTCAAGTCACTGTGCGTTTTCTTTGACTTGTTATGAAAACTTGGTTTCCAGTCGTGAGCTTTATAGCATGCGCTCATGACTATTGAATTCGTTTCTTCCCGCTTGATTGTTTTGCAAGGTGTATCAGCCCTTTCTGATTTTCGTAAAACCAAATTATGTGATGTTTTACAAACGCCAAATGTTGAGGCTGCGTTCATTCATGTGGCGGAAGTTTCTTTGGATTGGACAGATGCCGATAGCCAGAAACTGGCGGATATTTTGGGCAGCCCATTGCAGTATTTCAGTGCGGATGCGGCGGATGATTTGTTTATTGTTACACCGCGTGTGGGTACGATTTCTCCATGGTCATCGAAAGCAACAGATATTGCGGGTCTGTGTGGTTTATCATCATTGTTGCGTATCGAACGGGCGATTGCCTATCGTGTTCAGGGTGAGCGTGATACAGTGAGTGCAGCATTGCATGACCGTATGACGGAGTCTGTTTTAGCTTCGACCGATGCCTTGAAATGTTTATTTGAGCATCAAACGCCCAAGCCTTTGGTGTATATTGATGTGTTACGTGATGGCCGCACAGCTTTGGAAGTAGCGAATCGTGAGCTTGGCTTGGCACTGGCTGCTGATGAAATTGATTATTTATTGGAAAACTTTATTGCCTTGAAACGTAATCCTTCCGATGCTGAATTGATGATGTTTGCGCAAGCCAATTCGGAGCATTGCCGCCATAAAATCTTTAATGCGGACTGGACGATTGATGGGGAAGAAATGGATAAATCATTGTTTTCAATGATTCGTTTTACCCATCAAACCTCGCCAGAAGGTACGATTGTTGCCTATTCGGATAACTCATCGGTGATTGAAGGTGGTCAGTCCAAACGCTTCTACCCTGATGCTGATGGTGTTTATGCTGCGCATAATGATACGACACATATTTTGATGAAGGTGGAAACACACAATCATCCCACGGCAATTTCGCCTTTTGCAGGAGCAGCAACAGGCTCAGGTGGTGAAATTCGTGATGAGGGCGCAACGGGTATTGGTTCTAAACCGAAAGCTGGATTGTGTGGTTTTACCGTATCAAACTTGCAGATTCCAGGTTTTGAGCAGCCTTGGGAAGTGAACCATGGCAAACCAGAGCGTACAGAATCAGCTTTAAATATTATGTTGGATGGACCGATTGGTGCGGCGGCATTTAATAATGAGTTTGGTCGTCCAAATATTTCTGGTTATTTTCGTACCTATGAACAAGAGGTTGATGGTGATCTTCGTGGTTATCACAAACCGATTATGTTGGCAGGTGGTGTCGGTAATATTGATGCGCGCCATGTGCATAAATCCGATGTGCCTGCGGGTTCATTGGTGATTCAGCTTGGTGGCCCCGCGATGTTGATTGGTTTGGGTGGTGGTGCTGCATCGAGTATGGATACAGGTGCCAATGTGGAGTCGTTGGATTTTGATTCGGTGCAACGTGGCAACCCTGAAATGGAGCGCCGTTGTCAGGAAGTTTTGGATCGTTGCTGGCAGATGGGTGATGATAATCCGATTTTATTTATTCATGATATTGGCGCAGGCGGCTTGTCCAACGCTGTGCCTGAATTGATTCATGATGCTGGGCGCGGTGGCTGGTTCGATTTGCGTAAAGTACATAATATGGAACCTGGCATGAGCCCAATGCAAATTTGGTGCAATGAAGCGCAAGAGCGTTATGTCTTGGCAATTGCACCTGAATCATTGCCTAAATTTGAAGCGATGTGCGAACGCGAGCGGTGTTTGTTTGCGGTGTTGGGTAGTGCAACAGATGATGGGAATTTGCATGTAGATGATCCTGACTTGGGTCAAGCTCCAGTGGACTTATCATTGGAAATGCTGCTTGGAAAACCACCTAAAATGATGCGCGATGTTGTGCATGCAGCCAATAAGTCTGTGCCATTGAATCTTGATGCGATTGATGTCAAAGAAGCAATTCTGCGTGTGCTGCGCTTACCATCTGTCGCCAGCAAAGAGTTTTTAATCACCATTGCTGATCGTTCGGTCACAGGCTTGGTGGCACGCGATCAAATGGTTGGCCCATACCAAGTGCCAGTTGCTGATGTGGCAGTGACTGCAACTGATTTTACGAACTATACAGGTGAAGCGATGGCGATGGGTGAACGTACACCGATTGCAGTATTGAATGCACCAGCATCAGGGCGCATGGCGATTGGTGAGGCATTGACGAATATTGTAGCATCTTCGATTGCCAAGTTGGGTGATGTAAAATTATCCGCCAACTGGATGGCAGCATGTGGCCATGATGGTGAAGATGCTGCGCTTTATGATACAGTGAAAGCTGTGGGTATGGAGCTGTGCCCTGCTTTGGGTATTTCAATTCCTGTAGGTAAAGATTCGTTGTCGATGAAATCAGTTTGGCAGAAAGATAATGAGAAGCAGGAAATGTTTTCACCCTTATCTTTGATTGTATCAGCTTTTGCACCCGTGGCAGATATTCGCAAGACTTTAACGCCGCAATTGCGTACGGATGTAGGCGATACGGATCTCATCCTTATTGATTTGGGTAATGGGCAACATCGTTTGGGTGGTTCTGCATTGGCACAGGTGTACGGCGTAACGGGTGAGCAAACACCTGATTTGGATGATGCCGCATTATTTGCGAAGTTTTTCCATGCCATGCAACGCTTGAATGTAGAAGGTAAAATCCTTGCATACCATGATCGCTCCGATGGTGGTTTATTGGCAACAGTTGCTGAAATGGCATTTGCAGGGCGTACAGGTGTGGATATTCATTTGGATGCCTTGGGTGCGCACTCTGACCATGATGTGTTGTCTGTTCTGTTTACTGAGGAATTAGGTGCAGTGATTCAGGTGAAACATGAACACCGTGAAGCAGTTTTGGCACATTTGATTGATGAAGGCTTGGGTGAGGTTACGCACATTATCGGACAATTGAATGATGATATGCGTCTGCATCTGTGTTGCCAGCAAACTACAATTTTGGATGAAGATGTGTTGAGTTTGCAGCAAACATGGTCTGAAACATCGTATCAGTTGGCGAGTCTGCGTGATAACCCTGAATGCACCAAACAGAGCTTTGATAGTATCGTGAATCGTGACGATAAAGGCCTGTTTTTAGCGTTAAGTTATAATGTAAATGAGGATATAACAGCACCATATATTCACCAAACACGTCCTAAAATGGCGGTATTGCGTGAACAAGGGGTGAACGGGCAAATTGAGATGGCTGCCGCCTTTGATAAAGCAGGTTTTACATCGGTGGATGTGCATATGTCCGATTTGATTGCAGGGCGTGTGAGTTTGAGTGATTTCCAAGGGCTTGTGGCGTGTGGTGGTTTTTCTTTTGGTGATGTGCTTGGTGCAGGGCGAGGCTGGGCAAGTTCGGTATTGTATAATCCGCGTGCTAGAGATGAGTTCGATGCATTTTTCCATCGTGATGATTCGTTTGCACTGGGTGTGTGTAACGGCTGCCAGATGATGTCGCAATTAAAAGATATGATTCCAGGAGCCGAACATTGGCCGAGTTTTGAGCGCAATGTTTCAGAGCAGTTTGAAGCACGTTTGTTGATGGTGGAAGTGATGGACTCCCCGTCCATTTTAATGAAAGGCATGCAAGGTTCAAAACTACCATTGGTGGTCGCGCATGGTGAAGGACGTGTGCAATTTTCAGGGAATGAAACATCAAAACCTACGTTGCGCTATCTTGGTGCGGATGGTCTGCCTGCCAACACATATCCTCATAACCCGAATGGCTCACCAGAGGGCTTAACTGGTTTTACGTCGGATGATGGGCGCTTTAACATTATGATGCCTCATCCAGAGAGATTGTTTCGCAATTCACAATTCTCATATTTTCCTGAACGTGATGATGAGAATGGTGCATGGTTGCGGATGTTCCAAAATGCACGTTTGTGGCTGGATTGAGTGCATAAGGTAGTGAGTATATGAGTTATGTGTCTGGTGACTGAGCTTTTATTGGTCTATGCTAGCGGATACCGAGGTGCATGATGAAAAAAATAATCGGCTCTTTATTGATTTTACCTATATTACTTTGGATGACAGTGCCTGTGGCGTTTGCTGGTGGCTCTGCTGTTAGTGCAATGTCTGAAATTGTGATGCATTTGCAACATTATCCGAGCAGCAATGAGAAGGGCGTCTTGTCAAAGATTGCCCAGAATGACACTACAACAGTGGGGGAAAAGGTGTTGGCTGGTGCGCTGATGCGCATGCAACACGCGGTTCAAGGCACAGATGCTGCAGCTTTGCGATCTTTGGTGGCTGATAAACAAAGCAGCCATGGCGAACGTGAACTGGCAGATATTCTACTTGGTATAAACCACAAGCCTTCCTCAAGTGATATGAAAAGGTTGAAAATACTGTCAGAAACATAGGCTTGAAGGCTAACTTTGAGCATTTGATGGAACGTCTTTTTTTATGTTGCTGTAAGGCTATTGTGGGATGTTGAAGGTGGTTATAGCTGTTGCTATGGAAAATGAATAAAAATGTCGATATTCAGTGGTAAGCAAGCATGCCTTCTGCTATGTTCCGCGCCCGTCTATGAATAATAAAACTAACACAAACACACGCTTCATTTTTGTTACTGGTGGCGTCGTTTCATCGCTGGGTAAAGGCATTGCTGCGGCATCGCTTGCGGCTTTGTTCGAAGCACGTGGTCTTACGATCACCATGCAAAAACTTGATCCCTATATTAACGTTGATCCTGGTACAATGAGCCCTTACCAGCATGGTGAAGTTTTTGTTACCGATGATGGTGCGGAAACCGACTTGGATTTGGGTCATTATGAGCGTTTTTCGCATGCAGTGATGTCCAAACGTTCTAATTTTACCACAGGGCGCATTTATGAATCGGTGATTCGCCGCGAAAGACGTGGTGATTATTTGGGTGCGACGGTGCAAGTGATTCCGCATATCACCAATGCGATTAAAGATGCAGTGCTGTCATTGCGTTCGGATAACGTGGATATTGCCATTGTTGAAGTGGGCGGAACGGTGGGTGATATTGAGTCACAACCATTCCTAGAAGCGATTCGTCAACTGCGCTTTGATTTGGGTGCTGAGAAAACAGCATTTATTCACCTGACATTTGTGCCTTATGTGGCAGCAGCGGGGGAGATTAAAACAAAACCCACGCAGCATTCTGTGCAAAAATTGCGTGAAATTGGTATTCAGGCTGATGCATTGTTGTGCCGTTCGGAACGCCCTATTCCAGCCTCGCAAAAAGATAAAATTGCGCTGTTTTGTAATGTTCCCAGACAAGCAGTGATTGATGTTCCTGATGTGGATACCATTTATGCTGTGCCGAAAGTTTTAAGAGAAGGTGGTTTGGGTAGCTTGATTCTTAAGCAGTTTAATATGGATGATGTGACACCAGATCTTTCTGTTTGGGACGATATTTGTCAGCGGGTACGCGCGCCTAAATCAGAAGTTCGCATTGCCTTGATTGGTAAATATGTTGAGTTGCCTGATGCCTATAAATCCGTCAATGAAGCCTTACAACATGGTGGTTTGGCGCATGCTGTGCG
>NVTQ01000028.1 GCA_002401635.1 Pseudomonadota bacterium
ATTTCATTCTCACCGTATGCATAAGCATAATGGTGGTCCATCTTATAATTGCTATAATCTGGAGAAAGATCCCCACGCACACCATTCAGGGCAACACCCAGCACCTTGCCGCCAACATTCTCAATATTCGCCTTCACCCGTTTCAATGCTCCACGCACCACCGAACCAATATGATAAACCAGCAACACCCCATCCACCTTGGATGCAATCACCGTTGCATCGGTCGTATGCAATAAAGGCGGCATATCGAGAATCACCATATCATATTCTTCCCGCGCCTCATCTAAGATAGTCGACATCAATGGTGAACCCAATAAATCAGGAGGATTTGCATTCACTTGCCCGCAGGTAAGAATATCCAGCTGATCCAATCCTGGTGTCATCAAAGCTTGGTCTATACCCATATCACCAAGCATCACGTCTGAGAAACGACTTACTGCATCTTGCCAGTGCTGCTGCCCCAGCAATACTTCGCCTAGGCCTGGCACCCGTTTAACGCCAAATGTATGATGCAGCATAGGTTTTCGCATATCCGCATCAATTAACAATACACGCGCGCCCTGCTGCGCAATTACCACTGCAAGGTTGGCTGCAATCGTACTTTTACCTTCTTTTACAGTCGAACTGGTAACCAAAATAACACGATTCTCACCTGCCTGTGAAAATAATAAATTGGTGCGTAGACTACGGTATGCTTCTGCAATCGTAGAGGGTGGTGAAAAATGACTCACCAAGCGCAGTTGCCGCTCCATCGCCGAGCCGCTGGTCTCTAAGCCTTCTTCGCCTGAGAATAACTCAACAGCCTCCTCGTGCGATAAATGTGGCACAAAGCCAATCACAGGCACCTCTAAGAAATTTTCTACTTCTTCAATGGTACCTACCGAGGTATCCATGCTTTCTAAAATAAGCGCAACAATCAGCCCTAGAACCAACCCTAAAATCAAACCCGCCATGGCTGTTTGAGGCACTTTAATCGGGTTAATGCGTACACGTGAAAGCATCGCAGGCCTTACCAATGAGACCTCTTGCACTTTCTCTGACTCTTTGATCAGCACTTCTTGGTATTTCTTCTCCAATAAACCAAACAACTCTTCATTACTATTCACCGAGCGCTGCAAACGCTGCAACTCCAAAGCTTGCTCGGGAACACCTTGATATTTGCGTTCAGCGCCATTCACTGCTTCCTGAATATCCTGCATACGACGTTGTGTTAAAGTTACTTGCTTGGCAAGCTCATCCACCATACTGCCCAGAATATCTTCAGCCTGCAGTCTTAATTCTTGAATTTGTGGGTGTGCATCTGTGTAATTGGTCGAAAGTTCCGTACGCTTCAATGCCATTTCAACCAGGCGTTTGTTTAACTGATCAAAATAAGCACCAACATTACCAGGCACCGAAACGGCCTTATAATCCCAACCTCCACGCTGCACTCGCAAACGCAATTCCTTCAATGTAAACTGTAAATCACTTAAATGCGCTATCGCTTGGCGATATTCTTGTTGTAAATCCGCAACAATTTTAGCCACAGCGTCGGAGCTACTACTAGACGAYAAGTGATTTTTTTGACGATAATCTCGAACTCTTTCTTCAGCTTTCTTTAAACGATCACCCACAACAATCAATTGTTGCTGAATAAATTTCTTCGCCTCAAATACTTTTTTGTTCTTTTCTTCRACATTAAATGTCTGAAATTCATCTGCTACGGCTTGGGCTAAATCTTTGGCATAATTGGCATTCCCAGACACCACCGAAATGTTAATGATACCTGTATCGCCATCCTGTTCGGCATCCACACTATCTTTTAAATCCAAAACCGCGTCCACATAATCAGGGTTTGCACGAATTTCTTCACTGGTTAAGGCTGCTGGAATCATGCCCAAACGCTGTGCTACGCGCTCCATCAACGCATACGACTGAATTAAAACCAGTTGCGTGGTCATATCATTAAACGATTGCGATGAGCCCCCACGCATGAAAAAATCGGCAATATTCAAAGAGGGCTCGATTTTTATCGATGCTGTAGAGCTGTACAGTGCTGGCGGTTGGTTCGCCCAAGTAAACAATGCACTAAAAAGACCGATAGACACTGCACAAAATACAATAATCCAACGCCGACGCACAATAACCTGCCAATATTCCTCAAGGTTAAGCTCGTAACCGCTCATGGCTGTTGCTGGTTGACTCATCGTGTCACCGTCTTCGATAACGCCTGAATTGTATAATATTGTGATACAATGCTCACGGGTGCTAACAGAGCATTAAAGGTTGGCATAATATCCGCAATCCATTGATTCCAATTGGCAATCGGGCGCTTGGGAATAATCAGCATATCTTTATCCTGTAATGCAATATTCTGCGACAAATCGCCTTTTTCCATAAAACGTTTGAAATCAACAGGTAAAATCAATGGGGCATCTCGATTCGCTCGTAATACGCGAATATCTGGTAAATACGCATCTTTGCTAAGCCCGCCACTTTTTGAAATAGCATCCAAGAAACTAATGTCTCCCGTAAATTCAACAATACCTGGCTTTTTCACTTCCCCTAAAACATAAACTCTACGCTTGGACTGTGCCAATGATGGTATAAAAATAGTATCCCCATCATCAAGGATGGCATTTTCTTTCCAGTCTCCCTGCTTGATTGCTCTGTCCAAATTAAGCATTACCGTTTTACCATTACGCAAAATCTGCACCTTGGTCAAATCAGCTTCTTTGCTCGGCCCGCCAGCTCGTGATAAAAAATTCACCAAGCTTTCTTTGCCTTTCAGAAAATACGTGCCTGGTCCTGTCGGCTGACGTGTGAGGTCTTGTACTTCGCCAAAAATACTAACCGTCTTGCTACGTGCTTTAAGCACCAATACATCGACGCGAGGTTTACGCTCAAAACGTTCAAGAATCTTTGTCACATGCTTATCTACTTCACGTGGGGTCAACCCATTCACCTGCAATGCAGCTTGATAAGGCAGAGATACCGTTCCATCCACCTGCACGGTCACCTTATACTCTGTACTTTTCCCGCCTTGCCAAAAAGTCAGTGATAGCAAATCACCTGCACCTATTCTATAGCCCGCCACACCATCAATCGTTTTAAATACTTTATTTTTACTAAGGTGAAAAAGATCRCTTGCTTGATCTCCACCCTGCAACTCTGGAAGACGAACACTTTCAACTTTATAGGCCTGCACAAAAACCCTACGGTTTAGTTTCAAWGAAAGTGGGTCAGTCCCCACAGGCAACGGGTCATCKGCACCCAATACATGCACATTCGATGCTTCAACAGGCACACCTTTCGCCTTTAACCAAGCAATAACCGACTCGGCACGAGCCTGCGACAAAGCTCTATTATTCGGATATAAATCTGAATGAATGGGGCGCACATCTGCTCGCCCTTCAATTTCATAGTGCAGCCCAGATAAAGCGCCCACATCCGAAGACCAAGCCGCCAAAGATTTCAGTGCCTCAGCATTTAAAGTCGCCTCTCCAGAGCTATAAAACAATGAAAGTTTTTCGCCAAGTTTACCACCTTGAAAGGTTTGAATAGGTGCTGGCTCTGCTTTCAAACCCGACCATATCTCCACCCCACCATCAGCACGCACAGCGGCAATCGCCAAACTTCCATCATTACGMACATCACCCAAGTCCAAATTGTAATACAACCCATAATCAGGGATTAAGTGCGGTTTCGAAGAAAAACGATCTGACCGCCAATGCCATACAGCCAAACCAGCACCATCACTGGATGATGCCACCAACTCCCTCTGCCCATCACCATCAAGATCACCCACACGAACATCGCTCCAAGTGCCTTTTTTACTTATCACACGGCGTTGCCAACCTTTTTCCCCGCCCAGCCAAGCGACAACACCCTGCTGATACAGACCCGCAACCACATCCAGACGACCATCACCATTCACATCTGCAACCGTCACGCTTTCAGCATCTGCCCCCGCTGGTAATGCTTTCGGYTCCCATCTTGCAGAACCRTCATTGTACCAAATTTGCACACCGCCCGTTYGACTCCAATCRCCAYCATTGCCAATRCGCGCACCCAAACCACCCCGTCTTGAGGCAATAATATCCACAGCGCCATCGGCATCCATATCTGCCACGACAACATCCGTAAACAAWCCTGCGACCATGGGYCCTACACTCGGCAGCCARCCWCCCCGAGCATCATTTAACARSACATAAATACCGCCGTCACGATCATTATCAAAACGTGCGGCTACAATATCCARCCAGCCATCTTGATTCATATCTTGCAGCTGAAGCGCATGAAACAAACCAGCTTCAACAGGGCTTGCCAATAGCTTCCAATGTTCACGACTTTGATCCAATGTCCAAATCTGCAAACCTTTTTGATCGCCTTCACCGCCAATCAAAACATCCAAATTACCATCACCATCCACATCACCCACAGCAAAACCCCGTGGCTGCATACTCGTTGCAGGTCCATTCTGAACACGCCAATGCCCCGCGCCATCACCCCATTCAACATGAAAGCCATCCACTGATTTCCTGCCGCCTACAAGCACATCTAAAAAACCATCTTGATTAAGATCCGCAAAGCGTACTGCCCGTGATTCTGCCACACGATGTGGACCAATATTATGCATGGTGTATTTAGGTAAAGACACTTGATGTGCAGCTACAGGCATCGTTGGGTCAGGCACAACCGTACGGCAGCCAGATACAACAAAGGCTACAGAACATGCCAAGAAAAGAAGTAGGTTTCTCATAAATATGCACATAGACACACGCAATAGAACCCTCTTTTCCTTATTTGTCAAGAACTTATAATACTCTGTCAATATAGAACTTGAGCTTTCACCCGCTTTCCCCTTAAAATATAATAAACTTGACGCACCCCCCTATTGTTTGCGATATTGCAGCATTATACGGATAAATTTTAACCATTATTGCATCGAATTAATGAAGGCGTTGCTTTAAAAACAACTAATAACAACATGGTTAAGAARACTTTCCCTATGACTTTAGGCTTACTTTTCTTTAGCTTAAGCTCATCTCGAAAGACMTTGGGGTTATCTCTGTATTGATAATAAATATTGCGCATGCACCGAGGAGGTTAAAACAATGTACCTTGAACACTGGAATCTTAACCTTTTCCCCTTTGAAAATGTCTCTGATGAACGCTTCTTTTTCGAATCTGATACCCACCGCATACTCCGTGAAGACCTTCAAGATGCCATTATGCGGCGCAAAGGTGCCATCGCCCTAACAGGCGACATCGGCTGTGGYAAATCCACGCTTGTACAGCGCAYTTTACTYWGYTTGCCCGAAGAYCAATTYRAYATYGCGCTTATCAACTATTCACACCTCACTTCAATCGAGATGYTATTTGAAATTTGCCAACAACTTGGTCTAAACCCTGAACAAAATAATCGCACCTCCATATTACACACCCTTCAAGAGCATCTTGTTAAGAATGCTGAAATGGGGCGAGGCACATTGATTTGTATTGATGAAGCACAAAGCATACCTTCCTTGGAAACTTTTGAAGAACTCCGTCTTCTGCTAAACTTCCAGCTTGGAGGTCATTTTCTTATGTCATTGTTTTTTATAGGACAGCCTGAGCTCCAGCAAACCATTGAAAAAATACCCCCACTACAACAACGCATCGCACTGCATTTAAACCTACAAAAAATGCAGCCTCAAGACACCGTGCGCTATATTTTACATCGCTTGCGTATCGCTGGCTGCACACGACCCATCCTGACACGCCAAGCTGTTGAAATAATTTATCGCCATACCACAGGCGTTCCTCGTCGCATTAATCATTTGATGGATCGCTGTTTGCTGGTCGGCATGCGTGAACAAGCCACACTGCTAGATAGCAAGCTCGTGGAAGCAACCGTRCAAAGGTATCCTTGCTGATGGCTAAATATATCGATTTACTRCGAACGCATCATGGGCAAAAAAAAGGMGACCTNNGYCGCCYCTCGCCAAGCAAGCCTTACACACAGCCCAAGAGCATGACGAAACACTTGACCTTCTTCCAGATGAAAGCTCTCACATGCAAGAGGCAGCAAGCGATATTACAACGCACGAAGACCCACTACTTCTTAGCGAAGAGCCAGAAGAGCCTTCTTTATCAGGTCATAACACCCAATCCCAAAGCATCGACAACCATTGGTTAAATAGCTGCACGCAGCATGTACTAACATTCTTTAAACATGCTCAACAAAACACTGCTCACGACATCAGCCCATTATCCAAGTGCCTTAGCGAGCTATTATCTCAATTGAGCCATGATGAGCAGCACGGTATCATGGATACACTAGAGTTAGATATTGCCCAACAAACCCAACAAATCAGGCTGATGGATGAAGATCTTGGAAGCTTGGTGCAAAAATCTATTCTCATGATGCTCTATGCTATTAAAGCAGGACAACGCTTGAAACTTGATCATGATGAACTACGRGCKCATACCTTAGCTGGCATGTTACATCATATTGGCATGGCRCAAGTCTCACCAGACATTCGCAATAAAAAAGAGCGCCTTAGTAAGTCTGAGCTAAATGAAATAAAGCAGTCKCCCAAAAAYGGCYATGATTTTCTTGAGCTTTGCAATATTACTGACCCTTGTATTTTACAGGCYGCATCACAAAGCTCCGAACGYTATGATGGTCGTGGTGAAAATGGTCTGTCAGGTTCGGAAATTGCATGGAGCGCGCGWTTGACARGTGTGCTTTCAATGTTTGAAGCATTGATTCATTATCGCCCATACCGTGCCCGCTTGCTACCCCGCGATGCTATTCGTGAAATTGTTAAACATCATAAAAAATCCTTTGACCCTATCATGCTCAAAGCACTCATTGAATCCATCTCGCTTTACCCCATTGGCACATATGTACAGCTAAATTCTGGGGAAATTGGCATGGTTACCCGCATTCACCCACGTCTACCTCTACGCCCTATTGTAAATATAGAGATGGATATACAAGGCAGTGAAGTGCCGCCGCGTCAGGTTGATCTAAAAGCCCAGCCCAACCTAACTGTAGAGAAGTGTATGTATAAAGAAAACCTCGTTGATTTAAAAGAAGCCACTGGCTAATGGCTCAGTCAGAAAGCACACCTTCTGACCCTAAAGCCTTACAAGAGGCTACACATGCATATGCGGGTTTGATCGATATTTACCCCGATAATGTAGACTACCTTCAGCATTATGCAGAGCTGTGTTTGGCATCCAATAAACAAGCCACCGCGATTGAAGTTTTACAGCGGCTGCACGYTATTTTAAAAGAAAAATCGCCAAAAAAAGCTAGGGAATTAGCCATCCGCTACCCGCAACTGGGACAAGTATGCAGTAGCCTTCATCAAGAACATAATTATGATCATTTATATCCATCACTGTGTAATGTTTTTGGAAAAATATGGGTCTTCCTGCATCGAAGAAACCTTCGCGAAGGCGAGGCACTTTACCAACAAGGCGAGCAAGGTGATACACTCTCACTTATTTTGGAGGGAGAGCTTGCAGTATTTGTCGAAGATGAGCATGGGGAAAAAACACTACTCAACCTTATTCAACGACATGATATTGTTGGCGAAGCATGCTTTCTCAACCCAGGCGTTCGGGTGGCTAGCATTGTGGCAAATTGTAAAAGCTCCATTGTGGAGTTACCACGACAAAAACTTCTCACATGGCTTATACAAAACCCTGATACCCAAAGTTTGTTAGAAGGCACCGCAGATTTCCGTCATATGCTGCGCTTGATTTCCAACAATGCTATCTTGAAAAATATCCCCATGAACTTACGTCAATACATGGCTCAAAAGACAAAATTCTTACACTACACCGAAAAAAGTCTTATCCATAAAGCAGGAGCCAGCTTTGATGGCATTAGCCTGATTGTTACAGGTAAAGCATACTACACCATGAAAACAAAGCAGGGGAAAAACATCAAGCTGGAGTCAGTTTCCTGCGGCTCGCTTATTGGCGATGCGTCGGCTGTTCGGCATGCGACATCACCTGCCAATTTGGTTACTATAAATACACTAACTGTTGCGCATATCCCGATGGAAGTTTTTACAACAGTTGTAGCAGCCTACCCGCCCCTAAAAGAAACGTTAACCCAACATGCTGATGAGCAACGTACACGAATCATGCAAACCATTAGTCAACACCTACAAGACACCCACTAAAAAATTAACTTCCCGCAACACTGTCAGGAGAGACCAAACGCGCTGTGGCAATCAATGCCCCCAAACAACCCAGCAGTGCTCCGCCAAACAATAAAGGTAAAAATAAAACACCCACATGCAACTCAATCATCGAGCCAGCCAACCATTCGCTGCTGCCCCAAAGCCATGGCCAAAGTAGCAACCAAGCAAGCAAACCTGCGCCTGCACCCAGCGCCAAACCTTCTAATACAAATGGCATGCGCACAAACCACTCTTTGGCTCCCATAAGCCGCATCAAATGTACTTCATCAGCCCGTGCTAATAAAATCATGCGCAACGTATTAGAAACAATCAATGCCATTGCCAAAGCCAACAAAACAGTCACAAACCATACCAAACTTTCAATTTTATCAAGCACTTCACGCATCCCTAATAATGCCACTTCATCCTCATTGATCACCGCATGCATGCGTTTAGCGACATCACGAACATCATCGGCAACAAACTGACCTTCCTCATGATCCAATAAGCGAACAAGCAAGGTTTCAGGCAAACGATCTGCCAATGTACTTACATCCAGCGCACTGTTACCCAGCCATTGCCGCATCCATTGCGCTGAATCTTCGCGGGGCACATATTCTACTTGCTCCACACCATCCACAGCTTGCAAACCTTCCTGCAAGGCTTGTAGTTCTTTTTTATGCTCTTGTGGCAAATAAACATGCAGCACCATTTGCTGTTGCCATGTTCCTACCCATTGCCCCGTTGCCTGCAAGCCCATCCATACCGAACCCAATGCCCACAAAGATACCGCAACAATAATCAAAGCAAGGTATTGATGAATACCAAATGGCGGCATATTCATGCCACCAGGTAAATGAATGCGCACATGATCAGGTTGCATGAGAATCCCCCACCAAAGCCCCAGCGTGTAATTGCACTACGCGTCCAGGGTGCGAGTTAAGCAAGTGTAAATCATGGGTCGCCATAATCACAGTCGTGCCCAGCTCATTGAGTCCCATCAGCAAATTCAACACATGACGTGCCGTATCTTCATCCAAGTTTCCCGTTGGCTCATCCGCCAATACAACAGGTGGTGTAGCAATCATGGCACGGGCAATTGCGATACGTTGCTGCTCACCACCCGACAATGCTTCGGGGTAAGACCACAAACGATCATCCAAACGAACAAATTCTAAAACTTTACGCACACGTGGAATCAAACGCTCATTGCTCCAACCTTGAACGCGCAAAGGCAGCGCAACATTTTCAAAGACTGTACGCGAAAAAAGCAAGCGATGGTCTTGAAAAACAATACCAGTGCGCCGACGTACAGCCCGTACGGATGACTCTCCAGCTTTCCGCATATCCGTTTTTTGCACCTGTAATTGCCCCGAAGATGGGCGTAAACCACCATAAAACATCCGCAACAAGGATGATTTTCCAGCCCCGCTTTCACCTGTTAAATAAACAAATTGCCCTTGTGTAATCGTTAAATTTATACCCGATAAAGCCACTTTGCCTGTTGGGTAACGCAGCATCAGTTGCTGCATATCTATAATGGTTTTACGTTCTGACATGGCAAAACATTAACGCATATGACAGCAATTGCACCCTGTATGCAGACATCCTGCTGACAAACCCCCGTCAAGGCTTCAGCATATCGCCATGCTCGTCTCATGCCCGCAATGTAAAGCCAAGTATCAGCTTGCCACTACGATCAAAAATGCCATTTTGGTATGCCACCGTTGCGGCACTGAATTCCATGCCAATCAGGCAGAAAAAAAGGCTACCTCTGTCGATCATGAGCTATCTCTTTTCGAGCATGTCGAAACCGCCAAAAAAGAAGCAACGGTAGAAATAAAAGAAGAACCCGAAGCCCCCCCCGCTGACCATGAGCCTGCATTACCCGCACCGCAAACCGATGAAACCGATGCTGATGTAGAACAACATGACATCCCACATATCGAATTATCCGAAGAGCGGCTTCTCCCAGAGCGCGGTCAAACACGCATCTGGCATTGGCTCATATTGGTATTATTATGCATAAGCCTATTGGGTATTTGGAACAATCAAAAACAATGGCTGGCGCAACCTTGGATGCGCAGCCTTATGATGAATATGAAGTTTTCTGTCACTGCTAATCCTGCCGACTGGAGAATTATAAAAGACAGTCTTCATAGCCAATGGATTGACCGCCAAGATGATAGCCGCGTACTGTTTATTGATGGTTATATTCAAAATCGTTTACTGAGTGATCAAGCTCCCCCAGCCATACAAGTGAACTTTTTTGATATGCCCAATAGCCATAGCATTCAAACACGCACCATCACCATTACAGAACCACCCAGCCTACCCACGATACGTCATGCACCTTATATAGCTCCAGCCGTTGATCAGATTCCTGTTCGTGCAGGTGGGCAACGTGCCTTCACTCTAGTCATTGAAAATGTACCTGAACAAGCACGCGAGCTTTCTATAAATATCACACAGCTTAAAGACAAGCCTTAGCCAGCCACCTTGTTTGGTAATGTCGCCCCAAATTGATGCATCATATTTCTCAATTTTTTCTGTGTTGGAGCTAGAATATGGGCTGGATTTTCAATCACAAAAACATCCCCGCGCTGCTGGCAACTTAAACCTTGAAGGCGGCGTACATCAGCAGCAAAACTAGCTGTGTATTCTTGCCCTAACTGCCTGCGCCATTGATTCATATCTATCCGAATAGCTGCTGGCTCTGCCCCGCCTGTATGCAATGAAAAGCATACAAACATCTCGCCTTTGATGACCGAATTAATGCCCAAAGAAAGCACCTTTGCATCACAACAGTAAGCCAATCCCATTTCCTGCCAGTCATACAATAAAACCGAATACAGCTCGCGGTGTTCACCATCGCAAAAAAGGTAAAAATTATTTAAGGTGTTTGTTTTCATAGGTTTATTTTAGCATAAAATCAGGTTTCAAACAATAATACAACAGCTTGCGCAGCAATACCCTCTCCACGCCCTGTAAAACCTAGTTTTTCGGTCGTTGTAGCTTTGATATTGCACAAACTTACCTCAATACCCAACAACCCTGCCAAGCATTCGCGCATAGCAGGAATATATGTTGCCAGCTTGGGTTTTTGTGCGATCACCGTAGCATCCAAATTGCCAACTTTTAACCCTTTTTCAGCCAGACCAACCATCACTTCAGATAATAACTTTGTGCTATCAATACCTGCATATTTCGGGTCATTATCAGGAAAATGATGCCCTATATCACCCAAACCGGCCGCCCCCAACAAAGCATCACATATCGCATGAATCAATACATCTGCATCGGAGTGACCTACCAAACCAAGCTCATAGGCAATTTCAACGCCGCCCAATACTAGCTTTCGATTTTCTGCAAAGGCATGCACATCAAAGCCTTGTCCAATACGCATCATAAACCATCTCCTTCCAACAATGCCTGCATCCATAACAAATCATCTTGCGTGGTTATTTTTCGATTGTTCACATCACCCTGCGATACATAAACAGAAAACCCAGCAGCTTCCAATACCGAAGCATCATCGGTATGCAGATGCAAACGTTGTTTTTCTTTCTTTAAAGCAAGCTCAAACCAATCTTTACGTGCAACTTGCGGCGTTTGCACMGCGCGTAAAGAMGAACGCAGCGGTGTTTCAAGCACTTTACCATCATCATTGATACGTTTAATCGTGTCATGCACAGCAATRCCTGGCACCGCTGCCCCATGCAATTCTGCCATATCCAACACACTTGCCAGCACATTCTTCGATGCCAATGGTCTRGCAGCATCATGMACAGCCACCATRTCCACATCATCGGGYAATGCTGCCAAGCCTTTTTGCATGGAAATCGAGCGTTCCGAACCACCGACGACGGCAGGCAACATACAAAATGGAAAATTATGTCCAGCCACAAYATCAGCAAACATGSYATCRCCTTCMGCAATCACAGGCTGMACCACCGCAATACGCGGCTCTTGGGACAAACTATGCAGAGTATGCAAAAGGATTTCTTTTCCACAAACTTTCACATATTGCTTGGCAATATCACCACCAAAACGGGTGCCACGACCAGCAGCTAATAATAATACGGCAACTTTCATGGTGGTAATTGTGGATAGTTCAACGGTAAGGTCAAATATCTCTTATGGAGCGAACACTGTATGCATAACTATCATACATCTAAATTCAAATACTTGTGCAATAAAAACGCCCATAACCTTTACTGCACAAGCACCCATATTACGGATTATTTTTTATAAATTGTAATGCTTCCAAATGGCTAGGTATCCGAATAAGCACTTTATTATAGATGCTTTTAGCCAATAAAGTTTTATCCTGCCATGCATAAGAGCGAGCTAAATAAACCAAAGCATTGGCATCTGTTGGGTAGAATGCCGCAACATTTTTTGCATGTTTTTCTAACTCTTGCCACTCTCTCAAACCTTCTTCGCAGACTAATAAACGTGAATGTGCCGTATAGTTTAAAGGTGCTTGAGCCAATACTTGTTTAATATAGCGCATAGCCTCACGCCAACGTTGCTGCGCCATCAAGGGTAATGTAAGCCCTAATTTTGCATCAAGAGAACGAGGGTTTTGTGCCATGGCTTTTTTATAAGCTCTGGCAGCATCATTGAAGTTGCCTTGCAAGTAGTTAAGCCATGCATAACGCAATGTAGCAAATTCACTACGCTCACCTACGCCCATATATGGCACTAGCAATGACGCAGCTTTTTCATATTCACCACTGGCTTCTAAAGTGTATGAACCCATCCAATCATTTTTTATTTCTTTGCTAAAAGCGCTGCTCGTAGAAGTAATAAAAATCAAACACAATGTTAAATATTTAAACATGTTCATGGTTCCTTTTACCATTGCGTTGTGAGATCAATATATGCGAAACGATTGTTATAACTATCGTTAATCGTGTTATCCAAATAACGCTCATTACCAGCAGCCAACATCAAGTGAAATGCTTGAGATAAACGCCACTGTAAAGCAAGCGATACTGAACCACGTTGAACATCTGCAAGATTATAAACAGCTGCCGCATCACCATCCACAGCATAAATCCGCTCGCCTACCAAACCCGAAATTTGCACTTTTTCTAAACCTAGTGATGTTTCAGGGTTAAGCCAGTGTGTCCATTTCATATCCACTGCTGAAGTCTTACTTTTATTTTGCGCACGCAATGCATTCGATGGGTTGATAAAATAACCGCGTACTTGCACCCAGTCTGTGCCTTCATTAAAGCCAAAACCCAAGGTTGGAGTCCATTGCTGTACATGAAGGTCATTTTTATAACTTGAGCGCGCATAGCCTAAATCAATGTAAAATGTTTTATCATAATTTAAAAATGAAATTTGCGGTGCAACAACAGTCACATTATCAGTATTTCCTGTTGTATCATTGTTGTTAATAGCATGCCCATCCAAGCGTAATGTTAACGGCCCTGGAAGAGCATCCAAATACACATTATAACGAACATTTCCGTAAACAGCTTGCTGATTAATGATACTACCACCATTAAATTTAAGTTTGGTATAATTGCCGCCCAATGAAAAGCCACCCTTTTCAAGATAATCTGCACTTACAATCAAACCAGTACTGCTAACAGACTTTCTTTTTATGGAGCTACTGTAGGTACCATATAGAGCTTGTGTATCAGCTTTCACTTGCCAATCGCCACTCTCTGCAAATGCTGTGTGTTGCAAACCCATTATGCCCACACAGAATCCTGCCATCGCGATGAATCTCTTTATTTTCATATACTCTCCTTTTCTCATGTTTCAATTTTCCAAGCCGGAATACCCGCATCTGCCTTTTGTCCAACTTCCAATAACCGTGCTTTAAGTCTAAAGCTTGGATTATAAAGTGAAATTTCTCTGCAACCAATGTGCGGTTCAATACGTGCTACTGCCTGTAATGCTACTTGCTGCTTCCAAGGCAAACTCAAACGGTGCTCACTGGATTGTAACCATTCATGACCATCCCATTTGCGATGATAATGACTCTGAACACCTACCCCCATCGGATAACGTAGCCGACTCAATACATATTGTTGCCATGTCATCGGCAAATACTGCATCGAAGGTTTATCCTGCCATGTCATTTCACCTTCATTTAACGGTGTAAGTCCCAAAGCCAATAACCACGCATAAAGAAAATCATCTCGAGGACCTTCAACGTTATAAAAAGCCAGCAAAGAGTCCTGATGTGTAAAAGCAACACTCGTACCAGAGTCAGAACATAAACGCAATTCACCTGCAAGATTTAAGGTCACGTGAAGTTTGCGTACTTGCGTCATACCTTGATGAACGACCTCATAACGCATTTCTCTTCCAACATTCAGTTGCAAGCTACTCGCCAGTGTTTTATCCACTTTGGGCATGGATACTTTCTCACCCTCTTTAGGGCGGGCAAAAAGCTTAAACTGGGCATCTTCTTGTTTAGGCGACTGATGTAAAACTGTCGTTAAATGAAAGGGATGTGTTGAACCACCCAAAACATCACCATATTGAACATGTAAATGTAAATGAGGTTGTGGTGAGCGCCCTGAACTTCCACACAGCGCAAGTTTTTGACCAGGATGAACATACCCACCAATTTCCACATCAATGCTTGCTTGTTTAAGGTGAGCCAATAACACATACAAACCATTATGAAGTCGAATCAAAATATGATTTCCCCAATTGTTTTCGCTATCCACCTCCCCAGGCGTATTGTCTGGCAAAGAATCGAGTTTTTTCACCACAAACCCTGCAACAGGTGAAAGCACAGGCAAAGCAAAACAGAAATAGTCTTCCAATGTAACACCATCAGTACGGAAGCTTTTTCCCTCATCAACGATATAAAAATCCAAGGCATGTTGCCAAGGCTCTTGATGCGTGTGTTTTCCATTAAACCCTTGGTAAATTTCCCACTGCCCATAAAAGGGTGGTAACACGGGAACACTTGAAAATTCACCATTTCTAGCGATTGCCAAACGCGAATTTTCAATGCTTTTTTCAGGTAATGCTGGTGTTTCAAGCGTGAGCTGCAGGCTGCTCGATAAAGGGCGTTGTGTAAGGGCTAATAATACAATCAATGTGGTTGCTAAAAAAGGCAATGCCATTACAGGCAAACCATATACCAACATAAACGTTTCCGATGCTGCTGTAATTAAAGCCGCAATCACCGAGCCAACCATCGCCAATACAAAACTTTGCCGACTAGGTATAGTAAAAATTCCACCCAGTGCCATCGCGACTAGAATAAAGTTAAATCCATTCCATGCCACCAAATCAGGGTGCGGACTACCAGAAAGAAAGCTATAAACACTAAAACCACATATAAAACCTGCAACAGCCAGCCAAGCCAAATAGCGTGATGTCATGATGATACCTAAAAACAACAACAATCCAGCAACAGGGTGAGGTGTAAAAAAAGCTGAGCCCAAAGCCGTTAAAAACTGATCAACCCACACATTGATTAAGGTTTCAGTTGGAGCCAAAGGCAATAAATAGCGCGCCAGTGTGCCATAACTGTGAGCCGCTAATGTGACTGTGAGAGCAACAATAACAAAAGGTAAACTTAATACAGGCACATGACCCAAGCGCCACATCACATCACGCAAAGCGACCGTGGCAAATACAGCAATGATGGCTCCCAATGTAATCAGCACTGCAAGGTGCATATTAAGTTGATAATACGCCCCTAAAGAGAGCCCAACCAATAAACTGTTGTAGACATGAAGACCGCTTTCCAAATGATTAAATTTAAGAAGTTTCGCCGTCAAAATGCCAATCACAGCCGCTAAAATACCTGCAAAGCCTGTATTGGGGAACCATAAGGTTGCCAATACAAACAACCCACCAATCCACGGCTTTTCAGCAAACAAAATGGAGCCATAGGCGCGAAATACGCCTAGGCTTGTTGTTTGCAATGTTTTGATWGGCAAGTGATTCGTCCTATTGTGGCTTGGTGATACTGGACAAGTGATCAGGAATCACTTCTTGGGCAGTCATCACTTGCAAATCTTCAGCATGTCTTACCACTGAAACCGAACTATCTTCATGAACCATCACAATATTAGGGCGGTACTCAATAAACTGCATCCATTGGGTATTATTATATGCCCCTACTWGTCCAAAAATGAGTGAATCACCAATATTCATAGGAGGTAACATAACGGATTGACGCATAATATCGATATTCATGCATAACGGCCCATAAAGCACTGTATCTTCTGCTACACCATCAAGCTGGCGTGTTGGCGTAATCGGATGATTATACCAAAAACCCGTAAACAACAAATTCACACCTGCATCAAGAACAACAGAACGCCTACCATCAGGCATACGTTTATTGGCAACCACCGATGTCACCAAAATCTCAGCATCATCCACCATAGCGCGACCACTTTCTAAAATAAGACGAGGTCTACCTTTGCCCTGCATATCTCGCTCACGCGTGGCATCATTGAGAGCCGTGCAAATCGCTTCTGCATATTGATCAATGCTTGGTACCACCTGCTCTGGTGGTAAATAGCTCCCCTGCAATGAATTCATTGAAGCAAAACCGCCACCAATATCAATGCTTTCAATATGACAGCCTGTTTGCGCCTCTACATCATTCATAAAACCACACATAATGTGAATTTGTGCAGCATAAGCTCTAGGGTCGAGTACAAAAGTGCCTAAATGACTGTGTAAACCTGCTAAATTTAAGTATTCGCTATCACCTAAAATACGTGCCGCATCCATGGCTTGACCTGATTCAATATTAAAACCAAAGCGACTCCAAGGCTCGGTGAACCCTGTATCAAAATTCAAACGCATGGTGACATTCACCTGTTTTCCCGCTTGTTTGGCAACATCTTCTAAGACATACAACTCATCAAGGTTATCCAAATGAATACGCGCACCCTCTTCGACAACACGCTCAAGAATAAAACGCTGTTTATGTGGACCATTAAAAAGAATATGCTCAGCAGGCACACCCAGCGAGCGAGCTTTTTCATATTCAAATGCAGAAACCACTTCTGCCCATGCGTCTTCTTGATGGAACGTGCTACACACCGCCCCCAAATAATTGGTTTTATAGGACCAACTATATGTCACTGATGGATAACGCGTTTCAAAAGAGCGCAATAATTTACGCACATTATTACGCAATCGTTTTTCAGAAAGAATAAATAGTGGCGAACCATATTTTTCCAATAATGGTGCAATCGCCACACCTTCAAAACTATCTTGATGCTGACTATGGCTTACGCTGCCAAATTTATTCATCGCGCCCATACGGTGCGGGGTAAGCGTTGGTTTGCTCCAAACTTGTTTACTTTGCGTCATTGTTTCTCTCCATATTGGCTCTAGGTGCATAACTGCCATGCATAGACATGGACTCAAATGTGTTTAAATCAATCACTGTTTCTTGCGCATAACGAATCATCATCATGCCCACTTTTGCTGGGGTAAATTCAGGTTTATTGCCTAGGATCAAATCCACCAAACCCGCTGGCAAATTGCTTCCTGCTTCAGCAGCAAGATAAATCCATGCAGGGAATCGCGGATTAATTTCAATCAATAAATAATTACCATCAGGCTCTTTTAGCATTTCAACTTCAAGCGGACCTGCCCATTGCAGTTCATGCGCAAGCTTTTCAGCATCTTCTTGTAATTGTTTATTATCCACCGTCACACACGACCATGCTTTGCCTTTATCTGTGACGGCCTGTTTACGCATCATCACAGAGCCCAGCAATTTACCTTTACCATCACCCACCGCAGTTAAATTCACTTCATGACCTTTTACATAACGTTGCACCAATACGGGGTAGCCCCAACTGGCAGCAATATTTCGAAAGGCTTCAGCACCTTCATCCGCATTATTTACAATCGTTGCATCATAAAATATACCTTTCACCACCATGGGATACTTCCACCCGTCATCATGGCATTGGTAAAAGAAATTGGCACTGGTAATGGTTTTGGTTTCTGGATAACGAATGCCCGCATTACGAGCCAGTTCGCCCAAGCGATCTTTGTTACGATCACGCAACTGGGTCACATCTGGAATCAACATGCGAATACCCAAAGCTTCAAATTCATGATGCAAGCGGCTAAAGCTTAATAATTCTGCATCCAAACATGGAATGAGCACATCAATATTTTCTTGCTCTTGTATATATTGTATACGTTCCATCAGTTGCTGCTCGCCAGCGGATGGATAAGGCAATAAATAAGACACATCGGAAATCTCTTGCAGATAAAGACCCGCGTCTAAAACATCATAACCCAAACCAATAATTCTGATGTTATCACCGTGCGCTAAACGCAAACAGCGTGCAACTGCAAGCCCAGGGCCTGGATTGTCGGGCTTGGCATTCATGCCTGTAACAGCAATCGTTATAAGTTTTTTGCTTTGCTTACTCATACAAGCACTTTACGCAACTGCGCTGCAAACTCTGTAACATCTCTCTCTGCATCATTGCGACTCACATCAAAATCAGACTCAATTGCCGTGAGCAAGCCATCGGCGTTGCTATGTTTTTGTAAAAAGCGGAGCACATATAACCCAACAGCGTTGGAGGTAAAGCTACGACCGCTTTCTGGGTCAAAAACAAAACCACTATCATTCAATGCCAAGCGCTGAAGAAGCTCCTGACTGGGGAAGGTCTCTGTTTGATTCGCCTCTTTTTCCCAAGGTAATTTGTTCATAAGCAGCTCCTTATATTGACCACGTTGTGAGCTTTCTGGATCCCACGCACGGTATATTGATTGCAGCAGATGATCGGTTAATGCATCTGCTGTTAAAGATTCTGACAAACCCACTGTAAGTTCAATATGGGTATGCAAAAAACGTCTAAATTGAGTACGAACATATTCAAGTTGCTCACGCAAATAAGGTGTATCCATCGGATGGCAACACAAAAAACTCAAAGCCACCTTATCATTCAATAGTTTCTGTATTAGTTGATGTAAGCTATACCGTCCTGAAGGGGCCGTTTGAAGCATAAACCGTAAGTATTCGCCTCTACTATCCAACCAAGCTGACATCATGCTTTCTTTAGAAGAGAATAGTCGAAACAATACCCCATCAGAAACATCTGATTCTTGGGATACTTTTTTGGTTGTCAAAAAGGCTAATTGATCTTTTTGTGCAATACGATCAATTGCTTTGAGAACCTGATGATGGCGCTTCTTAGCTGTTTCAGTTTTGAATAGTAAGTCAGACATGTGGCGTATCAAAAATGAAAGTAATTACTTTCACAAGCTTTTTTAAATCACCCATATTGCATACTCCTTAACATCTAGCTTATAGTATATAAATAACACCATTTATAATATGCTTAAAGCAATGCTTATAATCTGCTATCTTGCAGCCCACTATTGCATATTTGAGGTATTACCATGATTAAAGCCATTTTATTAAAGATTTTCCGCGAAGGGGTGGGTGGACTGATGGCGTTTGTTAGCTTTTTAACCAGCCCGCGTAAAATTAAACGTTCGCAAGAAGTCCAAAATACCATTAACGAACAAGTGAAGTCCATGTCTATGTATCAATATTTCGCCTGTCCATTTTGCATTAAAACACGTCGCACCGTACACCGCTTAAACATCCCATTGGAATACCGTGATGCGCAGGTTCGTGGTGGTGAACATCGCAACACATTGGAAAAAGAAGGTGGAAAAATCAAAGTGCCATGCTTACGCATTGATGAAGGCGAAAAAAGCACATGGTTATATGAATCCAAAGATATTGTCGCATACCTTAACCAGCAATTTGATACGACATCCAAAGCATCATAACGACACCTGATTACTATAGTGATTCATAAATTGATTTACCTTAGAAAAAAGCATTCATCTAAATGACACTTCATTGTTTAAAAACCCTCACCCCAACCCTCCCCCTCAAGCGGGAGAGAGAGAGGGAGTTTAGTCCCTTCTCCCACTTGAGGGGAGAAGGTTAGGATGAGGGGTGATATGGGTAAAGAATAGGGTAAATCAATTGCTGAATGACTATAGGGCACCTCGAAAAACCTCACTATTTCGTCAAAATTGCTCTTTTTGCCCCTGCCCGCGTTGGATAAAAAGAGAAATAGCGTTGCTATTACTCATTTCATCACGCCTTGTCATGAACGAAAAATAGCGGCGCTTGACTCGTGCGAGGTTTTTCGAGGTGCCCTATATGTTATGAGACAGGGGATAATATTTCATTCTTTACGTCATCCTATGCTTAGGTCAGGCGCTAATTCACGTTAAATTTATTATCGTGAGTGATTAGCACCGAAGACAGGACACACTATAATTCGTCATTCGTGTTTGAACACCGTCGGGAATGTAAGTACCTGTCTTTTATTGAGAGCAAAGCTGGACAGTTCATAAGGTGATCGAACCTGCATTAAGGATTGCGAGCTAGAATCTCAAATTGGTGAAGGAGGCTGAACATGAATAAATTTGTAGGGATTGATATTTCAAAGCAGACATTTGATGTTTACTTTGAAGACTCTGGACGTAGCAACCATGTGAATTTAAAACAAAGCCCTGAAGGCTACAAGCTATTGCGCCAGCTTATTGGTGAGGATCGTATTTGTGTGATGGAGGCAACGGGTAATTACCATTTAAAACTAGCTTATGATCTTCATCAAGCAGGCATCAAAGTCGTTGTTGAAAACCCGCTAAAAGTGAAACGTTTTTCCCAAATGAATCTGCAAAGGACAAAAACAGACAAAGCAGATTTAAAGATGATTTATAATTATGGAACCGTCATCTTGGCATCAGGTGAATATCATTTATGGGAGCCTAACAGTGAGGATATAGGTGAATTAAAACAATATGATACAGTTCGTAACCAGCTCATAAAACAACGTACATCATTGAGCAACACTGAGGAAGCCTTAGGGGCTCTTACTGGCTTAAATGAAGATGTTTCAGCGATTTTAAGGGATATGATTGAAACCATTGAAAAAGGTATTAAACAGCTTGATACAGGTATGTTGGTGTTGGTTAAAAAGCATCATAGTGACAGCTTTGATTTGGTCACAAGCGTACCGGGGATAGGTCCTAAAACAGCGACAATGATGATTTGTTTAACGGATGGATTTCGTAAATTTTCGCACGATAACGTGAAACAATTTATCAGTTATATAGGCATGAGCCCTCGGACTTTTGAATCAGGAACGAGCGTCAAAGGGAATGCCCATATTAGCAAGGTAGGTAACGGCAGGGTGCGCTCATTATTTTATATGTGTAGCTGGACAGCCAAAACAAAGAATCAACAATGTGTCGATTTATACAAGCGCTTGGCTGCAAAAGGTAAGCCTGAGAAGGTGATCAAAGTCGCCATTGCACACAAGTTAATCCGTCAAATTTTTGGAGTCATCAAAAGCGGCGAACCCTTTTCTAAGGAGTATGCTTAATGGGTAAATTACTTGACGCTAAGCACAGTTCATTCCCGCGACACCCCAGGGCGGTTTCTCTTGCTTCGCAATTCACCATCAGGCGGGAATCCATGGCTTGCAAGACTTTATGGATACCCAATCAAGTTGGGTATGACGATATGCGACTTTCGTCGGACAGTAGTAATATTTTATAATACTTATCAAGGTATTTGGAATGAATGCCATGGTAAATCATAAGTGAATCAATATCCGAAAATAGGGAGTCTCGGAAATAAGTCCCCAAACCTTGTGCTTGCACCTCATAAAAATGATACCCATTAACCAAATCAGCATTGGCTGGTGCAAGCAGCTTAACCCAAGATCCGACATTGACATTCGGCACATGATACAACCCTTTGATTCCTCTGGCATTCCAAAAAATCACTCATCACCAACAAGGTGACTA
>NVTQ01000029.1 GCA_002401635.1 Pseudomonadota bacterium
AACGTGTTGGGTAACATGTGAATTTCGCCGCTGGCAATGGCAATGCGCGTGGTAATTTCTTTGTCCGACACATCCACCATACGCCCGCGCCCTGCTTTATCGAAATGCGTCAATTGATTCATCTTAAACTCCCATACTCTCTCGCCCTTTTAAGCGAGAGGGTTGGGATGAGGGTTGCCTCATCAAATCATCACCCCTCATCCTAACCTTCTCCCCTCAAATGGGAAAAGGAACTTATATTTTTAACCGTTATAAGCTTGCCTTCTCGCATGCGCCAATGCTGCTTCGCCAATACTTTGGCATCTTCCACATCATGGCTCACCAAGATAATAGGTATTTGCAACTGCTTTTGCAGCCGTGGCAAAACTTGGCGTAACCTTGCTCTAATATCGGGCGCTTGCGCTGAAAAGGGTTCATCAAGCAACAATATGCTCGGTTTACGATATATGGCGCGCGCCAATGAAACACGCTGCGCCTCACCTGTGGAAAGAGCGTCGGGTTTACGCTTGWGCAAGTGTTTTATTTCTAACTGTTCAACAAGCTGCTTAAACCAAATAAAATCTTCTTCATCCGCGCCCAAAACGATATTCTTTTCAACCGTTAACCATGGCAACAACACCGCTTCTGACCAAACAAAACCAAGCTTTCGCTGCTCTATGGGTAACACAAAACCAGCACTGCTATCCAACCAATGCTGCTGATGCATAAAAATCTGACCTGAAACATCTTCCAAGCCTGCAATACAACGCAAAAGTGTACTTTTCCCTGCCCCATTCTCACCTGAAACAACAATCATTTCATTGGAAAACTCTGTGTGCACATCCAAAAAAAGTGAGCCTAACTGTGTGTTTAAGCGAATCTCATGGGTCATTTAACCACCCCCATGTTCAATCCTGATCGGTTGATGCTATAAACCACCGACAACATCACAAAAGACAGCGCCAAAAGAATCAAAGCCAGCATCCACGCTTCGGATTGCTGCTGCATTTCAACCATTTCAAACAGCGCAATACTGGCAACCTTGGTTTCCCCTGGAATCGAGCCTCCGACCATCAATACCACACCAAATTCACCCATGGTATGGGCAAATGAAAGTGCCGCTGCGACAAGTATGCCGCCTTTCGAGGCAGGAAGAATGATTTTTAATAAGCGATATTTGATATTCAAACTTTGAGCCTTGCCAAGCTCCAACCAATGCTTCGGAATAGCACGAAATGCCTGCTGCATGGGCTGTACGGCAAACGGCAATGAATATAATACTGAGGCAAACACCATACCTGAAAATGAAAATGCCAAGGAGCTATCAAAGAGTAAATGCCATGCTGAACCCAACAGCGAATCAGGCGCTATCATTAACAAAACATAATAACCAAGCACTGTAGGTGGTAATACCAAAGGCAATGCCACGATGACTTCCAAAGCCGTACGCCCTTTAAACGACTTAAATGCCAGTACATAAGCCAATGGCAACGCAATAAATAAAAGGATGATGGTGGTGGTAAATGCCAGTTGTAAAGAGATGAGCAAGGCATCAATCATTATTCAAATCACCCTTAATAGCTTGCAACTTTGTAATTGCAGGAGTTATCGCTAGGTCTAGAATGTTTCTATATCTATAGCCACTAATTTTACCTTTCCGTTGTTCTATTTCTTTTTCCAACAAGGGTTTTAAGTCACTCAACCAGTTCAACTCTTTTAATAGATCTTTATTGAAATCTGGAAATTTATACCTTTGTTCAAATAATGCACCGACCCTTCGCTGATCACTAACTTTACCTAAAGCATCCATAAAATCTTTGGGCTGCATATAATTTAGAATTGGAGTCCTAGAATATTTCTGATCCTCAGAGTTACTTAATACAAGCACCCTTTCAAATAAGGCAGTGTCATCTATCATGATATTCAATAGATTTTTAGCTTGTTCTGGATAAGAGTTCTCTACAAGCCTACTTTTTATATCCGCTAGGTATACACAGAATTCTTGAAACTTCTCTTTTTCGTGTGACCAAAAACCTAGCCCTGCAAATGCCGAATTACTAAAAGAGCGATCCTCTTCCTCGAACTCTAAGCTTTTGTCACTTGTAAGCTCACTCACATATTGTTGAAAGTATGTTTGAACTTCATCTACTGTTTTCTCACACAAACCATTATCTGCCATCCATAAAAAAACACCAAACACATGTTTAATAATACCAACATGCTTATACTCTTTCTTATCTAAAGCACTTTGCACTTCATTCTTAATTCTTTCAAAATCTTTATCACTGGCATCAACAGCATGTACCAAACGAACCCAACTTTCTTGGTCTAAACTTTGAAAGTACTGGCTGTTAAATACAGCCTCTTCTAAACTTTCCTTGTTAAACATTCCTGTTTCAAAAAAGTTTTGCCATAGCTCTTCACCTAGTATTGGTGAATATGGCAATGAGTATTTTCCTCTAATTTCAACCAACGGGTTTGAGCTATCTTCTTGCTTGACACGAGCTGATCTCCTCATCTTAAAAAGATCCTCTATATCCTGCTCTTTAATGTTTCCGCTTCTAATTTCAAGCGATAAAATAAGCAGAGTATTTAATACATCTTGAAGCAAATCATTTTTATCATGGGCTTCAGCAGACATAGCCTCAAAAATCCACTCGAAATCTTGAATTGCCTTCCTAAGTGTTCTTAAGTTGTTATATCCTGACGCTTTATAAATTGAACAAATGTTTGGAAAAGAACTGCTTAAAAAAGTTTTACATATTTCATTTTTCACACTCGCACAAAAACTCTTAAATGCCTCTTCAATATCTAATTGTATTTCTAACTCTTGCCCAATCAATTTTTCTTTAATAGACAGGTATTTATCTTCCTCAACTTTTGATGCGTCCGCAATAATAATCACATGCCTTTTTTCGTGCTCTACAAAGTCATTTATATAACCAAATACTTGCTTCAAAGGAATATCACACCTTTCCAAGTCATCAAAAATTAAAATACTGTCTTTGGTTTTACTCAATAATTTCTTTAAATAGTTGCTACTGCTTGATACATCCACTTTCACAGTCGATTTAAAGCTACTTGCTATAATTTTACTTGCGACCCCCATGCCTTTTGAACCTAATCTAGGATTTGTTGCTTGAAACAAAACATCATCAATTTGGGTTACTTCTTTTAGCCCATACAAACTTATGTAAATAAACTTTTTGTTACTTTWTYKWNTGATWTKMWKYWATNAAWATKACTTTTCCCGCAACCCCACTGACCTTTGAGCAAAACTGCATAAGAAGGGCTTGCTAAAACACAATAGTAATCTAAATATGTTTCAACATGCTTATTTAGAGACATCATTACCTCCTAGCTCTTTATAATATTGCTGCACCAGTAGTGTATTTGTCAGCACTACCGCCACATACGGCACTTCTACCAATGCGTTTTTCTTATCTACAGGTACAAACCCTGCATCTGTTAAACCTTGCTCCACCATCATGGTAGCTTGCATGGCATTTTGAGCATAGACAAGTTTGGGTTTGATGTCTGCCCACAAACCTACTTGTTTCAACATCTGCTTGGCGGCTTTGCCAAAAGGGGCGACTTGGGGGCTAGGGATAACGATATTGCGGATGCGGCTTTGCCTGAGCTGTTGTATATCTTGGGTCAACTGTTTGCCTATTTGCAAACCCAAAAAGCCGCGTGCAATCAACTTATTGGGTTTATTTAACAACGCAGGTCGTTCTTTGTCTGCGGCGATAAAGATGTCAAAAGGTGCGCCTTGCTGAATTTGGTTGAACAAACGACCTGTAGAACCTAAAACTAGCTTGATTTCCACATCATGTTCAGCTTCAAATTGTGTGCTATATACTTTCGCTTGTTGATAGAAGCTTGAAGCTACGGCAACGGTGATTTGCTCTTGGGCATAAGACAATGAACCACAGAGACACAGAGACACGGAGAGAAAAAAGAGTATTTGGCAAACCCTCACCCCAACCCTCTCCCTCAAAAGGGCGAGGGAGATATGGTTATTTTTTCTTTGTGGCTCTGTGGCTCTGTGGTGAGGCAAAAAGCGCATATTAGCCACCAATATGAATCATCGAACGTTTTTCACTATCACTATCAAAATTATATATGCCAACTTCTGGTTTTATCAATGCAGAGCGTAAAAATGTCGAACGAATATCGGCATCACTACCGCCATGACGCATCAAATCACGTAAATTAAGTTGATCATCGGCTGGCAAACAAGAACGAAGCCCACCATCCGCCGTTAAACGCAAACGATTACAACCTTCACAAAAACGCTCTGACATCGGCATGATAAAACCCACCTCACCCTTGCCCGATTTAAGCGGCAGATAGCGTGCTGCTGTATTGCCTGTTTGCATGGGCGATATATCAACACGCGCTTGCACATCCTTGCGTGCCAAAATATCATCAACCGACATGTAATGTTTTTCCCAGTCCAGACCTTGTTTCATGGGCATAAGCTCAATAAAACGAATCGTTGCGCCTATATCCGATGCAAAATCAATCAAATCAGCCACTTCATCATCATTGATTCCTTTCATCAAAACTGTGTTCAGTTTGATGGGCGTAAGCCCTGCATCGTTGGCGGCTTGGATACCCGCCAACACAGGTGCAAGTTCACCGCCTGTAAGCTTGCGAAAACGCAAAGCATTCAAGCTATCAATGCTCACATTAATGCGTTGAAGCCCTGCCGATGCTAAATCTTTCGCATATTTACCAAGCAAGGTTGCATTGGTGCTTAGTGCGAGATCCGTAATGCCTGAAATAGCCGATATTTTTTCAATCAGCATGGGCAAATCACGGCGAACCAAAGGCTCACCACCCGTAATGCGAATTTTACTAACACCCAGTTCCGCTGCTACCGATACAATGCGTTCGATTTCTTCATAACGCAAAATATTCGAATGCGACTCTGCTTTATAAGCATCCGCAGCAGGGCGGCAATAATCGCAACGCATATTACAGCGGTCAGTCACAGATATTCTTAAGTATGTGAGTTTGCGACCAAAGCGATCCGCAAACCCCGCTTGAGAAGGAATCTGTTCAAAAAAACGAATAGGAGATGTTTCAACCATGATAGGGGGTGATTATTCCTTTAAAATACATATTGAGCAATAAAGTAAGCAAATGTTGCCGAGTCTGCCTTACCGCCATTGCGCTCAGATACTGCTGCTCCTGGATTAAAAATACCATACTGAGCCACCAGCTTCAAACCCTTCATCGCGGCAACCTTATAAACAGCTTTAAAATCAATTTCTGTGCCTGCTTTGGTTTCTTTATACGTTGGCGAGCCTGCAAATACTGTACCTGCACCCACCACATTGAGCCAGTCGCCTGTTGCTTTATCCAATGAAAGAAAGTGAACATTACCCATCAAAGTAAAAGCTTTTGCCGGCGATGTTTTTACAGACAAACGAATATCTTTCATGTTTGCCCAAGAAAAGAAATCCATTTCACCATAATGGGCATGGTTGGTATGAAATGGGAATACAAAGTCTTTATGCGTATTCGGATCGCTTTTGTTGTCGCCTGGACTATAATCATATTCAATACCCAAACGCGTTTTCCATGCATCCAGTGTGTAGCCCGCTTTGATAGCATAAGCTGATGCACTTTGTGATACGCCCGTCTTCCATGTGCCCCGTTGTAATACAGCTTCAGCCGTTGCATCAAAGCCATTCATTTTACCAAACAAGCGTGTGCCAAAAGTGTTTACATTACGACCTTTGCCCACAGCCGCCTGTTGATTATGTCGCCAATTGATAAAATAAACATCAACACCTGACTTGGGGGCAATTGTGTAGGTTCCATAAGCTCCGATTAAGGTGCGGTCTTCCCATGTTACCAATGATTTTCCTTGTGGGGATGCTGTCGAAGGTGTCATGGAAACAATATCTGCGGGATGCACTGCAAACACATCCAGCTTGATAGATTCCGCTTTGTACATGCCCTTCACACCATCAAAGGTACGTGCCACATCTTTCCAGCCCAAATGACCCAATAAACGCTGATCACCATACACCAATTGTTGACGACCCATACGAATACCCACATCACCCAAGTCATATTGCAAATAAGCTTGGATTAAATCTGCTTGTGAGAAGTTTTGCGTACCATTTGCAACAGAGTTATCTTTAATAATTACAGCTTGTGGTTGTAAGAACACACTAAACCCATTACCAAAATCGCCCTTGGCTTTCACATACAAACGAGAATCAAACTCCCAGTTTTTCTTATCAACTTTCGCCGAATTGAAATCAAAATTGTTAAATGACTGATAACGCTCGCGCAAATCTGAAGACACCGTCCATTCAGCGGCATTCGCCAGACCTGAAAAGCATAATGCCAAAACCAATAAAATAATTTTATTCATTTTTTAAACTCCCTGTTTTATTGTTCTATTTTTAGTAACTAATTCAGCTCACTATTAATTTTGCCTGTCTATCCATTCAAGCATCCACTTATTTCGTCATCCTCAAGTGCTTTTATTGAGGATCCATGACAAACACGCCCATCTTATAATGGATTCCCAATAAAAGCTTTTGGGAATGACGTTTTTTTTATGATTTACTCTTCAGCCAAAGACTTAAACATATTACCAATCAATGCAGGTGCATCTTTTTGCGGCACATGGCACTGCGTACAGAAATAACGACGTGGCGAAATCTTAACCAACGCTTGATTATCACGTGTTAAAAAATGTGAAATCCCGACTTTTGTTGCGCCTGGCATTTCCGAATTCCAGTTGTGGCAACCCAAACAGTCACTGCCTTCTTGATTGATGCTAAAGTCTTCAATGTCATGTGGAACCAACGGTGGTTGTTGCGCATAATTACGAACAATTTTACCATTATCAACCGACCATTCCTTTGCCGTGACCGTGGTTGCAGGCGCATCCAATGCCACATCACCACGCAAGGAATGAACATTGCCAGAACCTGCCCAAACAAGGCTCGAAGAAACAAATAACAAGACTATTATTGATAGTTTTTTCATCATCAACCCCTTATGCCTTAACCACGCGCACAGCGCATTTTTTATAATCGGTTTGTTTGGATAGCGGATCTGTTGCATCCAGTGTCACCTTATTAATCAAACGGCGGGCATCAAACCACGGCACAAAAATCAAACCTTCAGGTGGTTTATTGCGCCCACGCGTCTCAATCAATGCAGTAATTTCACCACGCCGACTTTCAACCTTTGCCACGTCACCACGTTTGAAGCCGCGCTTCTTGGCATCTTTGGGATGCATATAAATAAGCGCATCAGGCATGGCTTTGTACAACTCTGGAACACGTTGCGTCATCGAACCCGAGTGCCAATGCTCAATCACACGACCCGTACACAGCCACATATCAAATGTTTCATCTGGCATTTCTGGCGGTTGCTCATACGGCGCAAAAATGATGTTGGCTTTACCATCTTTTTTGCCATAAAAATAAAGTTCAGAACCCGCAGGCACAAAAGGATCAGAGCCTTCACGGTAGCGCCATTTTGTTTCTTTGCCATTGACCACAGGCCAACGCATCCCACGAACAGTATGCAACTGATCGTAAGCAGCTAGATTATGACCTTTTTTAGGGCCATGCGTACCAAAATAACGGTACTCTTCAAACAAACCTTTCTGCACATAAAAACCAAAATGATCCATTTCATCATTGGCATAAACATTGCCTGCATCATCGGTGATTTTCTGAGCAGGGTATTGATCAACATTGCCATTGCGATACAACACATCGTAGAGCGTTTTATTACGCAACTCAGGCTTTTTGGCGATTAAATCCGCAGACCATACATCTTTCACTTTAAAGCGTTTGGAAAACTCCATCAATTGCCATAAATCAGACTTGGCTCCTTCAGGCGCATCCACTTGTTGCCGCCATACCTGTGTACGACGCTCTGCATTGCCATACGCGCCTTCTTTTTCCACCCACATAGCAGTGGGTAAAATTAAATCAGCCGCCATCGCTGAAACAGTTGGATWCGGATCCGAAACCACAATGAAATTGTCTGGATTGCGATAACCCGGCAGTGTTTCTTCATTCATATTGGCTGCTGCTTGCACGTTGTTGTTACACATCGACCAATAGGCATTGATCACACCATCTTTTAACATGCGGTTATGCTGCACAGCATGATAGCCTGGTTTTGCTGGGATTGTACCTTCAGGCAACTTCCAAACCTTCTCTGAAAAATCTCGATGAGCTTTTTTCTTCACCAGCAAATCCGCAGGCAAACGATGTGAAAAAGTGCCCACTTCACGTGCTGTACCACAAGCTGATGGCTGACCAGTCAAAGAAAACGGGCTATTGCCAGGCTCAGAGATTTTACCCGTCAACAAATGAATATTATACAGTAGGCTATTTGTCCAAACACCACGTGTATGCTGATTGAAACCCATTGTCCATAAGGATGTAATTTTCTTCTTCGGATTGGCATACAATTTTGCCAAACGCAATAGCTTATCTTTTGGCACACTGGACAATTCAGCGGCATATTCCAAGGTATAAGGTTTTACCAATTCAGCATATTCAGCCAGTGTGCTTACCGACATTTTACCTTTGCCAGGATTCTTGGCTTTTTTCTCCAAGGGATGCTCAGGACGCAAACCATAACCAATATCTGTGACGGTGGTTTTAAAATGCGTATGCTTATCTATAAATTTTTTATCATAAGCTTTGTGTTGAATAATATAATTGGCAATATAATTTAAAATCACCATGTCCGTTTGCGGCGTGAACACCATATTATTATCACCCAAATCAAAACAACGATGTTCATACGTGGACAATACATGCACTTCTGAATCAGGTTTGCTCAAGCGGGTATCGGTGATGCGCGTCCACAAAATCGGGTGCATTTCCGCCATGTTTGAACCCCACAATACAAAGGCATCCGCATGTTCCAAATCATCATAACAACCCATCGGCTCATCGGAGCCAAAGGTACGCATAAAACCACCCACCGCCGAAGCCATGCAATGACGGGCATTGGGGTCGATATTGTTCGAGCGAAAACCTGCTTTCATCAATTTGGAAGCCGCATAACCTTCCATAATCGTCCATTGACCAGAGCCGAACATACCCACTGCTTCAGGACCTTTGGCTTTCAATGTTTTCTTCCACTTTTCTTCCATCACATCAAAGGCTTTATCCCAAGAWACRGGYGTRAACTCACCYTCTTTRTGAWATTTMCCAYSTTTCATGCGCAAYAAAGGYGTGGTYAACCTATCYTTRCCATACATAATYTTGGAKAGRAARTARCCTTTGATGCAGTTRATACCCTTATTCACTTCSGAYTTWGGATCAGCCTGCGTGGCRACRATACGGTTGTCTTTTGTKCCWATCATGACACTGCAACCCACACCACAGAAGCGACATGGTGCTTTATCCCAACGAATTTTATTTTTCTCAGCATCAAACATTTCCATGCCTTGCGCCAAATGAGGCAAACTCAAATCAATCGATGCCGCTGCAGCGATTGCAGCACTACTCTTAATAAAGGTTCTACGACTTAACGCCATCTCCATCCTCCGTCTTCTTGTCCAGTATTTTTATTTTCTTCACAATGTTGATAAACAGGTGTCACGCCTAAAATTCCCTGAATATTCTGAATCGTTTCAGTTAACTTTAAAAGTTGCTTGTTGGTTTCCGCTTCCAGCGTAATCACCCACCGTGATTGCGCATCTTCAGCGTGAATCTCTACACTTTCATGTTGAAGCAAGCGCACACGAACCACACCTTCCATGCCAGGTTTGACTTGCAACACGGCTCCTACAATGCAGCCAACATCATCCTCAGTGTTTTTTTCGCAAACAATGCTCATAGACGCACCTCAATTGCCTGTGTCGGACACGAAGCAACACAAGCCCCGCAAGCCGTACAGACATCTATATTTAATTCAGGCTGAGAAACTTTTCCAAGACGTGGTTTGAAATAAATCGCCCCAAGCTCGCACTGCTCGGCGCAAGTTGTGCAAATCACCCCTTGCTGCGTTAAGCACTGGCTATCAATATTGGCTTTGGCAGACCAAGCTTGTTTCTGAGATTTATCCAAGGCAGATGTCGGACAAACATCAACACATCTCTCACAAAATGTGCACTCACCCAATTTGAAATCAACCATAGGATAACCATTAAGACCTTCACGCTGTAAAATCCCTTCAGGACAGCTAATCAGGCAATCACCACAGCGTGTACAAGCATCTTGAAATAAGTTTTCATGCAAAGACCATGGTGGACGCAAAGGAAAAGACTCATTTTTCCGAGTTCCTTTAAAAAACTGTCGCCGCTTCATATCAAACATATCTATCTTTGAACCACCTTTAAAAACGAGTTCATTATAAGACCGTATATGTACCTCAACAACCATGTATTTTAGTATGGTATTATATGTATCTCAAATATATCTTATTGAAGAGAAAATACCCTAATCTGGTATCCCTTCTGAGATATTTATTTAGAAAGTAGGCGCTTCATTTCAGGCACGCATGAGCCACAGCCTGTACCTGCCATCGTGCATGCCTTGAGCTTATCAAGACTATCTGAACCACTTTCAATGGCTGCTTTAAGCTCCAATTCACCGACATTATTACACGCGCAGATGATTTTCCCTTTGGTATCTTGTTTATCAACAGGCCCACCTGGTGATAGCAAATATGGGCGCAATTCGCCCACATCACGACCTTCCAACATTAATTTCCGCAACCACTTGGCTTCGTGAATATCACCACCCACCCAACGCACTGCCACCAAATGTCCATCATCCAGCCATGCTTTGCGGTTGATGCCATGTTTGCGATCCGAATAGGTTAGTGTTTCAAAGCTTTTGCCTTGCTCAAGCATCTGATCCAAACGCTTGTATTGCGCGTCTTTTAGGAATTCAGTACAAGCCAAATCAACAGAGGTCACAGGGTGATCTGTGCCCGCACATGATACAGTGCCAAAGGTATAACCTTCGATCATCTCACGACCCAACACGGCTTTTTTACCTGCCATAAGCATCATGCCGCGCCAGGCTGGCTTAAAGGGCTTCACTTCAACCGCAGAATGTTTGAATTCAGGCTCTTTGGAAATCGGATCCACGACGGCTTGCGTAAGATTATTGGCGCGGCCACCACGCGCTGTCATTTCACCCCAATGCATGGGCAAAAATGCTACGCCCTCACGCACATCACGGTTGATTTGCACAGGCACAATCACTTTACCTCGGCGCGACTGCACGAGCACCAAGTCATCCTCATCAATATCACGATGTTTGGCATCATCAGGGTGCAGTTGCAGTTGCGGCACTTGCACATGCTGCATCAACGATGGCACATTGCCTGTTTTGGTCATGGTATGCCATTGATCGCGAATGCGACCTGTGGTTAATGAAATCGGGTAGTCATCATCGGTCGGTTCCGCCACGGGGCGATATACCACATCAATAAAATGCGCCAAACCATCGGGTGTTTCAAATACGCCATTTTCATACAACCGCTTGTTTTTCCCAAGTGGGGATCCTTCAGGGCAAGGCCATTGTTGAGGGCCTTTATCGTCCAACAACGCATACGACAAAGCAGTAATATCAATATCTTTACCCTTGGTCAGTCCACGATGCTCATTGAATACTGCTTCGGTATTTTCAAAGTCAAAACCATRCTGCCAATCTTGCCCTAATTTTTCACCCAGCTTGAGTCCAAAATCAGCAGCGATTTTCCAATCGGGGCGCGATAAACCAGCCGCAGGCAAAGCCTGTTGCAAATGCGTGATGCAACGCYCTGAATTGGTCACCGTACCTTCTTTTTCAGCCCAGCCCGCAGCAGGAAACAAAAGATGCGCAAATTTTGTGGTATCAGTCGGGTGATAAGCATCGGAAACCATCACCAACTCGGCTTTTCTAAGCGCGGCTTCCGCACGCCTCGCATCAGGCATGGAAACAATCGGATTGGTACAAGCAATCCATACCGCTTTAACCTTACCTGATTCCAATGCATCAAACAATTCTGTCGCGGTTAAGCCAGGTGTTTGAGGCACATCATCTACACCCCAATAATCAGCCACTTCTTTGCGATGTTCAGGATTACTATAATCACGATGTGCAGCCAACATATTGGCAAGACCACCCACTTCGCGACCACCCATAGCATTGGGTTGCCCTGTCAGCGAAAATGGTCCACAACCTTCTTTGCCCACTTGCCCTGTGGCAAGGTGGAGATTCAATAATGCATTGTTTTTATCTGTGCCTGATGTTGATTGGTTCAAACCCATCGTCCAGAAAGATAACGTCTTATTCTCGGCAAACCACAATGCTGCTTTAACAATATCTGCTGCATCCAAGCCACAAATGTCCGCCGCTTTGCGCGGAGTCATCGCACGGGCTTGCTCAGCAACCGCATCAAAGCCTTGTGTATGTTTGGCGATATAATCTTGATCTGTCAGCCCTTCCCATACCATCACATTAAGCATCGCTTGCAGCAGTGGCACATCGGTTCCAGGTTTTAAAGGCAAGTATAAATCAGCAATGGAACAAGTATCAGTACGACGCGGATCTGCCACCACAATCTTCAGATTCGGGTTGGCTTCTTTGGCAGCCTCCATACGACGAAATACAATCGGATGGGCATACGCTGGGTTCGCACCAATAATAAAGTATGATTCAGCCAGCTCAATATCAGCATAACACGTTGGCGGGCCATCGGCACCAAAAGCACGTTTATAACCAGCTACAGCCGATGACATGCAAAGCCGTGAGTTAGTATCGATGTTATTGCTGCCAATAAAGCCTTTCATCAACTTATTGAAAACATAATAATCTTCCGTCAACAACTGACCTGAGACATAAAATGCCACGGCATCAGCACCATGTTCTTGAATAATGTCAGCAAACTTTTGCGCGCCATATTCAAGCGCAGTATCCCAATCAACAGGTGCAAATGGCGCATCCAACGATGTACGCAATTGCGGTTTTAGCAAACGATCATCCGTACGAATCGTATGATGCAACTCGCGCCCTTTGGAGCATAATTTACCCTGGTTGGTCGGGTGCTGTTCATCGCCACTGAGCGAGATGATACGCTGACCATCAGTTTCAAGGCGGATACCGCAACCCGTACCGCAATATGAACATACACTGTTGACTGTTCGAGTCATTCCAGCTCCTTAACCATTATAAAAGTTAGTTTAAGCTCAAAAATACCTGACCATCTTCCACTTTAACAGGGTACGTTTTCACGCAGCCTTCATCAGGCTCTGCAACTTTCCCATCTTCCAAATGAATCCGCCAATTATGCAATGGGCACAATATATCATCACCAGAGATAATACCTTCTGCCAATGGTCCTTGTTTGTGTGGGCAACGATTTTCTACTGCTTTCACACGGTCATCGGTTAATCGAAAAACCGCAATCACCACATCACCCGCTTTTACAGTGCGCGCCTGCGCAGGTGGAATTTCATCCAGTTTGCATACTTCAATCCAATTTTTATTAGAAGAGCTACTCATTATACTTCCGCCTTGACTGGAATCTCAATCACCTTTATTTCAATGGGTTTGTATTCCGCAAATTTATTATATCCTTTTTCAGCATCTTCAACACGCTCAACCCAAGGATCTTGTTTCTGTTCCGCCAAATAAGCATGCAAACGCTCAACCAGTGCTTTGCGATTTTCAATATCATTCACGACAACGGCTTTAATACCTTCTAGACCAACCCGCTTCTGCCAAGGCGCACAACGCTCATTGTGGCGACCCGTCTCACGGTAATGTTGCAAATAAGCCTTACATATTTCTTCAACTTCTTCGGCAGTTTCAACCAAACATAGCAACTCAGTCGCAACAACATGCACACCGCCATTACCACCTGTACTGATTTCCCAACCACCTTCAACACCGACAATACCCACATCTTTAATGGTCGCTTCCGCACAGTTTCGAGGACAACCAGACACTGCCAATTTCACTTTTGCAGGAAACCAAATGCGATCAAGCTCTTTCTCCAAGTGAATACCCAAAGAGGTTGAATCTTGTGTGCCAAAACGACACCATTCTGAACCCACACAGGTTTTGACTGTACGCAAGGCTTTACCATAAGCATAACCACATGCCATACCCAAATCTTTCCACATGGGCGCAAGATCTTCTTTTTTAACACCCAGCAAATCAATACGCTGTCCGCCCGTAATTTTCACGGTTGGCACATCATATTTCTTAGCAACTGTGGCAATTTTAATCAATTCATCGGGTGTGGTTACACCACCATAAATACGCGGGATCACTGAAAAAGTACCATCTTTTTGAATATTGGCGTGCATTTTTTCATTGGCAATACGGGATGTGCGATCATCTTCTGAATCTTCAGGCCAAATCATGCCAATATAATAGTTAATGGCAGGGCGACATACCTGACAGCCCTCATCCTTCCAATCGAGCACATTCATGACTTCACGTACATGTGTCATTTTCTTACTTCTAATTTGCTCTTTGACCTGCTCATGATTCATTTCAGTACAAGCGCAAATCGGATCATGCTCGGACTCTACAAATGCCGTGCCCAAGGTTGAGGCTAGAAGCTGGTCGACCAGACCCGCACAACCACCACACGATCCCGCTGCTTTGGTGCACGCGGTAATCTCTTTACGCGTGGTCAAACCATCTTTCACAATCGCATCAACAACATCTTTCTTGGTCACACCATTACAACCACAAACCACCGTGTCATCGGCCATTTCTGCGGCAAGATCAATGCCTGAATGCCCTGAATCACCTAGCCCAGAAGCTGAAAACAGCATGGTTGAACGTTGCTCTGACACATCTTTTCCATCTTGCATCCATTGGAAAAAAGTTGGCCCATCGGCAGTATCGCCAAACATGACAACACCTTTGATTTTATCATCTTCAAGCACGATTTTCTTGTAAACACCGCCAACTTTATCCATTAACTCGATAACATCAGCACCGGGTGTACCCATAAAGTCACCAGCAGAAAACACATCCACACCTGAAATTTTCAGCTTTGTAGATACCACAGAACCTTCATACGATTTCAAGCCTTGCCCTGTAATCATATATGCCAATGTTTTGGCTTGCTCAAACAATGGCGCAACCAAACCATACGCAATACCACGATGCTCTGCACACTCACCCACTGTATAAACAGAGGGATCGGTCACCGTTTGCATATAATCATTGACCACAATACCGCGATTGCAAAACAAGCCACAATCTTTAGCCAAAGCCATATTCGGGCGAATACCCACTGCCATAATCAATAAATCACAATCCAACGTTGAGCCATCTTTAAATTTCAAGCCCGTTACACGCTCATCACCCACCACTTCCGTGGTCAACGTAGAAACTTTAAATTCCATACCCTGACCTTCAAGGTCAGAGCGCAGCATTTCGCCAGCAACCGTATCAAGCTGCATATTCATCAATGTGGCCTGATCATGAATCACCGTTGCTTCCATACCCAAGTGCAACAAACCTTTCGCAGCTTCAAGCCCCAACAAACCACCACCAATCACCGCTGCTTTTTTATACTTTTTCGCAGCTTCAAACATCTTATCGCAATCATCAATATCACGAAATGCCATCACCCCTTCTTTATCATGACCAGGAATCGGGATAATAAATGGGTTTGAACCTGTCGCGATAATTAAATTATCATATTTAGCTTCCGTACCATCTTCAGCAATCACTTTTTTATAACCACGCTGAATCTCTTTGATGCGCTTGCCCAAGTGCAAGGTAATATCGTTATCTTTATACCATTGCTCATCATTAAGAATAATATCTTCAATGGTGGTATCGCCAGCCAACACAGGCGAGAGCATGATACGATTATAATTAGGGTATTTCTCCGCACCAAAAATTGTAATATCAAACATGTCAGGATTGGCTTTAAGAATCTCTTCAATGGCTCGAACGCCAGCCATACCATTACCAATCATTACCAGCTTTTTCTTGTTCATCTTAGCAACGCTCATTTCAACCTCGTCGGGGGAGTAATTTTCTAACAAACTAAGGAGGAAGTTCTGAACCACAATCTGCTTCATCCAGACTTATTCAGAGCTTCCCTAATTCCTGCAAACTTCTTCTTTCAAGAAACTAAGCAATAGGCGTGCCTAAAAAATTACGGCTAATTTAAGACAAAAGAACATCTTTAGCGCCTGTTCTGCATAATAAATAGCCACTGAATGACTCATATATAGGCATAAGAAGCCGTTAAGCACCCTGAAAACACCTTTTTAAAACTATTTAAGCCAAAATCGTGTTGGCAACCTGCTTGCTGAAAGACAAGTTCATATAATATATCAAGTGCCACTATATAATGGCACTTCGGGAGTATAAAGCATGGCTGCAATAGGCGTTGATAAAAGCAAAATCAACTTATTCTCATTTACTGGTAAAATGAAAATTTTACACATGTCATGGCTGGCATTTTTCATCAGCTTTATGGTGTGGTTCAACTTTGCACCGCTCTTGGCATCTATTCGTGATACATTTGGATTATCTGACCAAGAAGTAAAACTACTACTCATTCTTAATGTCGCCCTGACCATCCCTGCCCGCATTATTATCGGCATGCTGGTGGATAAATATGGGCCGAAAATCACCTTCTCTGTTTTGCTTGCTCTTGGTAGCATCATGTGTTTTCTCTTTGCCTTTGCCGAGACCTATACTGAGCTTGCAACCTATCGTTTTTTACTTGGTTTTGTTGGGGCTGGTTTTGTGATTGGCATTCGCCTTGTCTCCGAGTGGTTTCCTGCCAAACAGGTCGGTACTGCTGAAGGTATTTATGGCGGCTGGGGCAACTTTGGCTCGGCTGCTGCTGCGATGGTATTGCCTGCATTGGCATTATGGATTGGTGGTGATGATGGCTGGCGCTGGGCAATTGCAACGACTGGTGTTCTTGCTTTGGGCTTTTCTGTCATTTTCTACTTTTCAGTGAGCAATAACCCCAAAGGCACTACTTATTTCCGCCCAAAAAATTTGGGTGCTATGGAAGTCACCAGTAAAGGTGATTTCTTCCTTTATTGCGCGATGACTGCGCCACTTTACCTCGCACTTGGTGTGCTAGCGTGGAAAATTGGCCCTGCCAACTTGGCTATTTTTTCAGCTTCCATCACATGGAGTATTTATGGAACCTTATTGGCACTCTATGCGTATCAAGTTTCCAATATCTATAAAATCAATAAAGGCTTGTTTGCAGCTAACGCACGTCCTATTGCCGAAATTCACCGCTATAAATTCAAGCAAGTGGCAGCCCTGAATTTCTCATACATGATTACCTTTGGTGCCGAATTGGCTGTGATTTCTATGCTGCCCTTGTTTTTCTTCGATACTTTCAAAAACAGTGCCGATTTATCCGTTACCCAAGCCGCATTGATTGCATCTATTTTTGCAGGCTTAAATATTGTTATGCGCCCCATGGGAGGATATTGGAGTGATAAATATGGTCGCAAATTGGTCTTATCCATTACTTTAGCGGGCTCCGCACTGGGATTTTTCCTTATGGGTCAAATCACCCCAGATTGGTCCATTCCTGCCGCAATTGCTGTGATGCTTGTGGCTTCGGTGTTTGTGAACGCTGGCAATGGCGCAGTATTTGCCGTTGTCCCATTGGTAAAACGTCGCTTAACAGGTGGTGTGGCTGGCACAACGGGCGCATTTGGTAATGTCGGTGGTGTTACTTTCCTCACCATCTTATCTTTTGTATCTTCTGGAACCTTCTTTATGGTCATCGCAGCCGCAGCATTTGTAGTATTTCTACTGGTATTATTCCTTCTCGAAGAGCCCAAAGGTTTTATGTATGAACAAAACGACGATGGTACAATTGAGAAAATCGAGTTACATTAAGCTATGAGTAACAAGCTTATCGTTAGTGCAGGTCAATGCACACAAGCTGGAATCAAGGCACAAAATGAAGATTGCTGTGGCATTCGCATTCCTGATGGCTTGGATTTAACCCATAAAGGTATGGTTGCCATCACTGCCGATGGTGTTGGCTCCAGTGAAGCGGGCAAAGAAGCCAGCGAATACTGTGTACAGGGTTTTATCGCTGACTATTACAGCACACCCATGTCTTGGAGTGTGCAAACATCTGCCGAACGCATCATTCACTCGCTCAATTCTTGGTTATATAGCCAAGGACAACGGCGTTATGCCTCCGAGTTAAGCCTCGCCAGCACACTGGCCATATTGATTATCAAATCGACAACGGCACATTTGTTTCATGTCGGCGATTCACGAATTTATCTCATTCGCAAAGGCACCATTAGGCAACTCACCAAAGATCATCGACTTACTGTGGATCGTAACAAAACCTATTTAGCCCGAGCTATGGGTGGTGAGTATGAGGTCAACCTAGATTACAAACACCTTCATGTTGAAGCCGATGATATTTTTGTGTTACATACCGATGGCATTCATGAATTCATTGACGATGAAAAAATAAAACAGCTCGCTCTAGCTCAAACTGATTCTGAGCTTGCAGCAATATCTATTGTCGAAGCAGCCCTTGCCGCAGGCAGCAATGATAATGTTACTTGCCAAATCATACGGGTCGAACAATTGCCCAACCAAGATGACAATGAATACTATCGCCAATTAACTGCGCTTCCCTTTCCTCCACCATTACCCACTGGCATGCAATTGGATGGCTACCGCATTATCCGTGAAATTCATACCAGCGTGACCGTGCAAGTATACCTTGCAGAAGACACTAAAAATGGTGAAACCGTGGTGCTTAAAACACCTTCAGTCAATTTTGAAGATGACCCAGCTTATATTGATCGTTTTATGCATGAAGAATGGGTTGGACGGCGCATCAACAACCCACATGTCTTTAAAATTCATGATTTAAAACAACATCGCAGCAGTTTGTATTATGTTACAGAATTTCTTGAAGGCTCACCCTTATCGCAATGGATGCTCGATCACCCCGACATGGACTTAAGCGAAGTGCGCCGTATTGCAGAGCAGGTTATCAAAGGCCTACGTGGTTTTCACCGCAAAGAAATGGTGCATCAAGATTTAAAACCAGACAACATCATGATTGACCCTGATGGGAATGTTAAGATTATTGATTTTGGTTGTGTGCAAGTATCTGGATTAAAAGAGATTTACACGCCCATTCAAGATGCATCAGTTCAAGGCACTGCAAACTATATTGCCCCTGAGCTTTTTGATGGTTTTGAAGCCACACCCAAAAGTGATATGTATTCTCTCGGTGTGACCCTCTACACCATGTTATCACACGGGCACTTTCCTTATGGCGAGCTTGAAAAAGCACAAAAACATAAACATTATGACTATGTTTCAATTCGCCAGTACAACCAACAAGTACCTGTCTGGATGGATGGTGCATTGGAAAAATCTGTGCATCCAAATCCAGAAAAACGTTATGACCGTTTCTCTGAATTTTTACGTGATTTGTGCCAACCCAACCCACTTCTAATGAAAACCCATGCGCCATTGATTGAGCGTAACCCTATTGGTTTTTGGCGAGGGCTATCTATCATCATGATATGCATCAATGCTGTTTTATTATGGTTGCTAAGCTGATTTCCATAAAGCCTGCGTAAACCATGATTTAGGCTCCATATCAAGCAAACTGTATGGCGATGTTTGTTGCAGTAAAAACACTGCTAGCAAACGCATATCTTCCTGATTTAAAGAAAATTCACGACGTTTTATTTCAGCCAATAATTGCGCGAAAGTCGCCGTCGGCAACATGCAATCCGTTGCCAATAAGGTTGAATTTTTCTTCTTTTCCTCTGAAACACATAACAGCGATATATACGGGTAATTTTCTATTTCATTCAAACAAGAAATAACATTTAAATCTGTCAAAAGATGAAAATTATGGATGATTATAAGGTTA
>NVTQ01000030.1 GCA_002401635.1 Pseudomonadota bacterium
TCTGTAGTATCTCCGCTGTCATATGCAACCTCCAGCACGTACGCTAAAGGGGACATTTCTACTTTGCTAAAAGCGGACACTTTCATTTTGYKYYAWYWTRCNYTWASRTACTTTAGGTACTTTAGGTACTTTAGGTACTTTACGCACATTAGGCTTAATTAAATTTTGATACTCTGGATGAAGGTCATAAACAGGACTTTTGGGTCTACCTGTTCCCTGTAGATGAGTTTGCAATCTCGACCAACCCGTATCATTTAAGTATTCAAGCACACGTTTTGCTTCACTAAGGTCTTTAATTTCTATCCAGTGTTTTCTATGCAAATCGCTTATGCTTATTTTTGCATAACCTGCACCTGCAAGCTTGCGTAGCACTGAACGCGCTTTGACTCTGTTATTATCATTACTAAACCCTTGATGCAGTACAAGCCGATGTGCCTTAACCACTTCACAGAACTCTATTGCCATGCGTGTAGTACCAATATTTATGCTTCCTGCCAACCCATATTCAACGCAATGAAAAATAGCAGCAACGCGTAAAACCAATGATGGAAAACGCTTGTGAAACAAATCCTGTAAGCCTTCTAGCTTCTCGTCTTTGATTTCAGCCTGCAAAGAATTTGCATAATTCATCCATAATATTTCTGCTTCACTGGATAGATTTATTTCAATACGTTCAGATGAGTCTTCTACACCCTTTATTAAGTTTAAGAGCATCTGCTCCCATCTCTCCATCAAACCATTATCACGCTTACGCTTAACTCGATAATCAAGATTTCCTGCTGTGGATGGGCTGACCAGCCAAGTCATGCGATTTAATAAACCTCGCCCTGCCATTAGAGAGTCGCCCAATACACGCATCGCTACTACTGGTTGAATGGATATATTCATGCCTAGTCGCAATAAACCGCCATATTTTTCATTGTTACGGCGTTCAGAGGATATTTCACCACCATCATAACCTTTCAAGTATGGATTAACATCTGCACTAGCTGAATCAGAGTATCTACCGAATGAATCAAGCACTTGTGAGCCCTCATCCGTTGAGAGCATTACATACCCATATTGCCCAGCGCGTTCAATCAATGCTTCTGGTGTGGGTGATTGTAGCGTAACACATAACCCCTTAGGTTTACTCCGCTCATGCTCTTTAATATCCAAATTAAGTTGTTGCAGTATGTGATGTGCTTTTTGCTTACCGCCCTCTTTTTTCATCAATTTTTTCTTTGAGTCGCGCAGTATATCCAGCTCATCAGCCCAAGTTTCTAAGCTTGCTTGCTCCTTCACGAGCCTGTCTTCAATATACTCCCTGATTAATTCACTGGATAGGCAGTCTTGCGTAGCAGACTTACCTTCACCCGTTCCAGCTATGTTCGCCATAAACAAGGTGACTAGATTGGATATATCACCATCTTTCAATGCTACATCAACCATGCCACTTAGCGATTTTATAACATCACCAATCACTGTTGGAACACTGAACACCGTTGTTGTCGCTGCTACATGCGCGGCATTGCTAGCGACTTCCCACATAAGTATTGGCATACACTCTCTGGTAAATTCAGGTGCTTTTAATTCAGGAGTAAACAGTGATTCAGGGATATGCCATTGATGAGCCTGCTCACTTGAATTATCTTGATTGTTTTTCAAGATTTCGGGAGTTACAGCGTTAGCAATACCTGCGGCAACAACTTCAAGACCACTTGCTGCATGGATGTCGTTCCAATCAACGCTAGAACCTTCTTTGCCTACTGACAGAGCAATCACTCCGCCAATTTCTTGCGCTGCATCTACGGCTGCATTTAAACCCGTATTTACGTCAGTTTTTTGGTCATTGTCGGCTGCAATGATAATATCAGCATTGAGCAAAGCTTTACGGATAGTCTTAGCCACCTTGATAAGATTTCTTGCATTGAAAACCACCAAAACATTAAGCCCAGTTGCTTCAAAAATACTTGCGCCAGTGGCATAGCCTTCGCACACAACATAAGCACCCTTTCCAGCGATTAAATACGCTCCACCGCCTGTTTTGCTACCTGTGGCAAATATCTTGTTTCCACTGGCATCAATGTATTGAAGTGACGTTATTTTATGATTGATACGAACAGGAATAACCAAGCGGCTTGTATGCAACCGTAAGCCATGTGCATGTACACCCTTAGCTTTCAAGTAAGGATGGGAATCATCGGCAATACTAGCACCTTTCCAGATAGCTAAACATTGCTTAGCGGCGACTATGTGAGCATCTGCAAGCTTATCTTCACGCTTTTTAGCTTCGATAGCATGTTGAGCCTGAATCTTGGCTAATTCTTCTTTGGTTGGGGCTTTGTAGGCTGCATCGCTCCAGCCCATGACTGTATCAATCTCACCCGCTGCTTTTTTAAAATCCCAACCGAACGCTGCTTTAAGCAAGCCAAATCCATCAGTAAATTTACCATGACCAAGACAGCAATATCCATCACCTTGTTTATCAATAAATCTAAACCCATCTTCATTACATCCAATTTCTGGATAGGGATGGTGTTTACCATCAAGCAATGAGGCATCAACTCCCAACTTAGGTAAGATTTCCAGCCATCTGTTTTGTGCCAGTGTTTTGGTGTCTGGGCAGCTATTCATAGCAAATACCTTTCAATATATCTATATCAGATAATCCCAGTATCAATGCATTTAAATGAATTTGGATAGGTGCCTTTGTTTTTTTGTGAGACTTGCAGTTCAACGTATTTATGATTGATTGGGGTGTTTCTTTTGCATCGTGTTTTGAATGGTGAATACTCATACTTCACCACCCAACCTTGTAATCAAGTTGCGAATATCTTGAACCCTCCAAGCGGCGGTTCTTTCTCCAAGCTTGACTGGTGCTGGGAATTTACCTTCTTTGATTCCTTCGTACCAAGCTGTTTTGCTAATGGGCATAACACTTAACACTTGTGTTAGCCGCATAAAACCCGCATCGGGCAGAATGCCCAGTTGAAAATCTCTATTTGGATAATGTTTTTTTACTTTCATAATAAGCTCTCCATGTATGCGTTCGTATAAATACGGACGTGATGGAACGAACTCTTGCTATGAGGCTATCTTCTTAGAATGTAGTTCAAACTACACACTCTTTTTTGTTGCGAAAATAAGTTTATGGGGCAGGTCGTCGAGCGTTCTTCTTTCTTTCAATGCCCAGTCGCATGTCGCAGCCTTCCGCTAACGGTCGTATAAGTGTCGATTCAGCGATGGTTTTTTTATATTTATATTCATAAATAATATTTCCACGCACATTCACTTTTTTTTGCCAGTTTAATCTGAAACATGTTTGCTCAACATCATACTGACGAGAATATATAGTTTGTTGACCCCAATACTCACAAAGAAACGCTCGTTTTGCAGCTTCCTCAGAGCCATCTTGAAATTCATTAACGGCATCTTTCACACCATATAGAATAGTGTTTACATATAATAAATCAGCACAGTTTCTAAGGTCTTCGGCGGTCTGTTCATCTGTTGATTGTAGAGCCATCGAATCAATGCGGGCTATCAATGCCATTACATCAGGCAGGTTCTTGGATGCAGTTAATGCCCCCGTTAAAATGTGGCTACAACGCCCCGTCATTTTAAGGCTTGGTAAAGATATGTGAGCACTAGCAGTATTTATTTTTTCTTTATCAATCATGTGCCTCCTCCCTGCTTGTTGCAATAACATCAGCCCTATCACGCAATGTATCCAAATAATCCGCCCATGCTTGCATCATAATTCTACGTTCTGTAGATAATACACCTCGGTCATAACTTGCTTCCGATGGATTTCCTACAATATGCGATAATTGCTTTTCAATAGTATCCCGACTAAACCCTAATTCATCACGAAGAAGGGTTTTGAGAGTTGCTCTAAATCCATGTCCGCAAGCGTCACCATTATAGCCCATTTTATATAATGCACCGTTAATAGTGCTATGTCCCATATGTCCTGTTTTAGCGTGCCTTGATGCAAAAATATACTCATCGTTACCAGTGTATTGGTGCAGGTCTTTGAGTATAACGATTACTTGTCTTGGTAAGGGTACAATATGTGTGTATTCATCATTTAATTTTAGGTGTTCTTTTATCTTTCGATGATTTGGAGGGATGCGCCACTCTGCGTCCTCAAAGCTTATCTCATTCCATCGCGCTTGCCTAAACTCCCCTGACCTAGATGCAAACATCGGCAACAGCTTCAAGGCACATAAAACAGTAAATGTGCCGCTGAAATTATCTATACCCCTTAATAGTTGACCTAGTTTTAAAGGGTCAGCAATAGCAACCATCTTCTTAGGTGTATGGGCTGGTAAGACTTTGCCCATATTACCCATAGGTACATATTCAATATACCCACTGTTGCAGGCAAACTCTAAGATGGATTTCATGAGCTTAGCGAGTCGCCTTGCTGCATCTGCACTTTTATTAGCAGCAACTTGCTCCAAGGCTGTGGATATTTGCAGGCGTTTTAACTCTGCCACAGGAATATTTCCAAATAATAAGGATAAGCCTTTATTAACCAATGAAACATTTTTTTGATAAGTGGCTAATGCCCACTTGCTACGCATGCTTTCAAGCCATTTTGCTGCAACAACATCGAAGGTGTTGCTATCAGCTTCTTCTTTTTGCTTGAGGGATTCACGTTTTGCGGCTTCATCTGTTTTACTTTTATCTCTGACTGTTTTCGGGTTGATACCTGCCTTAATCATGGCTTTTCCTTCGAGATTAAGCTGCCTTGCTTGGGCTAATGTTATGCTGGGGTAAGTGCCTATATTGTAAGTTCCGCGCTTACCATCCAAAGTGAAATCTCTATGCCAACTTTTGCAACTGCCCCGTGTTTTTAGGTATAAGCCTTCACCAATAGATAATTTGAGCTTTGTATTATGCTTGATTGTAGCATCTGTGATTTTAATGCCTTTAACCTTTCCCTCTTTCATAATTACCACCTCTAAAAATATGAACCGTTAGATGTACCGTTATCTTTTAAGGTTTACAGCGTACGCTATAGAACGTAGTCAAACAAGAAAATATTTAAATATAGTTGCTTATAAAGGTTTTTTGGACATTACAGGTTTTCTAAAAACAACAAAGGCAGGGTGCTTGAAGCCCTGCCTTTGTTTTATGAGGTTCACTTTTCAACGAGTAGTGTAGAGAAATCTATCGATGATTTTCTACAAATCTGTAATCCAAGTCACAATTCTACAATATGATGATTAGTGAATGATGAAAATTATTATAAAATTTCTTTATTGTTCGGCGTATAGCGCTTCTAAAATAGGGCGCGCACCTGCATCGAGGATTTCATCTGCTAAGGCGATACCCATAGCTTCGCCATCTATAGCAAGCCCTTCGATTTCACGGGCAATCACGACTTCACCATTTACATCACCAACCAGGCCTTTCAATAATAATTGCTCGCCATCAAGGGTGGCAAATGCTGCGATAGGAACTTGGCAGCCGCCTTCTAAACGTGCCAGAAAGGCGCGTTCGGCTTTGGTGCGAAGCACTGTTTCAGGGTCATTCATTTGATCTACAAGCGCATTAATCATATCATCATTATCACGGGTCTGAATGCCCAATGTGCCTTGTGCTACGGCTGGAAGCATCAGGTCGGTATCCATAAATTGATGCATTTTATCAGCCATACCCATGCGGCAAACACCCGCCGCCGCCAAAATCACAGCATCAACTTCTTTACCAAGCTTGGATAAACGTGTTTGAATATTGCCGCGAATAGATACAAATTCAAAACTTGGATATTTGGATTTTAATTGTGCAATACGACGTAAACTAGATGTGCCAATACGTGCGCCTTTGGGCAAGGTATCCATGTCACCACCTGTGATGGTGGCAATGGCATCACGGGGGTCTTCACGTTTGGGATGGGCACGAATGGTGGTGCCAGCTGGCAATTCTGTTGGCACATCCTTCATGGAGTGAACGGCAATATCAGCACGTCCATCAAGCAGTGCTTCATCAATTTCTTTGGTAAACAAACCTTTGCCGCCAACCTGTGCCAGAGGCACATCCAAAATTTTATCGCCCTTGGTAACAATCTTTACCAGTTCAGTGCTAACAGTTGGGTCAAGGCGTTTCAATTCGGCTGAAACATATTCAGCTTGCCAAAGAGCGAGCGGCGAACGACGGGTTGCAATACGGATGTGTGTCATAATTTCTCCAAAGAACAGGGTGGCGCACCCTAACGTCCATAAGCTTGATATTCAAAACTATACGAAAACAAAGCATGGGAAGCTCTGAACAAGTCATGAATTCGTACCTTGCATCCAGAACATCCAAACTCTGCGTTGTGAGTTTGAGCAATAGCCTTGCTATTCCATGCAACTCACGCCTTGATTTTGAATACTCTGAATCACAACCTACTTTATCCAGATTTATTCAGAGCTTCCCATGGTTGAAGCTTGTTGGTTTCCTATTCATAGTTGCCCTTTTAATAATGAATCAAATGAATCTTTAATGATGAGAGAGAGAACTTCATGCAACGTATTCCTGCACAATCAAACAAAGCCACGCAAGCCAATGAACTGGTCACGTGTTTACAAACACGTYTTGTTCAAGGCTTAGAAAAATTAGCGCATCAATTGAGTAGCACACAATCATTTGAAGCGGTTGAATGGTTTCGTGATGAAGGCAAGCATGGTGGTGGGATACGCTTTGCCACAGCCGATGGTGATTTATTTGGGCGTGGTTCGGTGAATGTGTCGCAGGTGCATTATGATGAAAATCCCGATAAGAAGCTCGGTTCGGCAACAGCGATTTCCACCATTATTCATCCATGTCATCCGCATGCACCCTCTGTGCATATTCATGTCAGTTGGACGGAAATGAAAAGTGGTGAGGGCTATTGGCGTATGATGGCGGATTTGAATCCATCGATTGAAAACCCAGCCGCCACACAACAGTTTTTTGATGCGATGAAGAAAGCTGCGCCAGAGCAATATGAGGAGGGTGTGGCGCAAGGTGAGCGGTATTTTTATATCCCCGTATTAGCGCGGCATCGTGGTGTTTCGCACTTTTACTTGGAACAATACAATAGTGGTGATGCTGAYAAGGATAGAGCCTTGGCACAGTCKGTAGGCGAAGCGGCGATTGATACATATTTGGATATATTAGGCACCGYGTTGAAGCAAAATAAAGCTATTAGCGAAGCTGATAAAGYAACACAATTGGCATACCATTCGTTGTATTTCTTGCAGGTATTAACACTGGATCGTGGTACGACGACTGGTTTGATGGTGCATAATCAGAATGATATTGGCATTTTAGGCTCACTTCCTGCTTATGTGAATCGAGATCTGTTGTTGTCTTGGCTTGAGAAAATGCCAGTGCCCCAAGATCAATTGTTGGCCGCTTTGATTGATGCTTTGCCAGAGACTTCAGCAAGTCTTGTTGATAATAAGGTGAAAGAAGAACTCGCAGTTATTTCACGTCAGCATTATAACAAACATCCTGAAGCATTGGCGATGCAGGCATCGGGCGATGTTATCCCGCCAACGCTTAAAAACCATCGTGATTAGCGGACTGTGATTCACCCATGTTGCGAAAAACTTTGGGCTTTCRSCTTAAATATGTAGRYTGCGTCTCATGACAACACAGACGGARAYATYAACAAATAAAYCCYATGCTCTTCCTGGTGATGCRCGTGGRAGYATTCCRCTTGCYCCACAAGGYTGGCCMTTTATCATTGGMACAYTGGCATCACTGCTGATTGCAGTTGCATTAGGTTGGACTGCGACAGCGGTTKTTTTGGCYRTATTATTSGCTTTTGTAGTGAATTTCTTTCGTGATTTYGAGCGCCAAACACCRCAAGGTGATGRTATATTTATTGCMCCTGCSGATGGCAARGTKATTCGCGCWGAAAGCACSGATRATGGGYTRCGTGTTGATATTTTTATGAATRTATTYGATGTGCATGTGAATCGCGCGCCAATGGCAGGGGAGATTACCAGCATTGAATATGTCGAAGGAAAGTTTGTGAATGCCAGCTTTGATAATGCCAGCACTGAAAATGAGCGTAACCGCTTTGAAATGGAAACGAATAATGGCATGAAAATCGCCTTTACTCAGATTTCAGGCTTGATTGCCCGCCGTATTATTTCGTATGTGTCGGTGGGTGATAAGGTGGCTGCGGGGCAACGTATTGGCATGATTCGTTTTGGCTCACGTGTGGATTGTAATATTCCAAAAGGCTTTGAATTGAATGTGAAAGTCGGTGATAAAGTTAGCTCCGCCACAACGATTTTGGCGCGTAAAATAGAATCATGAAAGGCGTAAGCAAAACACTCAACATGCGCCGTGGCATCTATATTCTTCCCAGTTTGTTTACCATCATGGGCTTGTTTGCTGGTTTTTATGCCTTAATTGCAGCCATTCAGGGCAAATATGAGCTTGCCGCTTGGGCGATTATTGCGGCGGCAGTTTTTGATATGCTGGACGGTCGTGTTGCACGTCTATTGAATGCTGAGACCGCATTTGGTGCAGAGCTTGATTCATTGTGTGATATGATGTCATTCGGCATTGCCCCAGCCGTGTTAATCTATTTATGGGCACTTACGCCATTGGGCAAGCTGGGCTGGTTGGCAGCATTTCTTATCGCGGCATGTTCAGCATTGCGTTTGGCACGATTTAATACCCAAATAGGCATTCAGGATAAAAAATATTTCCAAGGTTTGCCAACGCCCGCAACGGCGCTACTGATTGCTGCAGCAGTATTGTTTCATGAAGAAGGTGGTGTGGAGCCTATTGGTTGGTTGTGGGCCTTTATTGCCGCATTTTTGGCGTGGTTGATGGTCAGTGGTGTGCGCTTTATATCGGGCAAAGATATTGATTTACATCAAAAACGCTCCTTCACCATGATTGTAATTATGATGATTGGTATTGTGCTGGTGATGGTTGATCCATACCGTATTTTATTTGCTGTTTTTATGGCGTACGTTTTGCATGGCCCGATGTTGAGTGTTTGGCAGAATCAAAAAGCCAGACGTTATCGTTTGGCGCGTCGTGCGGCACGCAAACGCAAACAAGAATCAGGTAATGATTGACCTTTGCCGCTGAATCCGCGCATACTCCGCCGCATGAGCTGTTTTACTTTACACCTACTTTTTTGGAATCACGCGCTACTATTGCGCTGTGCTGGCTCGTACGCGGACTGAATTTACCCATAATTATTTAGTCATTTTAGTTACGAGCCACGGTTAATCCCCGTGGCTTTTTTTATGTTAGGAGAACGATATGTCTGACCGGTTATATATTTTCGATACTACATTGCGTGATGGTGAGCAATCACCTGGCTGTTCCATGAATATTGAAGAAAAACTACGCGTGGCTCATGGCTTGGCGGCATTGGGTGTGGATATTATTGAAGCTGGCTTTCCGATTGCATCGCCTGGTGATTTTGAAGCGGTGCATCGTATTGCTGCTGAAGTGAAAGGCCCATGTATTGCAGGTTTGGCGCGTGCCCACCCCAAAGATATTGAGCGTGCTGGTGAAGCTGTAAAACCTGCGGGAGATCGCGCTCGTATTCATACATTCATTGCCACCAGTCCCATTCATATGGAAGCAAAATTGCGCATGACCCCCGATCAAGTGGTGCAGCGTGCCATCGAAGCCGTCACACAAGCGCGCTCATTGGCTCCAGAAGTGGAGTTTTCTGCGGAAGATGCTGGGCGCTCTGATATTGATTTTTTGTGCCGTATTGTCGAAGCGACGATTAAAGCTGGTGCGCGAATTATTAATATCCCTGATACAGTTGGTTATATGACACCGTTTGAGTTTGGCAATCGCATCAAAACATTGATTGAGCGTGTACCAAACTCGGATCAAGCAATCTTTTCGGTGCATTGTCATAATGACTTGGGTTTGGCGGTTGCCAATTCTTTGGCGGCAGTAGAGGGCGGCGCGCGTCAGGTGGAGTGTACCATCAATGGTTTGGGCGAGCGTGCTGGCAATGCTGCTTTGGAAGAAGTGGTGATGGCATTGAAAACCCGAAGCGATTATTATGATATTGAAACGGGCATCGAAACCACGAAAATTGTTCCAACGTCCAAAATGGTGAGCCAGATTACGGGCATGCCTGTGCAAGCCAATAAATCGATTGTCGGAGCCAATGCTTTTGCCCATGAATCGGGCATTCACCAAGATGGCATGTTAAAACACAAACAAACCTATGAAATCATTACCCCAGAATCGGTTGGCTGGAATACCAACCGCATGGTTTTGGGCAAACACTCAGGTCGTGCAGCCTTGAAAGCACGTTATGTCGATTTGGGTGTGGCATTGGATGGCGATGATTTGAATGCCGTGTTTGAGCGCTTTAAAATCTTGGCAGATAAGAAAAAAGACATCTTCGATGAAGATTTGATGACCATTTTATCGGGTGATTCCGAAGTGGATATGGAACGCGTGAAATTGGTAAGTTTGCACGCAGCATCAGGCACCAGTGATTCACCCGTTGCAGCGGTTGAATTGGATATTGAGGGTGAAACACATAAAGCCACTGCGGAAGGTGATGGGCCTGTAGATGCAGCATTTAAAGCGATAAAATCATTGGTTGAACCCAATGGTCGTTTGTTGCTTTACTCGGTCAATGCCATCACTGCGGGTACAGATGCGCAGGGGGAAGTCACCGTACGCTTGCAAAATGAAGATTTGATTGTGAATGGGCAAGGCTCGGATACCGATATTGTTGTGGCATCAGCTAAGGCTTTGATTGCTGCTCTAAACAAACTGCCGAATATGCATGCGCGTGCGGTACATGCGCAATATTCAGGGGTATAGTGTAAGTATTGGCGTGCTAAAGTTGGCGTAGGTTTACGCCAACGGATGCGCATGTATTGCTGGCATCGGCTTTATACAGCCATAATACGATAGCGCGCATATGTTGCATGGTGACTTCGCCTGATTCAACAAATTGTGGCACGCTGACACGCAACTCTTGCTTTAAGCTGTACTGTGTAATGTCGGCAACCTTAAAGCGCATACCACCATCGGAAATATCGAGTAATTCAACGTGTTCACAGGTGCCATCGCTCATATGTTGAATTTCAATTTGAAAAGAAACCTCTTTGCGCACATGTTGCCGACGTTCCTGTGCTTTTGAAAATTCATTCATCTCTACCACCTCAGTCATGACTACAGTGTGTATCTTTCAGCAAAAGCTATGCCAGATTTTGGTTAGAAGCCTTGATACTAAACCCAAGTCCGACATTGATATGCAGCGCATGCCGCAACTCTTTGGCTTGTCTGACATTCCAAGGAATCATTCATCACCCATAAGGTGACCACAAGATTTCCCACAACGCCATACAAACCAAACACTTACACCCTGCATCCACATTCAATGTCGGATCTTGGGCTAAACTTTAGGGCACCTCGAAAAACCTCATGCGAGTCAAACGCCGCCATTTTTCGTTCATGACAAGGCGTGGTGAAATGAGTAATAGCAACGCTATTGCTTTTTTTATCCAACGCAGTCAGGTGCGAAAAGGGCAAGTTTGACGAAATAGTTAGGTTTTTCGTGGTGCCCTTTAGTGTTCGGGCTGAAGTATTGTCACAATCCACTTGCCAATATCATTTATTTCCGTATTGCAAAGTGAATGCTCCATAGGGTAACTATGCCAACCTACAGCGTAGCCTTTTTCTTGTAGTTTCCTGTACGAAGACTCACCCCACTCGAAAAGAACAACAGGGTCATGCACGCCATGCGCCATAAAAACAGGTGTTTGTAAGTTATTCGAGTTTAAGGATGTAAATTCATCGGGCAGCAAGATATAACCTGATAAAACCATCAGGCCCGCCAAAGGCTCTGTTTGGCGTAGACCTACATACAATGCCATAGCTGCACCCTGTGAAAAACCAGCAAGAATAATACGATTGGCGGGAATGCCGCGCATGATTTCCTGATCAATGAGCATTTGGATGCTTACCGCCGATGCATGTACACCCGCTGTATCATGTTCAACACCGAGATCTTGTTGTTTAATGTCATACCATGCAGGCATGATATAACCGCCGTTGATGGATACGGGCATGGCAGGGGCATGCGGAAAAATAAAACGTACAGCCAAATCATCAGGCAAACCCAATTCGCTAACAATCGGTTCGAAATCATGACCATCGGCACCGAGTCCATGTAGCCATATAATACTGGCAGTCGGATTGGCAGATGTTTCCTTGGTAATATGGGGGAGGGTATGGATTGTCATGTGCGTATCACACCACAAACACCCACTCATACAAAGAAAATTTATGTCGTAGTTTCCCTATGCCTCAAAGAATGCTTGAATGCACGCATGTCTTCAGATTTAAAACACCTTCATATCCTCGGAATTTGCGGAACAGCCATGGCAGCGATTGCAGGGCTTGCCAAAGAAAAGGGCTGGCATGTGTCAGGCTCTGATGCGGGTGTTTATCCGCCGATGTCGGACTATTTGGCTGATTTGGGCATTGAAATAGCCGCATTTGATGTTGAAAATCTTAGATCAAAACCTGATTTATGCGTGATTGGCAATGCTATGAGCCGTGGTAATGTAGAAGTTGAGGCAATTCTTGCGGATGGTTTGGCTTATTGTTCAGGGCCTGAATTTGTTGGGAATCATATTTTGCCCAACCGTCATGCCGTGGTGGTGGCAGGCACGCATGGTAAGACCACGACATCATCTATTTTGGCACATGTACTGGATATTGCAGGTCAATCGCCAGGCTTTTTGATTGGCGGTATGCCTGAGAATTTTGAGGGTGGTGCGCGTTTGGGCAAAGGCGAAGCATTTGTGCTTGAAGGCGATGAATACGATACGGCATTCTTTGATAAACGTTCAAAATTCCTTCATTACCATGCCAAAACGCTTATTTTAAACAATTTAGAATATGACCATGCCGATATTTTCCCTGATTTAGACGCGATTAAATTGCAATTCTCACACCTTTTGCGAACCGTGCCGAATAATGGAGATATTATTGCCAATGCAGATGATAAACATCTGCCCGATGTGCTGGAAAAAGGCTGCTGGACACCCGTAACCTACTTTGCTGAATATGCGGGTTCTTACACCGACGGTGATGCCGAGTGGCAATGGCAATGCCTTGCAAAAGACGGCTCGAAGTTTTGCCTATATCACAAGGGTGAGAAGGTCATCGAATGTGCTTGGAATATGATTGGTGTGCATAATGTTTCCAATGCCTGCGCGGTTGCAGCGGCGACCACAAAACTCGGTGTTTCACCAGCAATGATTCAAAAAGCCTTTGAGCGTTTTGCAGGTATTCGTCGGCGTATGTCCTTGGTCGGTGAAGCCCGTGGCATTCGCATCTTTGATGATTTTGCACATCACCCTACCGCCATTAAAGGCATGGTTTCAGCAGCAAAACATGCCATGCGCAGTGATGGTAAGTTATGGGTGATTGTTGAGCCGCGCTCCAACACCATGCGTAGTCGGATTCACCAAGAACGTTTGCCGCAATGTTTTGCTGATGCAGATATGGTTATTTTCACCCCAGCATCGGATCGAAGCCTTGCCGTAAATGAAGTGTTGGATGCGGGCTTAGTCTGTAAAAATATCGGCAATCATGCGCAGGTTTTAGAAAGCGCAGAATGTATTATCCAAGAGCTTTCTAGTCATGCCCAAGCAGGTGATGATATATTGATTTTATCCAATGGTGGTTTTGACGGGATTCATCAAAAACTTCTTAAAGCGCTGCAAGATAAAGGTTAGCGTTCTTTATTATGTGCTCAACATTCAAGATTTTCTCCTATTTTTTCAATTTCGAAAAAAAAGATGAAATGAAAGGCTTGATATTATATAAAATAATATATATTATCCCACTATGAAAGAATTGCATTTTGCTGGCAACGCACTCGATGAGCTGCGTGCTTTCCCCGTGCATGCAAAGCGTGAAGCAGGGTTTCAGTTGGATAGGATTCAAAATGACCTTGAACCTAGCCCGAACTATTCATGAATACTGCTGCGTCCTCGCTGGTTCATTCGTCCGCAATGAATCTTTTCTTAATCGCCCGTAAGCATAGCTACGGGCTCAATCGAAAAAATCCGTTGCAAACAAATGTCCTGCGCGATCATCACACCGATTCATGAATAGTTCGGGCTAGTGACTGGAAGATCATAAAAGTTATTGGTTCGGGTGTGCGTGAAATTCGCATACGTTGTGCGGATGGTGCATACCGTGTGATTTATACGGTGAAGCTTGCTGATGCGGTGTATGTATTACATGCCTTTCAAAAGAAAACACAGAAAATGCCACAACAGGCTATTGATATGGCTAAGAAGCGTTTAAGTGAATTAGGGGGTTGATATGTCAGTAAAATCTAGCGGTAACGTGTTTGCAGACCTTGGCTTTAATGAAGAAGAGGCCACCAACTTAAAGCTACGTTCGCAGCTTATGATTGAAGTTGATAAGGCGCTTGCTGAAAAAAATATGACGCAAGTTGCAGCGGCGAAGGCTTTGGATATTTCCCAGCCAAGGGTTAGCGATTTGATTCGTGGCAAGGTGGATAAATTTACTATCGATATGCTTGTTAATATCCTTACCAAGCTTGGGCATAAGGTAACGATGCGAATAGCTTGAAAAAATGCGTGATTGCAAGACTTGACCCCGAGGCTTTCCGGGGTATAAACAGTTTCTTCTGGTATCATTACCCCCCCCTAAACTTACGTCACTTGCCAATATTGATAGGATACCTGCCAAGGTTTAGTTTTTATTTTTTTCACAAAACACACTGAAATAGAAAGAGCAGGTAGCCATGCAATAAATCATACAGCCCTTATCAACCCTTGCAAGCATTTTGGATAGAGTTGTAGGTGCAAAGTGAAAAAAACATGACTTCAGTGTATTCAAAGAAAGTCGCCTTTCTATTCATCCAGACTCTAAAATTTTAGCTGATTCAGGCCATCAAGGGCTGAAAAAATATCATGAGAACTCCATGATACCGATAAAAAAACAGAAAGGAATTCAGTGTTCTGTTAATCAGCATCTAAAATTGACCGCCTAATAGATAAAAACAGCGTCGAAATATGAGATTTTTCTATTGATGCCGTTGAATTATCGAACCATAAGTGCTGCATCAAGGTCATTGACGTTTACGACACTGACCAAGCTGGTTTTTCTACCACCAACTTGGGTTTCATTGATGGCAAACACGTGTAAATCGACAAGTTTTTTAACACCATCAAACACACGACGATAGTCACGACCAATGGCTTTTGCCAATTGGTAGATACTCATGGGCTGTTGTTGCACCATGAAGGTTAATAAGTCTTGGTGTGTCTTTCTTAGTTTGAGCACATTGCCATTAAATCCGAATCGCCCAGAGCCTGTAACGATGGTTCCCCACTCATAATCCAACAATACTTTGCGTGGAAACTGTTCCGTGCCTCTGATTTCTGCCCACACACGAACAAACACATCCTCATCAAGCAATTCAACCAAATCACTTGGCTTCATATAATGGAATGACAACACAGCCATATTGGTATGTCTTGGGCTTGATGGTGTGCGCATAACATACAACCACTTTTCAAACGTAAGTTTAGGTCTATCCCAGAACGCACGAATACGATTCTCTTGCCAAATTTTTGTGTTCATAATCTTTCTAATTCCTTGCGTATTGCTCTCACATTCACTTCAAAAGGCTTTATAGTTTCGATTTCATCAAAGTCTTCTAAAAGCACTATCCAATCCATGCTCTTGATACCAACCTCATACGATTCAGTGGGAAAGTTTGCACCATGCTTATTAATTTCAGTAATAAACTGGGGCACTGGTTTGTAAGTCGTGGATAACACATAAATATCAAACAAATCACGTGCCGCTTGCCGACCACCTTCTGGGTGCCCTGTAACACCAAGCCCAACCCCTGAAATTGTGCGCAACTTTCTATGCATCAAACCATCCAAGTCATCCGTTAATACTGAAGCGGAACCCATATCCTTCCAAACCGTTGGAAACATCCCATCGTAAACATCTTCAATAAATGAAATTTTCAAAGGCAAGCCGTCAACGTTAGTCATACCATGAATCTGAACAGCTATTCCATCTCTTTGGTCAATCTCGGTCTCTTCAACCTTAATGCCTGAATTTTTATTTAATTGATTCAATAAAATTTGAGGGTCAAATCGAGAATTCACAAAAAAATCCAAATCATAGGAAATGCGATGTTGTAAATAACATCGCGCTAAAGCTGTTCCTCCACAAAGAAGAACACCATCAAGGCTTTTAAACACCTGTTTAGCCACTTGTTCCTGAATATTATATAAATTCGTCATATATGACACTTTATTTATTATGCTATATATGTCAATAGTTAAAATGGTATAGTGTAGGCTAAATACAGTTTCCTACTGTCTATAACTTAAGGTTTACATTACCATGGGTAGCGACATAAAACTAAATGGTTGGGTGAAGTTGATAGCCCTCACATTAAAATATGGTATTATTTTAATGGTCTTCGTATAAGGTTCATTTCATCATTTTAACGAACAATAATTATCCCTTTCACAGACAGTCATAAAACACATGAATAAACCAACCATCGTAAAGAGACATCGGGGTCAAGTCTTGCAATCACGAAGGTTATAACGAGTTCAAAACCGAAGAGTTGTAAGGAGAGGTAAAGCAAATATGTATGATGTCCCTGCTTTTCCAAAGGATAGTTAAGTGTATTTAGTAAACTGTCACCGTAATTAAACTGTCACCGTAATTACAAATCACTCTAAACACCAGATTCAACTATAACTCAGTTTAATAGATAAAAGGTATAAGCTTTTTCGTTTTTAAGGCGTATTCATCAAATTCTTGCCCATAACGTTCAGATAAGTAGGTATCCAACGCAGGTATATGCATATAGATAAACGACAACAACATAAGTATAGGTAAGCCCAACGCCCAGATGCTTTGCACAAACAGCGCCCAGCCTGCAAACAACACCACATCGCCAAAGAAGTTAATGTGCATGGAATAACGAAATAAGCCCTCAGTATAGCAATGCCCTTTGCTATTGGGTTTACTTTTCCACCATTTTCTTTGCACCTCAGAGAAGCTATTCAAGAAAGAGCCAATCACGAGCAATGCTAAAGCAAGGGCATCTAGCGCATTCAGCTCAACAGCTGTATCTCGAAAAACACCTGCTCCTATAATGAGGAATCCAACCTCAAACATTGCGAAAAATGAAAGTAAACCAAACACTTCCGACCATTCAACCTTTCTCACAAGCAAATATAACAAAGTAATACTGTGCCGAAGCCAATATAAAACAACGCAGCTAAACAATATATTAGCCCGTATAGGGTCGTGAACTTGCCATTGCTTATCTAGCACCGATCCCACCACAGCAGTACCATCAAAATAAATAAGCCATGCACAAGCCAACACGATAAGTAAATGTAGCAAAGAGAAAACCAGCTTTTCAGGTAATGATTTATGGTGCTCGCGATTAACACCACCTTTGGCTTGTTTTGATTTCATATTCGCCTCCATTAGAATGGTTTGCCAAGCATAAGATAGACAACAATTAAGCTTATAACAGTCGCCGTACTACCAATAGGCATAGCTTGCTTGAGCACTCTATTATAACGCTCATTGTAATCTTCATACTCAGCCATTACATATTGCTCAGTAAGCGTTTCCATCTTTTTCTCCAGCTTAAAGCCCCATATAAATTCAAACACCAAAACAACCGTCAATACAACTGATGCCAATAGCCAATAATCATTGGAGGAAAACCCTGCTTGATAGGCAAGCAACGTGCCTGGAAGAATAATGAGGATAAAGCCAGGAAACATAATTAGCTTATTGATTGTCAGAATATTATTAAGCGAGTTAAACCGGTCTACTTTAGATCTTGCCTTCATCGCGGTGAAGTGAACCACACCATTACAAAATGTGGCACCCAGCATCATCACCACACCAATCATATGAAAGAATTTAAGCCATAAATATATACTCATCGCTTTGCACCCAAGCTTTGCTGCCCTTTAAGTTTCAAAACTTTTCTAGTCATTTTAATGCTTGTAAGTATTCTCGTTCTTCTTAGCTGTCTTCTTTGCATTCTAAGCTCCTTTATTTTATACTGACCACTCGGTCATTATAAAACGATAACTTATGCTCTTGCCAAAGGATGTCAACAGTAACTACAAAAAGTAAAACGGGGTTAAAGCAGCATGCCTAAAGTAGTCGACAAAGAACTGATGAATCAACAGATTGTTTTTGCCGCATTGCAAGCATTTGTGAAACATGGTTTCCACAATACCAGCATGTCTAAAATCGCCTCTGAAATGGGAATTGCTAAAGGGACTCTATATTTATACTTTAAGTCTAAAGACCAGCTTATAGAAGCAATCACCAAACAACATTTTCACAATCTGAAAGACAGACTGGTTTCGCAACAGAATTTCAACTCAGTAGAAGCCCTACTTTCTCATATCGAAGGCACACTGCTTATTTCAGATGAAGATAGTCAATTCATCCCTGTTTTCTTTGAGGTGTTTGGACCAAGCTTCTCATCCGATAAATTTATCAATGAGTACAGCAATTTCTTTAATGAAATTGCACAATTTTACACCGAAAATCTTGAGTCCCTACAAACTCAAGGTTTGATTCAGCAAGACCTCAGTCCAAAATACTTTGGTAGAGTATTCGTCAGTATGTTAGATGGAATCATCCTTCATAAAGGCTTCTTTAAGATAAATAATACCGATTACAATCTCATGGTAAAAGAAGTGATTAAGCTTCTAAGGTATGGTTTAAATTGATTGTAAATTCGTAAATTCGGGGACAGGTAAATTCGGGGACAGTATACTATTTCAGACTCCAGAAATTCAAATTCGGGGACAGTATACTATTTCAGACTCCAGTAATTATTATTTACCTCTAAGGTGTCGGGGACACTGGTTTCGGGGACACAAAGAGACATCGGGGTCAAGTCTTGCAATACAACATTTTATTGTAGTTTATGTCTAGCGTCAATTAACTTGTCCGGTCGGCGACAATTAGGATGTCCGGTTTTTGGTAGTGCAAAAGTAAGTTTCATGTTTAGCTCCTTTTTAGGTTATGCGTTGTGAGATTGGGCGTAGCGCTTGCGGAAGCTTTCTGCCTGAATATCGATGATGATGCTGTGATGAACCAAGCGATCGACCGCAGCTACAGTCATCGAGCTGTCGGCGAAGATGTGATCCCATTGGGAGAAGGGTTGGTTTGATGTTACAATCAGGCTGCCCGATTCGTAGCGATAGGATATAAGCTCAAATAATACATGCGTTTCAAAAACATCGGGGTCTACCATTGGATTTTACATAGTAGCCGAGGTTAAGCATTCCTGCTAAGATAATAAATGGTAGGGGTGTGGCTCTTGGGGTCCGTAGGTCTTTTA
>NVTQ01000031.1 GCA_002401635.1 Pseudomonadota bacterium
CAGAGAGACCACCCTGGGGTGTGAGGGTTTTCAAACAATGAAGTGTCATTTAGATGAATGCTTTTTTCTAAGGTAAATCAATTTATGAATCACTATAGTACGCCAAAAACGTCCATCCGCCTTACCCGTCCATTAAACCCGATAACGTTGCGCGATACTTTTCAACGCAGCCACTTCAAAATCGTTATTCTTTTGCCATGCCAGCAAACGCCCACGCTCTTGCATCACACGCCTGTTCTCATTTTCAACAATGGGTTTCATAAATTGAAAAAACGATTTTTTCCCCCAGTGTTTCTTAGCCACATCCGAAGCAACTACACCAAAGCTGTCTTTTTTCGCATGTAAATCAGTCGATAAGGCTTTTTCTTCTTTAAAAGCAGCCTTATCCTCAGTCTCCACCGTATGTTTTGTCTCCATACAGGCTGTTAACGAAAGAAATACAAAAAAAGAAACAATCCAATACACGGATTTAGGGAAGCTCTGAATAAGTCTGGATGAAGCAAATTGTGATTCAGAATATTCAAAATCTAGGCGTGAGTTGCATGGAATAGCAAGGCTCAGCTCAAACTCACAACGCAGAGTTTGAGTATTCTGAATGCAAAGTGCGAGTTCATGACTTGTTCAGAGCTTTCTTAGTTTCTCGGATAAGGCAATGGATCACTTTTACCCAACGCTTCAAAACCTGCACGTCTAAAAATACATGAATCACAGTGCCCACAAGGCATGCCCTGCTTATCAGGATCATAACATGAGCGCGTCAAAGCATAATCCAAACCCAGTTTCAAACCCATGGCAATAATCTCTGATTTATCCAATGCAATCAGCGGTGCAACCACTTCCATGTCACGACCTTCAGAACCAGCTTTTGTACCCAGCAAGGCAGTTTTGACGAATGAATCCAAAAACTCAGGGCGACAATCAGGATAACCTGAATAATCCACAACATTCGCACCAATCACGATTTTGCTAGCACCCACAGTCTCTGCCAAGCCTGCAGCCAACGAAAGAAACACCAAATTTCGTGCAGGGACATAAGTCACAGGAATATTTCCATCATCCGCAGAGTCTTTGGGAACATCCAAGTCAGTGGTTAATGCCGAGCCGCCAATTACACCCAAATCAACCCGAATGACACGGTGATCTGCAATACCATTCACATCAGCAATAGCAGCAGATGCTTCAAGCTCTACATGATGCCTTTGACCATAATCAAAAGCCAACGTCGTACACTGCCAAGATTTCTCACGTATCGCCCAAGCCAAAGCGGTTGCTGAATCCAGTCCGCCTGATAACAATACAATGGCTTTTACCTTGGCTTTTGTCATATCATGTTTCACAGCATTCTCCACATCACACACCTGTTTTCTCCGCGCCCCAAATCACTTTATGCATTTGAATCTGCATACGCACAGCCAATTTATCACGTAAAATCCAAGCGCATAAGTCTTCAGGATTCAACTCCCCCCAGCATGGCGATAATAAAATCGTTGCTGCTGTATGCTGTAATCGTTTGTCAATCACACGCTTCGCCCACGCATAATCAGCCTGATCTTTTAATACAAATTTTATTTCATCATGRCTGTGTAAATATTGCAGATTTTGCCAACGGTTACGCTTTTCTTCACCACTTCCAGGCGTTTTAATATCCATGACTTTGCGTACCGCAATTGGCACAGCACKCATATCCAATGCACCCGATGTTTCTAATTGCACTATCACGCCCGTATCCAATAATTTTTGCAATAAATCGATGCATGATTTCTGTGCCAGAGGTTCGCCACCCGTCACCAAAACCAGTGGATTCGACCAAGCTTTAACTTGGGCTACCACATCATCCATATCCATGCTTTTACCACTATCAAAAGGGATTGCCTGTAAGGTATCACAATATGTACAACGCAGAGGRCARCCTGCCAAGCGCACGAAGGTGCAAGGCATACCCGCCAGCGTACTCTCACCTTGAATACTCTGGTAAATCTCGTGAATGTTAATCATATTCAAACTAACCTAGATTATTCATGAATCGGTGTGATGATCGCGCAGAACCTTTGTTTGCAATGAATTTTTCCAAAGGAGATCGTAGCCACTGCTTACGGACGATGGAGGAAAAGTTTATTGCGGACAAAGGGGCCAGCGAGGGCGCAGCAGTATTCATGAATAATCTGGGCTAATATTATTTTGTGTTTATCTTCAATGCGGACAAACGTGATCTGGCATGCTCTGCTGCCTTGGAATCAGGGTCTTCATTAATCAAGCGCTGCAATACAGCTTTGGCATCACCCAAACGGTTCGCTTGCTGGTAAGCAATACCTAATTTCAATAAACCTGCCTGATATTTGCTACTCTTTGCATACGTTTGCGTTAACGTATTAAAAGCTTCGACRGCAGGTAAAAAATCACCTTTTGCCAACAAGCTTTCACCCAACCAGTAATACGCCTGATCGGCATACTCACCACTCGGATACACATTTAGAAAGGTCTGGAACAAGCCAATAGCTTCATCATAACGCCCGCTTTTTAAGGCTAAATATGCCGCTGTATAATCATTCTTTTCTGCTGGTTTATAATCAGTTTTGGATTGAATAACCACCTGCTGAATATCTGAATTAAGCTTATCTATCTTTTTTGTTAAAATAGCTTTTCTTACTTTTTCTTTTTTGCTTGTTACTTTTTTCTTCGCCTTTAATCTGGCATGCTTTTCAATTTTTTGAGCTTTGATTGTCGCCATCATAGCACTGATGTCTGCTTGTTGTTTTGCAACCGTTTTTTCCAATGCCAACAAACGCTTATCGGACAATTCTAAATTCTGATGCAGTTGCGTCTGCATATCATTTGTATGCTCTAAAGAGTGAAATACAAAATCTTTGTCTGCTTGCCAAGCAGAGCCTTCTTTAACCGCACAGCCTGATAAACCTACCAACAGCAAACACATCGGCACGAAAAAAACAGCCATCGGCGAAACCGATGGCTGTTTAACATTCGACACCTGCAATGGTTTAACGGCTAACAATGTCCGCATGACGGTTCTGCGCCCAACACGCTTCACCTGTTCCAGAACAAGCAGGACGTTCTTCACCAAAAGATACGGTATCAACATGGCTTGCACTTACGCCACGAGCCACCAAATAAGCTTTAACACTATCAGCGCGTTGCTGACCCAATGCCAAGTTATATTCACGACTGCCGCGTTGATCGCAATTGCCTTCAATTGTTACAGTAACCGCACCATGATCATTCAACCATGCCGCATAACCATCCAAGGTAGCATTGCCAGCAGCATCCAAGTCTGCGCTATCAAATGCAAAATATACTGAGCTTGAAGCAGGTTTAGAAGCCAATGACTTTACAGAATGTGTTGCCGCAGCATGTTTTGTCGTAGCACCATCCGTGGTCACTTCGTGTTTGGCACAACCTGCAGCCATCAAAGCAACCGAAGCCAAGCCTACAAAAAATAGTTTATTCAATTTCATCCGTTCCTCCCAAATTTCACCCTACTTAATAATTGCCTGTATTGAACACCAAAGACACAGAACTGTCCAGTTTCATTTACCTTCTCTATCTATTCATAGCACAAAAAAACAACATTCACAGCCACATCATATCTCTTGTTAGCGGCGTGACCATGCTGCATCGGATGCATCATGATTTGCCGCAGTAATAGGTACAGGTTTACCACCCCAGCTTGGCACACGGTAAATACGCCTTATACCATGATCTTCTGCCGAATAGAGCAACATCTGGGCATTGGGTGACCATGAGGGCGACTCAATTGCCTGACCTGTTGCCAAATAACGAACATCGGAGCCATCCACACGCATCGTAGCCAATGCATATTCCCATTTTTTCTTGGTAATAAAGGCAATACGATCTCCCTTAGGCGACCATGCTGGCGATGTGTTATACGATGCCTTCAGACTGATACGCTGTGCTTTTCCACCAGCCAGTGCTTTGCGGTAGATTTGCGGAGAACCCGAACGGCTACTGGCAAATGCAATCCACTTACCATCCGCAGACCATGTTGGCGTGGTATCAATACCTCGATAATGGGTAAATTGCCGCCATTTTTTCGATTTTATATCATAAAGGTGAATATCTGAATTGCCCGTCCAGGATAATGTTGCGGCAATAAAACGACCATCTGGCGAATATTCAGGCGTACTATTCAAACCATGAAAACTACCAAATGCATTTCTTTTACCTGTCACAAGATCAAAAATTTCAAGGCGCGGGCGATTTCCCACATAGGTATTTAATGCCACGAAACGACCATTGGGAGACCAATCTGGTGACAATAAAAGGGTGAAATCGGTGCCAACAGGCTGAAGATTATAACCATCTTGATCCATATACATCAAATCCGACTTATCACCATGTTTGGTCACATAAAGAAKCTGACTTGAAAAATGMCCTGGAATATTCAAAACAGCYTGATAAATATGGTTGGATAACTGGTGAGCYAAACTACGCAACGCATCTTTTTYCACMTCAAAACTCTGTTTYAAYARYTGTTTRCCYTGAAATGGYTGATRAACCTGYAAATCAACATGCCATWRTCCATCYTTCTCRGTTAAYTTRCAMAGTGCCAACACATCCGCACCAATAATRCGCCAATCRTCATAATCAACCTGCTGAAAWGCCTCATCTGGCRAAGCYAGGAAACCCGCAGCATTMAGYGCGTGAAAYGACTGACTTGATTSCAAGTCATRCTCAATCACATGGYTTAACAAGTCTTGTTGCTTCGCYTGMTCGGGCAAAGCRTCAACCATCAAAGCTATATTTAATGGTTTGTAATCAGATTGATAAATATCRAACTCAACAGCRTAAGCAAGCTGCGAAATAAAAAGCAGARGAATGATTAATAGTCTATACATAAGCAAGTGTTCTARCGGCTGATRTTTTGATTGCAAGGTTGGATTTGATTCCTATTGTGTACAATATSATCACCCTATTTACTATTTGATTMATTCACCYAAGAAGCACAAGGAAAAACATGAACTTACAATGCAAAACCATCCAAATTTCAGCACTTATGCAACAAAGCGGTGTAAAATTTGGCACCAGCGGCGCGCGTGGTTTGGTCGAAGATATGACCGATGAAGTATGTTATGCCTACACACTGGCTTTTATCCAACATCTCCAACATATCAATGATTTACATTCAAACTCTAGCATTGCTACCGCAGGTGATTTTCGCTCTAGCACACCCAAAATTTTAGCGGCTGTTGCCATGGCAATTCATGATAGTGGTTACAAGCCAGTGTATTGCGGGCTTATCCCCACCCCTGCTGTTGCTTGTTATGCCATGTCTCAACATATCCCCTGCATGATGGTGACTGGCAGCCATATTCCTGATGATCGCAATGGTATTAAATTTTATAAATCCACAGGTGAAATACTCAAAGACGATGAGCAAAGCATGTGCGCACAAACGGTTCAAATCGCAYMYGATTGTTTTGATRARSRYGGCAATGCACGYACACCTTTCASATTACCYRYRGCAATCAGTGATGCCTACASCATGTTTGTACAACGCTATATTGATTTTTTCCCTAACAACTGTTTTCAAGGCAAGACAGTTGCAGTGTATGAACATTCCACCGTTGCCCGCGATATGCTTGGTGAAATATTTGAAGGCTTGGGTGCCAAGGTTATTCGCCTTGGTCGCTCGGAGCACTTCTTACCCGTCGATACCGAGGCCATTCGCCCCGAAGATGTACAGTTAGCCAAACAATGGGCAGATGAATATGACATTGATTGTGTGGCATCCGCCGATGGTGATGGTGATAGACCACTGATCAGTGATGAGCTTGGCAACTGGTTGCGTGGTGATGTCGCAGGCATTTTATGCGCCAAATATCTAAACGCACAATCCATTGCCACACCTGTGAGTTGCAATAGTGCGGTTGAGAAAAGTGGTTGGTTCAAACATATCGCACGCACCCGCATTGGCTCACCCTTTGTGATTGAAGCCATGAACAACGCCTTGCAACAAGGTCATAGCCATGTTGTCGGGTATGAAGCCAATGGTGGTTTTTTAACTGCCAGCGATATTTGCATGGAGGATCGAAACCTTACCGCATTGCCCACCCGCGATGCCATCATTGTGCCTTTGACTATTTTACTTATGGCAAGTCAGAGGGATATATCTATCTCTGAATTATTACAGACTTTGCCGCAACGTTTTACAGCCAGTGGTCGCTTAAAAAACTTTCCAACAGAGCTTAGTGAAGAAAAATTGTCACCTTTAAAAACTGATTTGCCAGAGCAAAACATCGCTGCTGCCAGTGCTTTATTTAGCGATATATTTGGCAAGGTTAGTCATATTGATAATACCGATGGTGTGCGCATCACCTTTGAATCAGAAGAAGTGGTACACCTGCGCCCATCAGGTAATGCGCCTGAATTACGTTGTTATAATGAAACTAACAGCAATGAACGCGCCGAAGCCATGAACCAGCAATGCATGCGAATCCTTGCAGGCTGGAAATAGTCAAATTATTACAAATAATATATCGTCCTAAACGTCATTTCCGAGATCAGGTGAATTGCGAAGCAAGAGATTATCCCCTGGGGGAAGGTGAGAATGACGATAGTGCGTAGGCATTGAGGTAAGAAGCACTGTAGTGGTTCAGCACATTAATAAAACGCTTCATAACCCCAATTTATCACTGTTTAAATGCGCGAAACAAGACCTAACCCCTATTCCCATCATACATAAAAAAAGCCCCGTAGAATATCTACGAGGCTCTTTCCTCAAGCGTGGTCAGTAAAGAGGCTAGTCACCCAACTCAGGCGTTTCGATTTCCGCAATCTCTACCTCTGCAATTTCAGGCATTTCCACCTCAATTGCTTCAACTTCAGCAATATCATGGTCGCCCAATTCTAAATCAGCAATCTCTAAGCCTACAGGCAATGCTATTGGAGCAACTGCTACAGGTGCTGTTGGAGCAACTGCCACAGGTGCTGTTGGAGCAACTGCCACAGGTGCTGTTGGAGCAACTGCCACAGGTGCTGTTGGAGCAACTGCCACAGGTGCTGTTGGGGCAACTGCCACAGGTGCTGTTGGGGCAACTGCCACAGGTGCTGTTGGGGCAACTGCTACAGGTGCTGCAACTGTTGGAAGAACAGGTGCCGCTTGTGCTGATAATCCAGAAGCCATAGTCAACGCCAATGCTGCTATCGCTCCAGTAATAGATGCTTGATATTTCATAATCAATCTCCTTATCATATGACAAATTTTTATCTTCTCTGTCATGGATAGGTGTACTATTGCAACGCCACGATGCTTGTTCAGTGACCCACATTACACTTTATATACAAACTTCATTTCATTAAACGAGAAGTCTTAAAAACGATAGCTAAACCCAGCGCCCACACCATAATCTGGACTACCATTACTCAAGCCTTTATCGCCAAATAACTGCAACCCCATGTTCGTTTTCAGCTTATAGTTCCAAGCAACAATCATATCCGCCGCATTCGAAAAACCAGGCTGCGATGCTTCTCTTCCCGAAAACATCACAGTCAATACATTTTCCCTATCCCAGGCATAACTAACACCAGAGCGGTATGTCAAAATATCATTTAACACACGCCCTGCTGGCTGCCCAACAAAACGATAACCTACCCGTACAAATGGAAACCATTGTGATGAAATCCGTGTGCGAACGCCCATGCCAAGCTCAATATCACTTTCCCCAGTTCCCAAACCTTTACTTTTTGACGCTGTGGCAAATTTTATCTTGCTATAAGGAATCACATTAAATGAACTGCCCAATACATGATGCAGGGTATATTTACCTTCAAGCCAGACATCACCCAAGCCACTGGACGTTCGACTCGCCCCCTTACCCGCACCAATAACCGCTCCTCCAGAAACAGCGGCTCCATTACTTTGCACAATAATATAAGGCAACGTCAACTTAAGTGAAACATCATTAAGCTTGTACTTAATATACGTGGGAATATAGGTGATATTGGTTGTGGTATTTGTACCAAATGCCCCTGTGAAAAATGATGGCGTAGTAGAAACTGAAATAGTCGCCTGATCGACTTTGGCTGCAAAGGTTTGACCCGCATTCAGCAATGAGAATACCAGCAGGAGTGAAAAAATCATGCCGTTTTTTATTGTCGCAGACATTTGCCCTAAGAAATAAGTCATCGTATAGTCTCCTTGGTTTTATGAATCATGCAACCAGAAGATCAAGATGCTATGGACGAAGTATAAATCCGTGACACTGCTCACAAGCCAGTGCCATCCAAAAAAAACTACTGTTTTTTTTATGGATTTAGAGAGTAGAAATAAGCATAGTCATACTAAAAAACAATGCCATTACACGCGTTTATATAGTCGTTCAGGAATTGCTTTACCGCCACACCTTCATGCGACCAGTTTTTCATTTCACCGTCACTCCCGAGTGTTTGTGTCGGGGGTTTAGTATTTATCATGGATCCCCGATAAAAGCTTTCGGGGATGACGAGCCTGAAAATCATAGAATGACGGTAACTTCATCCATGAATCACTATAGCGACTTACCTTTGCGCTTCTTCGATTTTTTATTCAGCCAAGTATCATGCTCTTGCACCAATGCCCTTAAATCTTGCTTGGCAGTTTCGGATACTTTCACAACTTCAGCATAACCGTCCTTACTGACTTTCATCACAGCAATAGGTTTATCCAAAAAGGTTTGAATTTCATCTAACAACACTTTTTCTTCCGCACTGCAAAAAGAAATCGCCTCACCTTTATTCACGCCACGCCCAGTGCGACCAACCCTATGCACATAATTCTCAACCTTTTCAGGTAAATCATAGTTAATCACATAATCCACATCAGGCACATCAATACCACGCGCAGAAATATCGGTGGCAATCAGAATACGACGCTCACCAGCACGAAATTGGCGCATAGCTTCGGTACGTTCTTGTTGATCTTTATCACCATGAATACTCACGGCATCAATGGCAACACGAGCCAAAACTTTTAACACACGTTCAGCACGTACTTTGGTGCGTACAAACACAATCACTTTTCCATCAGGATGATCCTGCATAAAACGTGTGAGGAATAAGCGTTTATCATCCATTTCCACAAACATCACAAAGTGAGAGATGTTTTTAGAAACCCTGTCTTTGGGTGATACCTGAATCCGGATCGCTTCACTTTTAACCTGTGAGTATGCCAGTTTTTTAATCTCATCATTGATCGTGGCAGAGAAAAACAACGTTTGATGCCTATGCTTGAGCATTTTTTTGATATATTTTATATCTTCAATAAAACCCAAATCCAACATGTGATCGGCTTCATCCAATACCAGTGTGGTCACCCCATCCAAATGGATTTCCTCTTGGTTTATCAGGTCAAACATACGTCCAGGCGTACAAATAAGCACATCAATACCATCTTGAAGCTTGGCAATTTGCGCATCTTGCTCAATACCACCATGCAAGGTAAATACTTTGGTTTTTGTATGACGGGCAATACTTTTAAATACCTCACCAATCTGTAATGCCAACTCCCGTGTCGGCACCATCACAATACATTTGATGCCATACGAGCGTTTGCTGGTTTTAAAACGGTGAATTTTATCGATGATGGGAATCGCAAACGCAGCTGTCTTACCCGTACCTGTCTGGGCAATCGCCAACACATCCTCACCATTAAGAATGGATGGAATGCTCTTAAATTGAATGTCTGTTGGCCGCTTAAAACCAAGCTGTGCCAAGTTCTTTTTAATTTCTACAGAAATATAATATTGATCAAATTTCATTGTTTCACTTCCAAATATCTAACGTGACTTCAACCGCTTGCTCACCATCAGTCAACCACAAACTTCCATCCTGAACGGTACACTGCAAATGCATGGCACGTTTTACCATCAAACCAAGYGCCCGTACTGCATCATCAGAAAAATTAACCACACTAAGGTTTTTAAATCGTTCAAGTTTTTGCTGGTATTGCTGCCACCATGCTCTGCTACTTCCCTGTTGATAGGTATAAATTACAACCTTTTTAGCACGTCCACACGCCCTACGAATACGCTTTTCATCAGGTTGCCCAAGATCAATCCACAACTCAATCTCATCACTCAAGCTTTTTTGCCAAATATCAGGCTCATCTTCACTGCTCAAGCCTTTGGTGAACTGCAAAAATTCATGGGCATTCAAAGCAAACGCTAAGATACGCACCATCATACGTTCATCATTCTCCGATGGGTGGCGGGCAATGGTCAATTGGTAATCCTGATAGTGGTTGCGATCCATATCCGTGACTTCCAATTCGACTTTGAAAATGGTTGCTTTTATTGCCATCGCTTACAGTACCTATTAACTGGCTAACTTATCATCAGCAATGCGATAATTCGGGTCTTCCTGAATATTCACTTCCACCAAATCACCTGCTTTTTCAAGCAGTAAACGGCACTCTTTACTCAAGTGTCGCAAATGCAGTTTTTTGCCTGCCACAGTATATTTCTCAGCCAAATTATCAATCGCCTCAATGGCTGAATGATCTGCCACACGCGAGTTGGCGAAATCAATCACCACGTCATCTGGATCACTTTCAGGGTCAAATATTTCATTAAAGTGATGCGATGAGGCAAAAAATAATGGCCCATATACCGTATAAACTTTCGTTTCGCCTTCCATGCTAGGCAACGCATGAATATGTTTGGCTTGTTTCCAGGCAAACATCAAGGCTGTTGCAATCACACCCACAATCACAGCAATCGCCAAGTCGGTAAACACCGTTACCACCGTCACCAACACCACAACAAATACATCTTCTTTGGGGATTTTATTGAGCATATTAAAGCTTCCCCACTCAAATGTACCAATCACCACCATAAACATAATGCCCACCAGCACTGCCACAGGAATCATCTCAATCAATTCATTGGCGAACAAGATAAAAGACAATAAAAACAATGCCGCAGAAATACCTGAAAGATTGCGTAAACCGCCCGATGAGATGTTAATCATCGATTGTCCAATCATCGCACAACCACCCATACCACCAAAGAATCCAGTCACGACATTGGCTGCACCTTGACCAATGGAAACCCGATTTCCCTGCCCGCGTGTGTTGGTCATCTCATCAATCACCGTCATGGTCAATAATGATTCAATCAAACCAATGGCTGCCAAAATCACCGCGTATGGAAGTATAATATATAGCGTTTCAAGGTTTAGAGGCACATCAGGCATATGAAATGGGGGAAGAACACCGCCAATAGAAGCAATATCACCCACAGTTTTGGTATCCAAACCACCAAAAATAACCACTGCCGACAAACCAACAATGGCGACCAAACCCGCTGGCACGGCACGTGTAAATTTAGGTAAAATATACATGACTGCCATCGTTGCAATCACCAAAGCCAGCATCATGTATAAATCCATGCCCTGCATCCATTCACCATCGATTTGAAACTGAGGAATTTGAGCCAGAAAAATAACAATTGCCAAACCATTCACAAAACCAAGCATCACTGGGTATGGAACCATACGAATAAACTTACCCAACTTACACAAACCAAAAATAACTTGCAGCACACCCATCAAGACAACCGTTGCAAACAAATACTCCACACCATGTTGAGCAACCAAAGCCACCATCACCACTGCCAATGCACCCGTTGCACCTGAAATCATGCCTGGGCGACCACCAATCAATGAGGTAATCAAGCCCACCATAAATGCCGCATACAAACCGACCAATGGATGCACGCCAGCCACAAAAGCAAAAGCAACTGCTTCAGGAACCAGTGCTAAAGCCACCGTCAGACCCGATAACACATCATCTTTCACACCCGCAGCATGTTTATAATATAAAGCGAACATCTCAAACTCCTAAATTAGCATGATGAATACATCCCCCATCATAGCATGTTGCAAAAACAAAAAAGGAGCCACGATTTCTCGCAGCTCCTTTCCCAATAATTACCAAAAATGGTGCTCCCTGGACGATTCGAACGTCCGGCCTTCTGATTCGTAGTCAGATGCTCTATCCAGCTGAGCTAAGGGAGCCTTTTTTACTTTTTTCCAACAAAACAGGCTGAATACTAACGTCCTTCAACCATATTTTCCAAGCTGAATCATCCAGACCAAACAGCTCTGGAAATTCTTGATACAACCAACCGCGATACATAAGCTTATCATCTCTGAGCAACTCAACAAACGCCGCCGCATTATGCACACTTTCATCATCAAGGAAAGCCCCAGATTTGATGCGCAATCCTTGAGCCAACCCCAACACACGAACCTGCCAGTCTTTAAACGTGCCAGGCTGCCCTTTCACCACAGATACAACCGTTTTACAGGCTGTAATCTTGTGTAAAAAGACCAAATCAATATGACCTTCTCTTGCTGCTGCCCATGCAGGCAACACAGCATGCAAATCAGATTGATGAACATCTTCTGGTGCTTGCAATGGCAATTGCCATTGGATGTTGTTCTCCTGCTTGTTATCGCAGCCAGAACACAAAACCAACACCATCAGAAATAAACCGACCAACACAGCGGTGGCGGAGAGAGAGGGATTCGAACCCTCGATAGGAGTAAACCTATACACCCTTAGCAGGGGTGCGCTTTCAGCCACTCAGCCATCTCTCCAAGTCTCCGTGCGTTTCCAGTTTCTCTCAATGCATCAATACCACACCGAATCCATTGAGTGGCGCGCAGTATATGTTTCAAGTTGTGCATAGCAAGCATGGGGAGTTCTGAGTAAGTCTGAATGAAGTAGATTGTGATTCAGAATCTTCAAAATAAAAGCGTAAATCGCACGTAATAGCAAAGCTATTGCGAAGGTTTACAATGCAGAGTTTGGATATTTTGGACACAAGATGCGAGTTCATGACTTCTTCAGAGCTTCCCATACCTTATGATTCTTTACGATGTGTCTTATAATAATTTATCAAACCATTGGTCGAAGCATCATGACTCTCCACTTCATCATCAAACATCAGCTCAGGCAAAATCTTTCGAGCTAGTTGTTTGCCCAACTCAACACCCCATTGATCATAAGCATTCACATCCCAAATGATACTTTGCACAAAAATCTTATGTTCATACATCGCCAGCAAACTTCCCAGCATCCCTGGGTTTAATTTTTGGAACAAAATGGAGTTTGAAGGTTTGTTACCTGCAAAAACTTTGTGGGGAAGTAGCGCTTCCAACGCTTCGCCTTCAAGGCCACTAGCCTCTAATTCAATACGTACCTCCTGCTCTGTTTTACCACACATCAAAGCTTCGGTCTGCGCAAAAAAGTTTGATAATAAAATCATGTGGTGCTGACCAATCGGGTTCTTGCTATCAATCGGTGCCAGAAAATCACTGGTGACCAACTTGGTTCCCTGATGAATCAATTGATAAAACGCATGCTGTCCATTGGTTCCAGACTCACCCCAAATAATCGGGCCTGTCGAATAATCTACAGTTTCGCCATCACGTGTTACAGACTTCCCATTACTTTCCATATCCCCTTGCTGAAAATAAGCGGGAAAACGGTGCATATACTGATCATAAGGCAAAATCGCATGCGAATCTGCATGCCAAAAATTATTATACCAAACACCCAACATACCCAAAACAACAGGGATATTTTCTTCTAGCGGAGCAGTACGAAAGTGTTCATCCATATCATGCGCGCCGGCCAGCATGCACTCAAAATGATCCATACCCAAATACAAAGCAATGGAAAGACCGACAGCACTCCACAAAGAATAACGACCACCAACCCAATCCCAGAACTCAAACATATGCTCTGTATCAATACCAAAATTTTCAACCGCTTTGGCATTGGTTGAAACCGCCACAAAATGTTTGGCAACAGCAGCCTTACTGCCACCTCGGGTTAAAAACCAATCACGTGCTGTTTTGGCATTGGTTAAGGTTTCTTGCGTGGTAAATGTTTTAGAAGCAATGACAAAAAGTGTCTGCTCACGACTCAACCCCTTTAAGGTTTCAATCATTTGTGTGCCATCCACATTGGATACAAAGTGCACTTTCAAACCATCCTGCCCATACGGCTTGAGCGCTTCACAAACCATCACCGGACCCAAATCAGATCCACCAATACCAATATTCACAATATCTGTAATACGTTTGCCAGTGCAACCTTTCCATTCACCACTACGGACTTTTTCGGTAAAATTTCGCATACGCTTTAACACGGCATTAATCTCTGGCATCACATCTTTACCATCGACGTTAATCGGACGATTCGAGCGATTACGCAGCGCTACATGTAATACGGCACGACCCTCTGTATTATTGATAGCTTCCCCTGAATACATGCGATCACGCATATCTTCTACGCCACGCTCACGCGCCACATCCATCAAAAGCTTCTTCGTTTCATCGGTAAGAATATTTTTGGAATAATCCACAAGTAAATCATTTAATTGCAAAGAAAAACGTTCAAAACGCCTGCTGTCTTCTGCAAACAAATCGCGCATATGAACACCTTTCATACTTTCATAATGCGCCTGTAATGCTTGCCATGCTGAAGATTCAATCAGTTTCGTCATTATTAGCCCCTTACCCTCAGCACGTTACCCTAACGCATACGGATAAGCATTTCACCTTGATATTCAAACTGTATTCACATAGAGGCAAACTGTTTATGATCTAATAGTGTCCAAAGATTCTTTCACAAACCATGTTTCGGTAGTGCCATCAATCCCTTTCATTGAAAAGGGAAGCAATGTTTCATACTTAAACGTTTTCTTTAAACGTTTTTTAGTTACATTACTAATAATAATCTCTCCAGCTTTAGCATGTGAGGTTAAACGTGAAGCTACATTCACTGCATCACCAATGCAGGTATATTGCATAGTGCGAGTGGAGCCAATCGAACCGACCACCACTTCTCCAGAATTTATTCCAATACCAATCCGTACAGCCTCTTCATGATACTTTTTCTGTTCCAGGTTAAACTGCTCTAAAGATGCCTGCATCTCTAACGCACAAATCACAGCATGATCCTCAGCATTTTCCATAGATAATGGCGCCCCAAACAACACCATAATTTCATCGCCAATATACTTATCCACCGTTCCACCATGTTTAAAAACGATATCAACCACCATCTCGTAATAACGGTTAAGCATTGCCACAATTTGTGTAGCATCCGAGCAATGCGATAATCTTGTAAAACCACGAATATCAGCAAATAAGATAGTCACATCGCGTAATTCGCCGCCCTTTTCCAGACTTACCGCACCACTTAAAACTTGCTCGGCAACACTTGGCGAAAGCAGACGTTCAAACTGCGCTTTAAAACGCGTCTCTTGTTCAACTTTTTGTAATAAATGTTTATTGACTATCGCCATGGCTATATACTGCACAATACCCGTTAAAAGCTGCAGGTCTTTACGCGTAAAGCCTGCTGCACCATGTTTTTGACTATCCAAGTGCACAATTCCAAGAAATTCTTCGCCTTCAATAACGGGTGTACACATCACCGATCGAATGCCCTGCATAATAAGACTTGAGGCCTGTGAAAAACGGGAATCTTGACTCGCATCTGACAGCAATACTGCCAATTTACTCTGCTGAACTTCCGCCAATATTGAGCCCGATACCACCAATTGATCATCTGATTTTAAACGTGTCCGCATGGCTTTGGGAACCAGCTCATCACGCTCCTTTTCATACAGCATAATCATGCAACGATCGGCTTGAAAAATACGCAACAATTCATCAGCAGCACTTTCAAGCATCATTGGTAGCTCTCGATATGCCCCCAATGTATGCATTAACTCACTACCCAAACGCAACTTTTCATAATCTTCACGCAAAACACTTAAGTCTGCTACTTCGCTTTCAGCATGGAATTGCTCGAGCCCGGCAACTTCAATCCTATCATGCACCTCACCGACCTCTGATATACGAGAGATATCAACCATGCTTGCCAGCTTCTCACTTTCAGAAAGAGTATGAAAAATCAAATCAACTTTGCCTAAGGTAATCAGATCTCCATCAGAAAACGGATGCCTTGAAACACGAATGCCATTTAAAAATGAACCATTGGAACTACCCAAATCTTCATAAATATAATTTTCACCAATATGTTTAATACTCGCATGATGTTTGGATACCATCGGGTCATGCAAACAAATTACACTATTCGGGTGGCGACCTATCGTTACGCTACCTTGGATAGAGTAGCTATGCTCACCGGTAATATCGCGCACTATAATTTTAGACATACTCCCATCTTAGCTCATGAACAGCCAAACTGACAAATAACATCTATTTGTTATCATACGCAGGCTGTGAAATATCACACAGCAGGGGGAGCCATGAAAAAACTTCATATTATCTTTATTGCATCCGAAGCAGCACCTCTTGCTAAAACAGGTGGGCTCGCAGATGTTGCAGGCGCACTACCTCAAGCCTTGCGCAATTTAGGCCATGATGTCAGCATTATTATGCCTTTTTATCGGCCTTTTATCAAAAAATCTGGCATTCAAACCAAGGCTAGTGGTGACGTGATTGAAATGTGGGTAGATGGCACTCAACGACACTGTCCACTCCATAAAGCTACAGTTGATGGCTTAAACTTCCTTCTTATTGAACAAGATGACTTATACTGCCGAGAGGGTATTTATGGCCCTGCGGGGGGAGCTTATGAAGATAATTTACTACGTTATGTGCTCTTTGACCGTGTCGCCCTAGAAGCAGCGGCCATTTTAAAAACAAACGTCGATATTATTCATTGCCACGACTGGCAAACGGGCATGGTTCCATTATTACTCAAAACTCAGTACCAACATCACAAAAATATCGCCCATGCCAAAACATTTTTTACCATTCACAACCTTGCTTATCAAGGTGTATTTCCTGCCGAATGGATGAGCCGCCTAGGACTTCCAAGCCATCATTTTAACCCTGATAGTTTTGAATTTCACCATCATATCAACTGTATGAAAGCAGGCATTCATATGGCCGATGCTATTACTACCGTAAGTCCAACCTATGCCAAAGAGGTTCTAACGTCTGAATACGGTTGTGAATTAGAAGGTTTTTTACAACATCATAGTGATAAACTAACCGGCATTGTTAATGGCATTGATATGGAAAGCCTAAACCCCGCCAGCGATAAAAACTTACCTGCCAACTACGCAGCTGGCAAAATAGCTGGCAAAAAGAAATGTAAAAAGAGCTTGCAAGCATCATGTAAATTAGAAATTTCAGACTCTATTCCTTTACTCACCCTTATTTCCCGTCTTGCCGATCAAAAAGGCATTGATTTACTCATCGCTAATACTGAGCAGTGGCTAAAACGTGGTTATCAACTGGTCGTTCTTGGCTCTGGCGATCCACACAGCGAATACCAACTAACGGAGCTCGCCAAGGCTCATCCCACACAAATGTACTTCTCCTGCGGCTTTAATGAGGCTCTTGCCAGTCAAATCTATGCTGGTGGTGATATTTTTCTTATGCCATCACGCTTTGAGCCATGCGGTTTAGGGCAACTTATGGCGATGCGTTATGGTAATATCCCAGTCGCTCGTAACACAGGCGGACTAAGCGATACCATTACCAACTACCCAGAAAAAGGTGCGACAGGGTTTCACTTTACCGATACAACAGCTGAAGCTTTTGATACAGCTTTAGAGGAAGCTATAGCTATCTATCGTCAGCCACGCAAATGGTCAGCAGTTCGCACACAAGCACTTAAACGCGATTCATCTTGGAATGCATCGGCTGAAGCTTATGTAGAACTTTATGAGCAAACTCTTAACTCATGAGTAAACTTATTTTAGCTGCCGATATAGGCGGCACGAATATCCGCGCAGCTATTATTGATAAAACAGGGCATATTTATAGAGAAGAGCATACACCTGCCCATTTAAACAATAAAAACATTACAGAATCCGATGTTATTCATATATTAACTGACTTTTTTAAGCCATTCATCGAAAAAGAACCAGCAATATCGACTATTGGCATTGGCTTCCCTGGTTTTTTCATAAGGAATTCAGGTGTATTGGCATCATCCCCCAACTTACCCAACCTTAAAAATTTCAAACTCGCTAAGATGCTTTCTTATGCCTTAAACTTACCCGTCACGGCACAAAATGATGCTTTGTGCGCAGCCATTGGCGAGCTACATTTTGGTGCGGCTAAAGGTCTCAAAAACCTTTTGCATATTACCCTTGGAACAGGTGTTGGTGGCGGGCTTATTTTGAATAACACCCCGTATACAGGTGAGTGTGGCATGGCCATGGAGTTTGGGCATTTACGTGTCTGCCATGATGATTCAGCACTACTTTGTGGCTGTGGTGGACATGGTTGTGTCGAAGCTTATGCCTCGGCTTCTGCTGTTGTAGCAAACTATTTCAAGCTTTCTGGCATACAACTTAACAGTAAAGAGATTTATGAAGAAGCATTGCAGGGCAATCAAAATGCTGTGAATACTTTAGAGAATGCTGGTCACAAACTCGGCATGGCTGTTGCCGAAGCAATAAAATTACTTGAAGAAGCACTACTTAGTGCTGAAAATCTTGGAAATAAAAAAACCCAAGGAATGCTTCTTTCAAAAATTGCAAAACTTCAATATAATATTGATGCCTTTACAGACGCTGAACAATCTATCGGTAAAGCTATTGCACTGCAAACTAGCATTGATGATGAATTAAACCTTGCCTTGTCTCGCTTTGTTTATGGCCTAATCCTTTCCAAACAAAAAAAATACAATAAAGCTTTAGAATATTTTAAATCTTCTAAAACAATTTTTGAAGAACAAAAC
>NVTQ01000032.1 GCA_002401635.1 Pseudomonadota bacterium
TGACCAGATTAATAGATTGGTATAACCTTCACTTTCAATACAGCTTTAAGGAGATTTGATATGAATAAAGCCATCATCGCGGCAAGTGCGCTGACCATGTTAACGACTGGTTTTGTAGCGACAACAGCCTTTGCAGGTGCAGAAAGCAAGTGCAAAGCTTGTCATACATTTGAGCAGGGCGGCAAGCATAAAACGGGCCCGAACTTATTTGGCGTTATGGGCAGCAAAGCGGGTAGTACTGATTTTAAAAAGTATGGCAAGTCACTTAAAGCTGGTGGTTGGGTTTGGGATGATGAAAATATGAAAGCATGGGTATGTGATTCCAAAAAAGCCATCAAAGCTTTAACGGGCGATGACCATGCTAAAACCAAAATGGGTAAACAGAAAAAATGCGGTGAAAAAGCTGATGCGATTGTAGCATTTTTAAACACGCTTAAATAAGAGCGTTAGAGATTATAAGCTCCCTAGCTCCAGTGCTTTTTCCCTTTAGCACTGGAGCTTTTTTATGATACAGCATCAATTATCTTCTCATATGCCTGCGAATTAAAATAGCATTACCAATCACGACAAGTGAGCTTAGCGGCATCGCCAATGCGGCAAAAATTGGGGTGACCCACGCCATCATCGCGGCGGGCACTAAAATGATATTATATGCCAGAGAAAAYGTCAGATTCTGGCGAATRCTTTTAAGGGTGCGTTTYCCYAGCGTAAGTGCCCAWGGWATTTTTTGYAGCTCGCYACCCATCAATACAATATCCGAACACTCCATRGATACATCYGTRCCYGTTCCCATMGCAATACTAATATCTGCYTGWGCCAARGCAGGCGCATCATTGATGCCATCRCCAATCATCAGCACATGCTTRCCYTGCTGYTGCARACGTAAGACTTCTGCGGCTTTATCTTCAGGTAAAACCTCTGCAATAACACGCATATTCACAGTCAAGTTTTGAGATAATATTTTCTCCAAATAATGTCCTGCAGCTACCGAATCACCTGTCAGAATACTCATCGACATGCCCGATTGTGCGAGCTTCGATATAAGTTCAGGGGCTGCTTCGCGCAGTTTGTCTTCAAGTTGTAGTAGACCCTGAAGTTGTCCATCGCTTGTAATGAAAACAGCAATGCCCATATCGCTCTCAATACGATTAGCGGTATCAAGCTGTTGTTTGTTCAAGGCAATGCCATGCTGTTGCATGAGTCGTTTGTTTCCTATGAGTACTTTATGCTCACCCTGGACTGTTCGGACAATGCCTTGCACACCAAGCCCTGACAGCATTTGCACGTCATGGGCATCAAAAAAATGCAGTCCTTTGGATTCCTGTGATGTACAAATAGCTTTTGCGATAGGGTGTGAAGCATGGCGTTCGATGGAACCAGCCAGTTGCAATATATCACTTTCATTCTCGGCAAATAAAACATTTGTTACAGTCATGCTTCCTTCCGTCAATGTGCCTGTTTTATCCAGTACAATATGATTAATATCTGAAAGTTTTTCCAAGGCTTTACCATTACGAATGAGCACGCCGTGTTTGGCAGCCAAACCTGTGCTAACGGCAATAGCCATGGGTGTTGCCAAGCCCAATGCACATGGGCAAGTAATAATGAGTACGGCGGTTGCAGCCAATAATGCTGTATTCACATCAATACTAAACCAGTAAAAAAAGGTCAGGCAGGAAAGGCTGAGTGTAATCCCGACAAAATAAGGCGCGATACGATCTGCCAAATTTTGAATCGGTGCTTTAGAGCCTTGGGCAGATTCAACCAAATGAATAATGCGCGAAAGAACGGTTTCTGCACCTGTCTTTTCGACTTGCATGGTTAAAGGTGACCCGCCATTGACTGTGCCTGCAATGAGTCGGCAATCGATATGCTTATGAATGGGCTTGGATTCGCCTGTTAACATGGATTCATCAACGTGGGATTGCCCTTCAATCACCACACCATCAGCAGGAATTTTATCACCTGGTCGAATACGTAAATGATCACCCGTATGTAGTTTCCGCACGGATACGCGCTCTTCACCATGCTCAGTTATCCGTGTTGCCATGCGTGGCTGTAGCTCCAGCAAACGTAAGCTGGCAGATGAAGCATTGCGCCGTGCTAAAGCCTCAAGATATCGCCCAATAAGTATCACAAACAAAAAGGTTACAACGGTATCAAAATAGACATATTGCCCTTCATTCCAAGTTTGCCATGCCGAGTAGGTGTAGGTTGTTAAAGCCCCAATTGCGATGGGTAAATCCATGCCAAGTCTGGCTTGGCGTAGGCCTTGCCATGCCGCGTATAAGATAGAGCCACCTGAATAAAACAAGACAGGTGTTGCAATAGCAAAGCTTATCCAGTGAAAGAAGTGACGGTATTCATTGCTGATGCCAGAAAATGCCCCCGCATACAGAGCAATGGAAATCCACATCATATTCATGGCACCAAAACCCGCAAAACCCAGCCTGAAAAGAAGGTTTCGATTCTGTTGCCGAACGTGCCCTTCAAGATGATCAAGATTGAATGGTACGGCAGCATAACCCAGTGCTGCCAAACGCTGCATGATTTGTGCTAGAGCAAGGTTTTCAGGTTGCCAATGCAATGATAAACGATGATGCACCAAATTCACTTCGGCTTGTATAACACCACCCATGCCCATGAGTGCTTTTTCAATGAGCCATACACATGCTGCGCAATGGATGCCCTCGACCATGAGCTGTGTTTTATAGGAGCCATCGGCAAGGCTTTGCACAAACTCGGCTTGAACTTCGGGTAAATTATACTGATCCAAATCGGCTGGGGCATCGGGCGGTGGGGCAAGGGTAGCTTCGCGTTTTTTTAAACGTTGATAAAAATTATCCAGCCCTGCTTCATGAATCACTTGGCAGACACTTAAGCAGCCACCACAGCAAAAAGGATGTGACTCTCCTTCAATATCCCCTATGCAGGCTGTTGCACCTTTTGCAGGCAAGCCACAGTGAAAGCAATGGGTGAGATGGTTATGTGTATTATTTTTCGACAAAAATGTGTGTGACTGTATCGAAATGTTTCTCACCAGCATCAATATTCGCAATCAAATCCCACTTGCCAGGGATAGGAAATTGAATGGGGGCTGCGAATGTCCCTATATCAACAGGTTTAAGCTTAAGCTTAAAATCATGTGATGAATCACTGATATGATAGGCTGACACAACAACATCACCCGATTGTACGGGTTTGCCCTGATGATTCATGACATACAAACGACATATTTCGGGTGTACTGATGTTTAATGTGTTGGGCAACAATAACTGTAAGCGCCATGCTGTTGGCAGAGCGTCTTGGCGAAGTTTTTGATCGTGAAAATATTCTTTGCCACGTTCATAATAGTCTTTCACCACAAGGTTCGGTGGATAGATGAACGCATACGTAATAAAAGCGACATTGACGACAACGGTTGTTCCGATGATGGCGAGAATGACGCGTAACCATGGGTTTTTAAGGTCTTCTTTTAGATTGTCACTGAGCATATTTGATTCCCACTACTATTATTTTATTAGCGCCCACGAATGAATACCGACTCATACTCTATGCGAATGGTTGGCGATTCAATACTTTCAAGAATAAATCGAACAGGTGTTTGTTTTTCTTTTAATGCTTCAGGGCGCGCAATTAAGAAGACGTTGAATGGAATAATTTTCCCGCTTTTAAGTACCGCAGTTTTATCTTTGTCTGTTGCGATGCTTATACCCTGAACTGTTTCAATGCTGATGCGCATATGTAAGTCGGTGGGTGTTTTATTGACCGCTTTTATGGTGTATTTATTTTTAATATTGCCATCACGCATTTGAATAAACAATGGTTGTCGTTCGTGTACAACCGATAATTCCACAGGTGGGATATGGGTCAAACCATAGATAATCCCTAGCATGGAAAGTAGCAAAATGATGGCGTAAGTTACCACACGCGGTCGTTTGAATAATGGAGGCAGCGGCTTGCCATCCATCTCTTTTCTTGAGGCATAACGAATAAGCCCTCTTGGGCGATCAACTTTATCCATAATGCTATCACACGCATCAATGCACATGCCGCAGGTGATGCAGCCTTCACTCATGCCTTCACGAATATCAACCCCAGTCGGGCAGACACCGACACATAGGCGGCAGTCAATACAATCACCACGCTCATTGCTGTCTTTGCCACGAAGCTTGCCTCTAGGCTCACCGCGCAGTATGTCATAGGTTGGCATTTCAGTATCTTTATCCACCATGACACTTTGAATGCGGGCATAAGGGCAGAGCCAAAAACATACTTGCTCACGCATAAAACCAGCGAAGACATAGGTGAATAAAAATAGCGTTCCTAATACCACCCAAGCAGTCAGTGGTGCATCCATGGTTAAATAGCTATACCAAAGCCCATAGACATCAGTGAAATAGGCTACGAATGTTACACCCGTAAGGATGGAAATCAGTATCCATAAGCTGTGCTTTAATAGCTTCAAACGAATTTTTTTACCTGCCCACGGCGCTGAATCAAGCTTGCGGCGCTGAATAGGGTTGCCCTCAATTTTATCCTCTATCCATGTAAACCAATCCACCCAAATGGTTTGGAAACAGAAATAGCCACACCAAATACGCCCTGCGATGGCAGTAACCGCAAACAAGGTGATGGCGAGAAGAATTAATACCAAAGCCAACATCCAAATATCTTGAGGCCAGATAGTCAGCGCCCAAAAATGAAATTGGCGATGTGGAATATCAAATAGGATGGCTTGAGAGCCTTCCCAGCGGAAATAAGGCAGGATAAAAAGCAGTAAATATAAAGTGGAGGCATACCATTTATAATTGCGAAAACGACCAGCCATGCGTTTGGCATGAATGGTTTCATCACCAGCATTGACATGCCAGTGCTGGGAATCGTTATATAGGGATTCAATTTCATGATGCTTATTTTCTGCCATCACTGCTCCTTCATTCATACATAAAACATGATAAAATTTATAAGGGAAGCTTTGAACAAGTCATGAACTCACGCATTGATTTTGAATACTCTAAATCACAAGCTACTTGATCCAGATTTAATCAGCACTTCCCTAAGCAATATATTGCAATGTGCTTGTGAATATTTAATGAAAGCACAAGATAACTTGATTGATTATAACCATAATAGAAAAAGGGAGGGTCAAGCCTCCCTTTTTCACATGATTTCGCATAAGTTATTCAGAGTCGTCTTTACCCATGATGATTTTCAGGAATTTATAACCCAAATAAAGACCAACAAGAATAGTTCCTGCGACTGCTGCAAAGGTGCCAATTACAACGCTATCCATACATGCCTCCTATTTTCCGCCGCCAAATCCGTACACTTTGACAGCCAACATTTTAATTGCTTCTGGGCTAAGTTTTTCACCAAAAGCGGGCATAATTGCCGAACGTGTATTTGGAATATCTTCAGGATCCTCATTCACGCCGCTATTAATGGTGCGAAGTATATCTTCGCGAGACCCGCCAAAGCGCCAAATACCATCGGTTAAATCCGCAGCGCCTGTACCCAAATCATTGAACACACCACCCTTGGCATCTTCACCATGGCAATCGGCACAGCCTGATTTATTAAAAAGAGCCAGTCCTTTTGGTGTTGCTTTACCTTGTGAAGAAGCAAGCACAAAATCTGCTAGCTGTTCAATATCTGCATCATCAATCATGCCTTTATGAGCAGGCATGGAGCCTTCACGACCATCAGCAATACTTTCAACAATGGTGTCAAAGTCGCCACCATACAACCAATCATCATCGGCTAGATTCGGGAATAAACCAGGAGAACCTTCTCCCCCAGCACCATGGCAGCCAGCACAGTTATCACCAAAAATAGCTTTGGCAGACGACTCTGCGAAGTTGCGCATGCCAGCGTCGGCCAATAGCGCCTGACCATCCATTGCCGCAACCTTCTTTAAATAAGGTGCTTTAATCGCATTATTTTCAACGACAGCTTCTTTAAATTCTTTAATTTGCGTCCAGCCTAGAAGCCCTTTTGTGGATTCATGAAGCAGTGGGATGGATGGATAAAGAATGATGTAACCCACACAAAAAATCCAACTGGCATGTAGAGATATCATCCACCAACGTGGTGGTGGGTTGGTTAACTCACGAATCCCATCCCATTCATGTCCCGTATTTGGGGCTTGTTGCGGCTTATTTTGCTTGGCCATGTTCAACCTCCCGGTGTGTGTTTTCATGGTGTTTATCATGATGTTCGTTTACAAAATCACGGTGTTGTTCAAATTTATCGCGGTTTTTGGGGTTAAATACCCAAAAATAAAGACCAGCCATCAATACTGTTAGAATCAGCACAATAATTAGCCCACTCCAGTCAGCATGTGTCATCGCTTCCCAGTCCGTAGCAAAGTATTCGCGTAAGCTACTCACGATAATCTTTCCCTTCTTCGAATTTCACCATGGTTCCCAACACTTGTAGGTAAGCGATCATAGCATCCATTTCTGTTTTACCGCGCACTGCATCTGCGGCTCCTGCGAAATCAGCATCGGTATATGGAACGCCGACCATGGCTAGCGCACGAAGTTTTCTCTCAGTTAATGAATCATCAATGATATGATCTTCAAAAAATGCATAGTTGGGCATCACAGATTCAGGCACCAGCGAGCGTGGCGCACGCAAATGTTGGCGTTGCCATTCATTGGAGTATTTACCACCGACACGAGCCAAGTCAGGCCCTGTACGTTTGGAACCCCATTGAAACGGATGGTCATACTTGGATTCCGCTGCCAATGAGTAGTGTCCATAACGCTCTTTTTCATCGCGAAATGGGCGAATCATTTGTGAATGGCATAAATAACAACCTTCACGTATGTAAACATCACGCCCTTCTTGTTCCAGCGCGGTGTAAGGGCGAATGCTATCTTCTTCCTCTGTTAAGGTTTCGATGGTGTTATCAAGATAGTATAGCGGAACAATTTCTACGATACCGCCAATAGAAACCACAACGGCAACCATAAAAGCTAAACCCCAGACGTTTTTTTCGAGTTTTTCCTGAAATGACATGTAGGCCTCCCTTATGCTTGTGCTGCAACAGCTTTGGGCTGTGCATTACTATTGCGAATGGTCATGACAACGTTGTAGAGCATGATGATTGCACCAATGAGTACGAGGAATCCACCCACAGAACGCAGTACATAATAAGGATGCATTGCAACAACGGTCTCAGCAAAGGTGTACGATAAATTGCCATAGTCATCGGTAGCTCTCCACATTAAGCCTTGCATGATGCCTGATACCCACATGGCGCAGATATAAATCACTGTACCAATAGTATGAATCCAGAAGTGCGTATTGACCATAGGAACCGAAWGGATGTTTGTTTTCCATAAACGTGGAACCAAGTGGTAAATTGCGCCCACAGAAACCATCACAACCCAACCTAAAGCACCTGAATGTACATGACCAATCGTCCAGTCAGTATAATGAGACAAGGCGTTGACTGTTCTTATCGACATAACAGGACCTTCAAAGGTGGACATGGCATAAAATGCCAACGATACAACCAAGAAGCGTAGAACATAATCATCACGCAATTTGTTCCATGCGCCTGATAGGGTCATCAAGCCATTCACCGCGCCGCCCCATGATGGAATAATCATAGCRATGGARACWGCYGCACCCARWGAKCCWGCCCARTCWGGYARAGCAGTATATTGMARRTGATGCGCRCCMARCCAWACATAACCAAACATCAAAGCCCAGAAATGTAATACAGATAAGCGATATGAATAAATCGGCAAATCGGCTTGTTTGGGAATGAAGTAATACATAATACCCAAGAAACCAGCCGTTAAGAAGAAACCAACTGCATTATGCCCCCACCACCATTGAATCATGGCATCATGCACGCCTGAATAGATGGAATAAGAATGGGTGAGTGTGACGGGTACAACCAGTGAGTTCACCACGTGTAGGTAAGTAATCATAATCATCATGCCAAGGAAGAACCAGTTTGCCACATAGATATGTGATACCTTGCGGTTGGCAATGGTCATAATGAAGTTAAACATATAAGAGAGCCAAACCACTGCGATAAGAATATCAACTGGCCATTCTAATTCAGCGTACTCTTTACCTTGTGTCCAACCCATAGGGAATGAGATAACAGCGGCAACGATAACCAAGTTCCAGCCCCAGAAGGTGAACCATGCTAGTTTGTTGCTCCATAAAGGAACTTCGCAGGTGCGTTGTACGATGTAAAAGGCTGTTGCCATTAAAGTACAGCCACCAAATGCGAAAATAACTGCGTTGGTGTGCAATGGACGCAAGCGACCAAAGGTCATGTATTCATTAAAATTAAGTGCAGGGAATGATAGTTGCCATGCAATAAGATCGCCCACAAGCGCGCCTACAACAAGGTAAACCACCGCACAAACAGAAAATGCTTTCACAATTGCCATATTGTAATTGGGATTTTCAGGGGTATTTTCGACCACTGTCTCACCTCCTTAGGTAAAGTTAATAACCACGTAAGATATATTAAAGATATATTAATGCAAATTTAATCTAATTTAGCGTAATGGAATCAAGATGAGAAATGATTGTGACAACAATATGACAGTGCAATAGCTTAATGGGCACCTCGAAAAACCTCACTATTTCGTCAAGCTTGCTCTTTTCCCCCCTGCCCGCGTTGGATAAAAAGAGCAATAGCGTTGCTATTACTCATTTCATCACGCCTTGTCATGAACGAAAAATAGCGGCGCTTGACTCGCTCGAGGTTTTTCGAGGTGCCCTAATGTAGCATGCCGTTATAAAGCCTTTACAAGTAAAGCTTGGAGATGGTTATGGTGCGTGTCTTCTGCTGTGTTTATTGCAGGCTTGCTTTGGCTTGAATTTTGGCATCAATAAACTGATGGTGATGAACACCAATCAGCTCGGCAACTTTGCGAATTAAAGTTTCTTCATAAGGATCGATAGAGCCATCGGCCATAGCAACAAGCCAAAGTTGTTGAATAATATCGATGCGCTCTTGTGTTGAATAAGCCTTGATAAGCGGCGCGGTGAACTGGTGTAAATCATTGGCTTTATTGCCTGCCTGCGTGGCGAGTTTGATATGTTTTTCAGCCTCTTTTTCAGATAAACTGAAACGGTCTTGGATACTCTGCATAATCGCACGATGCTCACGCTCATCAAGGCAATCATCTTGTTGCATGACTTGCACCATCAACGTTGTGACGGCGAGCGTGATGTCATGTTCTGGGCGTTTGGATGAGGCTGGTGTTGAGTTCCGCAACATTCTCTTGAGTGTTTTTAGCATATTTATCCTGTTTTAACGCTGAATTTCCATGGCACTTCCTTCGCCACGTGCATCACTGATGCCTGTAAGTTTACCATGACTGCGATTCCATAGAATAGCCTGCATATTACCATATTGACGATTCATTTGTTTGAGATGATGGCCGCGTTTTTCAAGTTCGGCAATGATATCAGGTGAGAATGCTCCAGCCTCATATTGCACCACATCGGGCAAAAATTGATGATGAAAACGAGGTGCATTGACCCACTGTTCGGCAGGCGTGTCATGCGCGATAAAGTGTACAGCTGCGAGCATGACCATGCTGATAATTCGGGAGCCGCCWGGTGTRCCAACAATMAAYGTGCGATTTTTATCAATCACAAAAGTCGGAGACATTGARGATAACATGCGTTTGCGTGGTGCAACGGCATTGGCTTTGCCYTGYACCARMCCATAAGCATTGGGCTTRCCWGGKYGTGTTGCAAAATCATCCATYTCRTCATTCAAAAGAATGCCWGTGCTRGGMGAYACATAACCAGAACCCATGCCATAATTGATGGAAAGCGTAGCGGAAACCATGTTGCCCTCATCATCGATAATGGAGAAATGGGTGGTATCAACACTGGCTCCGATGGGTTCGCTAAAGCCTTTTAATGATTTCGATGGTGTTGCTTTATGCAGGTCAATGGAAGCGCGCAGTTTTTTCAGACGTTGTGGATTTAGTAAGTCAGGAATGCTTACAAAATCACTATCTCCCAAATATTGATTGCGATCTTTATAGGCGCGTTTCATGGCTTCAATCAATAGATGGGTGCGGTTGATTGCGCTCATTTCTTTGAGATTATCATGTTGCAGAATGCCGAAAATCTCTGCCATGGTAATGCCTCCTGAGGAAGGCAGGGCAGCTGAGATAAATTGTGTATCATGATATGTAAACTGTACGGGTTGGCGTTCAATGACCTTGTAGTTGGCAAGGTCGCTCTCTCGAATGAGTCCACCATCGCGTTTCATATCAGCGACCAAACGACCAGCAGTTTCGCCGCGATAAAAATCATCTGCGCCGTATTTGGCAAAACGACGGAGGGTATCGGCCAATGCTGCTTGGCGAAGCAGGCTGTGCTCTTCAGGAGTATCACCATTGTTAAGGAAAATACGTTGTGCTGCATCATTGAGTACATCTTTGCGCCACTTTATCATACTTTGCAGATGTGGGCTTATAGGGAAACCTTTGGATGCTAAGGAAATTGCGGGGGATACGGATTTTTCACGAGCCATGCGTCCGTATGTTGATATTAAATGATCCACGCCAGCCAGTAGCCCCGGAACACCTGCGGACTGCGCCCCATTAATACTCGATTGCGTACTATAAATCTCGCCGTTCCCTGCTAATTCGGGCGATGTCTCACGTGCATCAATCATCACATAACGGTCTTCTTTGGCGATATAAAGCAAAAAGAATCCACCACCACCAATGCCTGAAGAGCCAGGTTCCACCACGCCCAAAGCCAACGCAGTTGCAGCAGCAGCGTCAAAGGCATTGCCGCCTTGCTGTAGAATTTGAATGCCTGCTTGGCTTGCCAATGGATGAGCCGATACCACCATATTTGAGGAAGGGGTTGCTGCTTGTGTGAGCGAGGGAATAATAAAAAGACTGGCTAGGATGTATTTTTTTAACATGTGATGAGTGTATATAAACATACTTGCATGCTCAAACAGTTGATTCTTATCAGGGTGTATTTGCTTTAGAAATTTAAGTATGGATTGAGCGCCATCCTATGCTTCACGATGAGGAGCTAGCGATAGTTAAATAGCAACTCAAAGACAGGGCACACTATAAATCGTCATCCGTGTTTGAACACCGTCGGGTATGTAAGTAATATGGTGAGGAATATTCGCAAATACGCTTCGTGATAATCTTGGCATGGTGGAAGCTTAGCACAGTCACTTATGATTTAAAGGGTAGCGTCCCCTTTATACGCAGTCTCTTATGATTAAAGGGTAGCGCCCTTTATACACAGCTGAAATATTCATGCCTGAGTCTTTCGACTTTCATAAACATTTTGCGCGTGTTGCACTTGGAACTTGCACCTGTCATTAAATTACTCTATCATTGTTATGTTGAGTATCGAGGCACCAGACCTGCAGGATCCAGTAGTTACTCATCAAGCCGTCGGTCGGCTGGGGTTGGCGGCTATTTTTTTTCATAAACAATGTCCCCTGTCAGGTACGATTTAATATAGTCTTCTGCGGTATCCACACCGTGTGCTTTTACAATCTCATCAGTGATATGAAAGATTGTTATCTCTCTTCATTTGCCCCCATCAAACTCGAACACCGCCATGCCATATGGCTGTGTGTCAAAAACCTTGATGTATCGGCGGCGTAAAGTATCGGCACCACACTTCACGGGCTGCCAGGCATGGCGTATCTGGGATCTTGGGGTCAAGTCTTGCAAAGCCATATTTTATTGTAGTTGAAATTTTTGATTAATGTTAGCGTAAGCAGAGAATATGAGAGGAAATACCTGATTGCAAGACCTTGTATCTTACGCCAAGTTGGTTTTAAGTACGGAAATCAACAATGGGTGGGGTGATGCTGTACTTAGACCTTAGGCTTCGAGTCTGTGGGTCAGATTAGTGCCCAGTTCCGGGGACACAATACTTAATTATTTGACAAATGAAGTTTTGTCCAACATCTTGAGGTAATGCTGACATTGATGATGTTGAATTATGTATTGTGTCCCCCGAACTGCCCCGAACTGGGAGTAGACTTTAGATGCTGTTTTTAGATGTAACTTGCTTGTATAAAAGGATAAATTATGAAATTGCAAAATCAATCGAGTCTGACCCCATTGATTAGACCCCATTGATTATAACTGATGGTTTTTAGGACTTCTCTTGACTGCTCTAGGCTCACTCCTTCCAGGTCTTTCCATGATGATGTTTTGAGCAATTGATTGGTATAAAATAGGGTCAGGCTTTTATAATTTGATATTTATTTTTGGGAAAGTTCTTTTCAAGTAGTCGGTGGATACCAGTCGGCAATGCAAGTTGAGAAATTTGTTTAACCCATTTGCCATCAGATGGTGGGGCGGATGAGAGAGGCTTGCTGTATAGGTGCAAGCGTCGATGGGTTAATAGATGGATATGGCAAGGTGAACAATCTGGTTTGTTTGGTAGTTCGATAATCGGTGGTGTCCAAAGTCCTGCCCAAATGCCTTTTTCTGGACGTTGTTGCAGCCACAGGCCTTTTTCTAGGTGTGTATGCAGATTTATTTGCCAAAAAACATCTTTTACAGGTGTTTTTTTCTTGTTTGAAGGTTGCTGCTCTATGTTTGAGAAGGCGGATTTACAGTATCTGGAAACGGGACACGTATCGCACCTTGCAGAGCGGGCTTGGCAAAGTGTTGCGCCCAATTCCATCATGGCTTGGTTCCATATTGCAGGTGCATTTGATGCATCGATTGCTTCTTGCGCCAGTACCCACAGTTGTTTGTCCGTGGCTTCATATTGGTTGTGCCAGCGTTTTAAGACGCGTTTTACATTGCCATCAAGTACAGGCGTGTTCATGCCAAAACAGAAAGATGCAATCGCGCCAGCCGTTGATTGACCGATGCCAGATAAACTTAATATATCATCAAACTGTTCAGGAAATATGCCGTCGTGTTGATCCATGATTTGCTGGGCTGCGCTATGGATAAAACGTGCGCGCCTATAATAACCCAAACCTTCCCATGCTTTGAGCACATCATCCAATGGCACAGCTGCGACATGTTGAATGTTAGGAAATAGTTGAAACCATTGCTCATAGCGTGGCAATACTGTTTTGACTTGGGTTTGTTGCAGCATCATCTCTGATACCCAAATGTGATAAGGGTCAGTGGTGTGTCGCCATGGTAAATCGCGCAGATTTGTTTGATACCATTGTAATAATGGCTTACATGGTACGGAAAACAAATTGGTCATCAACAACTTCAAAGGTGAGGTAGAAACTTGCGCGATCCAAACCCCATGAGCTAGGCAGAGGTTTGAACGGAGCGGCATCATGAATGGCTCTTACAGCACTTTCATTGAGTGATTGGATAGGGCTTGGGCGTAAAATTTCAAGGTTGCCCAATTCGCCACTCAGCTCAATCGTAACGCGCATCAGCACTTGCCGCGCGTTATCGGCAAATTTTTGATAATCAGCTTGCCCTGGTCGCCATTGCTCTTCCAGAGCCCGCACCAAAGAGTGTGCATAGGGTGCATATTTGGCTTCTTTGGTATTAATCGGAATRTCWGCYTCTTTGGAAAGCATTTGTTTCATGCGGCGTTCGCGCTCAAARTCACGTGATAACTCAGATAARGCCATGCTSGATGGCATYAGTTTGGATAGTGGAATGAGRCGTGGTGGGGTCGGRCGTTTTTTYGYAACATGCTTCTTTTTGACAGGCGTGGTTTTAATAACATYGTCATGTTCGGATGTTGCGCCCTTTTTGGTCAGAATGCGGGTGCGTTTMTCMGATGCTTTGGGTGGTGTTGGCGGAATATTAGGAGCCTTTGGCGGGGTCGGGCGTTGTTTGCTTTGTTTTTTGCTAAGTGCAGGAGATTTGGCAGAGCGTGTGCTGCGATCTTTTGCATTCGAGCTTCCACCTTCAGCGCTGCGGTTGGCAATCGTTTTGGCATCTTTTGGCGGAGTTTTCTTGGATTCGGTAGCTGGATCGAGCAGGATAACATCGGTAAATTGCGGAGCCTGCTTTTTCACCAARCGAGGTTCRTCATGGTTTAAAGATATGAATAACCCCAGCACGATATGAGCGGCAATGGATGCCACAAATGCAATGATTAAGCGATTATTTTTAGACTTTGCTTGCAATGCTTACCTGCTCCGAATAGTGAGTTGCGCTGTAATATAGGTCGCCAGAGCGCCATTGAGCCAGCCTGTCGCGCAGGATAGCACAAGCAATGGCGGTAGCAGATAATAAAGTGCAATTTGCTGAATGAAAAGTTGCTCTACGACAATAAATTGACTGCACATATGGGCCAATGCGGCCAATAAACTAATGCCAATCAGACTAATGCGGGGAATGAAATACCATGCCAAAATCATGACTGCAGTTGATGCCAAGGTGGCTGTTAGGCTGATAATAAATGTCGGCGTGAATATGGTTCCGATAAAAAAAGCACCTATAACAACACGCGCAATAGCAAGGCTTATAGCTGCTTTAGGGCCCATGCTGGCAAGCACAATCAAGGTGATAATATTTGCCAGCCCAAGTTTGAACCATGGACCTAAACTTGGCATAGCAGCTTCAAAAACATGCAGTCCGCTGGCAAGCAATAAAAGCCCTAACCAGTAAGCCTTTTTCTCCAAAGAAGCCAGTGATGGACGAGGAATTTGAGCTGTGCTCATCTACTCAGATACCGCATCAAGGGCGAGTTTTTGAGAGCCTTCAATGCTGACAAGAATACGATTGGGAACACATGCCAATATATCGCCAATGCGATGGCGATGACCAGAGAGTACACAGCGTTGGCTAACGCAAGAGGAATGTGTGATGCGCACACCATCCGAGTCAATGGTTATCTCGGACAAACCAATATCGCCTTGAGCCTCAAAATGGATGGTCTTTTCGGGATGTAGTGGGTATGTGGCGAGCAGTGCTTTGCCGTGGTAAATATGAACCATRGGYGTRCCTGATAAGTTTTGTTGYATCCATAACCARCCCATAGTTATRGCAATAAGCGYGAGTAATAATAGTATGCGRTCTACCCATGTGCCTTTYAKCCAATGCCATAGGCTTGGMGKRYTGGACGGGTCWGGTTCGTGCATGGATGTWGATGTTGTACGAATCGGCATGGGGCGAGTGTAAACATGCAAAAGGATGGAAGCGACTATGAATGTATTGATTACAGGTGCAAATCGCGGTTTGGGATTGGGTTTTGTGCAGCACTATTTGGCAAAAGGTGACCAGGTTTGGGCTTGTTACCGCAGTGAATGTCAAGCTTTGGCAGATATGAATACAGAGGCACTGCATTTGCTGCAATGGGATGTGTCACAAGATAAGGCRCCGAGTGAAGGGCTGCCTGATGCAATTGATTTGCTTATCAATAATGCTGGTATTTATGGCTCAACGAAAGGTGGTCAATCATTGGATGTGATTGCACCCGATGACATGCTGGAAGTTTTTAACGTAAACACTGTGGGGCCATTACGGGTTGTACAACATTTAAAAGATCGGGTGATTGCGGCGCAAGGTGTGATTGCCAATGTGAGTTCAAAGATGGGCTCAAGCGCAGATAACTCCAGTGGAGGCACGTATGCTTATCGCGCTTCCAAAGCTGCTTTGGTGATTGTGTCCAAATCCATGGCGGTTGATTTGCAATCGGATGGTGTGCGGGTGATTACCTTGCATCCTGGTTGGGTTCAAACCGATATGACACATCATTCAGGTTTGATTGATATAGAAACATCTGTGAAGGGCATGACGCAAGTGATTGCCGATGTGGATCATTATGAAGCGGGGCAGTTTGTGGCTTTTGATGGTAAAATTGTGCCATATTAGAAGAGGCTAACTAATAAACAGCACTTAAACGAAAAAAGAGCGGTGTTTCTATAACTTCTTTATTCTAACTTACGTTTGATGTTTTTGATGTCTGCGCTTTGTATATAGGTGACAATATTATCAAATATAGCATGATAATGATAACCACCGTGGATCAACTCATCAATCGCAGCTTGTTTGCTCCAGCCTTGTTCAATAATACGATACATAGCGATGATGGTTCCTGTGCGATCCGCCCCATGCCAGCAATGCACCAAAATAGGTTTATCCGACTTTCTAATGAAGCGCAAAGCTTTTATCACATGTTCATCACTAATATTACTGGTTCTGATAGGGATGTGTAACAATGTTAAATGGGTGTTTTGTGTTTCGTCTATATCATCGTGGTATTCACGCAAATTTAAAACATATTGAATGCCAAAATTTTCAATTTCAAGCATTGCTTCATCATCAGGCTGCTCACTTCGGTACACATGTTTATCAACCTGATACCAATTATCCAAATGCTCTGAAATGATAGGCGTGCCCCAGTTGCTCGGTCGCAAACGTGCATCAAATGCATAGGCATTGAGACTGATAAAGGTAAGTGTGATGAGTAATCCGACCGTATACCGCATATGTTTTCTCCTAAATGCTATCTCGCCAAGGTGAGGCGTGTTTCCAAGAAATTAATGAGATGTGAGATTGATATTATATTCACCATTAAAATCAAAAACGCCCGAGTTGTTTTCAATGTTAATGAGTAGTTTTGGATGCTTTGGTAATCTGGCGCTAACGCTGTCGTGAGACCAGAGGTTGGGAAGCAGCTTCTTAAGTTTGAACCCAGTCGCGAAGTCTCCCAATGTACCTCTGTAGATAACCCTTACGTTCCATTTGTGTTCAATTTGCTCTATGGATAAGCTTTTATCATTGATTGCTTTGTTATAAACAATAAATGGTTCATCTTTATGAAGCCCTAACTTTTTAAGCCTTTTATAATGGAATTCCACTGAAYCTGACATCATTCGATGTCTATCCACAACCCTATACTCTGACCATAGCTCTTTAATATAACCATTGAATACATGTAATCGAGTGTCGCCAAAAACCGCAGGGTTGCCGCCTACGCTGCGGTAAGTTGTATTCTCCGGCCCAGCATCTGAGAAACGCCTCATAATGGATATTTTATCTTCATGGTTGAATTGTAGGTCAACAAGCACCCTGCCATCAACAAACTCTATACCACCTTGGCAAAACTGGTTGTTTCGAAAGGTGTTATTGGCAATTTTAATATTTTCACATTTAACCGTGCCTGAAATTCTATTTAAAAAGATTGTATTGCTTGTATTTACACGTTTGGGGATCCATTGGTGAACCCCTGATGACCAGCCTTTTCCTGTAAATCGCAGAGCATACCTCCATTCGGAATTTGTGCTTTCTTGTGCTGCTTTTTCTAGCACAACTGTACCCTGAGCTTTGTTTTTGGAAAAGAGTGAAAAGCCGCTAAGCATGATTAAACAGATAACCGGAGTGAGTGTGGCGAATCCTTTTTTCATAAGATTTGCTCCATTGTTCTATTTGTAGGTAGCTGTACAGCTGGTGGCAACTTGCAAATACGCTTCACTGACCTTGTTTATATTTTCTATGTCAGTGAAGCGCAAGAATTAAACGCCTTGGTGAATATATAAGCCGCGAGCAATATCGCCAATGCTTACCATGCCAATCAATTTACCATCTTCGGTTACAGGCATGCGGCGCAAGTTGCGTAAACCCATAAATGAGGCGGCTTTAAGAATGGACTCGTCCGCACCGATGCTCATGGGCTCGGGTGTCATCACTTCTTTGACCTTCATGCACAATACGCGTTTATAGTTTTCTTCCATTTCTTCAAAATCGCGACCGTGTACAGCATCGTGAACATATTCGCCAAAATTGGGGTAAAGTGGCAACATGGTATCGCGAATGGTTACAATGCCTGTAAGGTTGCCATTGTCATCAACAACGGGAATAGCTCCGCAACGGCGCATAACCATTTTTTCAGTGATGGTGCGAAGCGTGTCGCTTTCATCGCATGTTAGGGGTGTTGTAGTCATTACATCAGAAACTTTCATTATTTTGAGTCGTCCTCCCTGATTTAGGGAAGCTCTGAATAAGTCTGAATGAAGAAGATTGTGCTTCATTATATTCAAAATCACCAAGAGTAGGCGCTTTTAGGCGAGGTATGAATCGCATGTAATAGCATGGCTATTGCAAAGATTTACAACGCAGAGTTTGAATATTCTGGGCACAAGATACAAATTCATGACTTGTTCAGAGCTTCCTTAGCTATAACGCAGTGCATTAGAGCTTACACCCGTAACTATAACCTGAAAATTGAGTTTGATGGAAGTCTTAATTAAGTTTTGGGGATTTTAACCCATACTATAGATAGTAGGTATTGTTGATTGCTGTATTGGATGGTTTGAATGGTAAATATGTATGGGGTGATATAATGGCGTATAAAACGGCACAAGCATGGAAAACAGCTGCAATGCAAAGACCGCAAGGTGTGGATGATGGCGAGATGGCTCGGAGGGAGGGGCAGGCTCGCAAGCATGTATTGCAAGAAGGAAAAGAACCTAATGGTGATATTTGGGAAGATTATATGTTATATATTATGGGTAAGATGGACTTGCAAGAGTATCAGGCTTACCTCTTATTGAAGCATTCGAGAGGCGGGGAATAAAAAATACTGTGGCATGAAAAATATATCATCAGAAAGTGTTGACATGAAGATGGTGCATCACTATGTTTCGCGACCCTTCGCAAGGAGCTATTGAGTTTAAATGCTTTCTTGTGCAAAGGTTTTTAAAAGTTTTAAGAGGTAACGATGCCAACAATTAAT
>NVTQ01000033.1 GCA_002401635.1 Pseudomonadota bacterium
CCACATTGGTCACCGCAACCATGCCGATTACTGTGGTTGACCCCAATCCTTCTGCTGTTGTTAATCCACCTACAGGTGGTGGCAATAATCAAGGCGGCGGTGTAGGTCAAGGCAATGGTGGAGGCGGAACTGCTGGCGGTGTAAATTCAGATAACGATATGGATCATGACGGTATCCCTGATGCTGAAGATGACGACCGCGACGGTGATGGCAAACCGAACAGTGAGGATTGGATCCCGATCACCCAGATTAATTCTAAGTGTCAACGCAAAGTAGAAATGTCCTCTTTTCCCCAAAATAGAACTGTCCGCTTTTTAGTGCTTGAGCCAATGGCATTTCTTCTCCATGGGTGATCAATGCTAGGTTTGTAGTGCTGCCGTTTGTTTTGGTTACGAATGGTTTGATCGACTACATGATTAATGGTTTTATCACTCACAGGTTGCTGTACTTTTTCGCCGCGTTTAAATGCTGTGTATTTTTGACTTTTTCCTTTGTATAGCAATGTTACTTTGCCATTGAACTCTTCGCATATGGTGATGGTTGAACCACGCATAGCATAGCCAATGTTTTTAATGTTAATTTGATAGGTCGTGTTGTTGTATTGTACGGCTAAGTTGCTTGATACCTTACGCTTATAGTGTTTGGAAAAGATAAGATTCAACTCTTCTTCGCTGTGTATAACATCACGATGAGCGTCCTTATCTGAGATAGCTTTTACGGCGAACTTTTGATTATGTTTTTGCATGTATTTAGCAAGGAATGCATTGCCTTCTTCCATGCTCGACACGCCTGCTAAACGCATCTCTTTTACCAAGCGATCTTGCAGGGTTAGGTTGGAACGTTCCACTCGGCCTTTTGCCTGGGGCGAGTTGGCAGGAATATGTTGAATATCCAGTGTTTTTAATGCTCTGCCAAACTGTGTTATTTGCTCGCCCGATTTAGCATCGACTTGATTGACAACAAAGGTGCTATGTCGATCGGAATATAACGCTGCAGGGCGACCGTATTGACTCATATAACGACGTAAGCCCTCCATATAAGCCTGCGTGCCTTCGGTGGGGTAAAAGTGAATGTCCATCAGTTTACTGGTCGCGTCATCAATAAATACAATCAGCGTACACTTGCCTGACCTACCCTCAAACCAGTCGTGGGGAGAGCCATCAATTTGTATAAGCTCGCCTATACAAGGTCGGCGCTCACGTATGGGATGATTGGCTTTCTTTTTCTTGCTGCGTGATTTCCATAGACCCTCGTTAATCATCCAATGCCGCAAGGTTTCAGAGGAAATGTTAAGACCATCACGCTCGCATAACTTCTCTACTGCAAAGGTTGGTCCAAAATCCCAATAGTGCTTGCGAACCAATCCAATAACCTGAGCCTTAAAGGCTGCGGAAAGCTTGCGATTACTTTCTTTTCCTCGGCTTCTATGAATCAGCCCTTTTGCACCATCCTGCTTGTAACGCTTGGCTAACCTGCGCACTTGACGGCAGCTTAAAGAAATCCTTCTCGCAGCTTCCTTTTGTTTTATATGACCCTCAATATAAAGCCGTATAACCTCTGATCGTGATTGTTCCTGAACGCTCATCTGTAGTATCTCCGCTGTCATATGCAACCTCCAGCACGTACGCTAAAGGGGACATTTCTACTTTGCTAAAAGCGGACACTTTCATTTTGCGCTAACATGCTTGTGCATGTTCATCACCCAAAGCATGTTTCAATACCTTTAAAATATCATCATAAAGGGCGCGTCTTTTCATATGGCGAATATCTACGCTCAAACCAACTCTCCCTTATAGAGAACATGTTACCCATGTTCCTATCGCTCTAACTTAGAAAATTTATTCATTAGGTATTAAGCAAGATTCAAACCATTATTATATTTACACTTCTCGCATTAAAAATAGAAAGTCACTACTGTCCGACGAAACTTAAGCCTACCCATTATTTATCCAACTAATACCCAGTTAAAGAGAAATGCATAAAGTCCTTTTGCCTACCCTGGATTTCCCCGCCCCATAAATATCCAAGCTCCTTAAATGCCCTGACAATGAAGCCATCTGGTTCGATACTTTCGCACCTTTTCCCAGGCTCCCATCGACCACCACGGATTAATCTACAGCCCACACCAAATTCTATACATTTATCATATAATCCATTCTGCTCGGGGTTTATATCGATTGCTACACCATATGCGTGATTACTAAACTTTGTACGGTTGCCTTGCTTATCAACACCACCTCGGGTTTTTCCTACTCGATACCCCGTAACATCTACAATGCTCTCTCCTGAACGGATCAATCCTTCAAGAATATTTTGAATCTCTGGGGCAATGACTTTACAGACATAAAACGGTTTAACTGGTGGAATGCTAATCTTAACTTGGTCTTCGATACAAACTGTGCAGCCCGTTATGGGATCTCTTTCTTCGTCAGATAGCTGACTGTATGGGTGGACTACCTTTTGATAGTTCACCGCCCTCTTCTCTTTGGTATTCCATTGATATGTATTGTAGCTACATGTTGATTGACCAAATGCATGAGAGGCAATGACAAGACACAAAACTATTCCAAGGGCTCTTAGCAAACGCTTCATTGAACCAACTCAACGGATATTTGACCTACAGCAGTCCTGCCATGGTCATCCACTACACGCACCGAAGCTCTCTTAAGCTYGGGCTTCCAGTAGTATGGCTCCCCATTGGTTGAATAACCGATATACTGATGATCAACAAACCAGAATAACTTTTTCACATCAGCATCGGCAACAGCGATGAACGGAATTTGTTCCTCGTCCAAGCGGTCGCTGCGTATGGCATAGCTAATAGTCTGGTCAGGTGACTGAATGTGAGGTTTCATACCATGGGTTGCCTTCATATCAATGCTACATTCAGGCTCAAAATCTGGTGGAAGTTTGCGAGAGATGCCAGCTTTACGAAACAGCCTTATGATGTCTGACGGCCAAAACTCAAACACTTGCATAACCACATCATCAGCATCATCAGAGCAGGCTCTAAGCCCCGTTTTGTTATTTATCGGTATCGCACGATGAATATTAGAGACTCGAATGGGGGATTTGCCTGGAATAAACCATGATTTAAGGGTTTCAGGGCAATAGCGCCCCGGAAGATCCCCTGTCGGCGCACACACATCCACCTTGGTAAGATTTAACCCCTGCGCAGTCAGCAAATCTTTTTCAAACCTTTTATTTGAACCTACAACAGCATCAACAATTTCAAAAAACAGCGGTGCAGCAGCCTTTCTACCCACAAAGGCTGGATTACCCTCGCCATTAAAATTTCCCACCCAAACAGCCAAAACGTATGGTCCAAATATCCCAATACTCCATGCATCACGAAAGGCAAAAGATGTCCCTGTCTTCCAGTATACACTGGGTCTAGCAGTCATCTGATTGGGCAGCATCGAAGCTTCTTCTCTTGGATTATCACCCAGCATATCCAAGGTCAAAAAGCTGGCTTCAGGGCTCAATAGCTGAACATCCGACTCCTTACCTTCTTCATTCAATACGCTCTTAATCTTCCGCAACTTCCCACTGTTGGCGAGCATGGCATACAATGTCACCAGCTCATGCATCGTTAACTCATGCCCACCCAGAGCAAGTGCCAAACCATAAAACGCTTCTTCCCGCATGCCTGAGACACCCGCTTTTAATAAGAAATCATACAGCGAGGGGCTTTTTAACTGTGACATCAGATTCACTGCTGGAACGTTCCTGCTATAAATAAGCGCATCTTTTGCAAATACAGGGCCTAAAAATCCTCTATCAAAATTCTCTGGGGTATATGCTCCAAACCGCTTTGGCGCATCTTTTAACATCGTCATCGGATGAATCAAACTCTGATCCATTGCCAACGCGTAAATAAACGGTTTTAGTGTTGATCCTGGAGAGCGTTTTGCGCGAGTACCATCAACCTGCCCCTGAATCTCATGATTATAAAAGTTAGCTGACCCAAGCGATGCAAGCACTTCCATTGTTCGATAATCCAACAGCATGGCGGAGACATTTTTAAATCCTAACCTGCGTTTTTTTGCGATATACGTTTTAGATAACTTCTCAAGCTTAGACTGAAGCTGCTGATCCAGTGTTGTTCTTATAGTATAAGCTCTGACCGAGCTGTTTTTTGAAAGCTGCTCATTCACAAAGTGAGGCGCATGAAAGGGTAGTTCTTCAAGCCGATGAACCCGCAAAGGCAGTCCCATCATTGCTTTTAACCCAACATCTTCTGGGTGCATTTCCAGCCAATTTTCAAATAACCGCTCTCTTGCTGCCGCCATATTTTTATATCCTGCTTGACGACTGGGAATACGCGCCGTTGGATTCTGAGGTACAACGCTAAGAGCCATAGCTTCTGGCAGTGAAAGATCTGATGCTTGTTTGCCAAAATAAACCAGACTCGCAGCACCCACACCTTCGATATTGCGTCCATAGGGAGCCAGATTCAAATATGCCTCGATGATTTCCTGCTTGGAATAGTGCCTTTCCAACTGCAAGGCACGGACAATTTGCTCAAGCTTGCCCGCCAGACTTCTTGAATCGATATGAAATAGAATGCGAGCGACCTGCATGCTGATTGTGGATGCACCGACTGCTCTTGTTTGCCTAATATAGGTATCCCAAGCGGCTCTTATTAATGCAAAAGGATTGATACCTGGGTGATATTCAAAATACCTATCTTCATAAAGTAGCGTTGACTTGATTAAAAGTGGGGATATGTCACTGATTGGTGCAAACAATCGATATTTATCATCTTCTGCCAACGTAAGCCTGAGCAAAACGCCGTTTCGATCATACACAGCCGTTGAAAACTGAGCATCACTTAATAAATTAGGTTTAGGAGCTAACAGGTAGCTCAGGGCAATGATTGTAACGATACCAATCATCACCCTGAGAAAACGTTTCATTGCCCGTCTACAACCTTAAACTTCCCTGCCACTGATCTTGCATGCAGATGACGTTTATACATGGATTTTGCATACACAGAGGGTACGGCAAAGTCGCCCTTTGCCGTTAATTTAACCTTGTATCGATATTCAGAGACACCCGATCCAACGTCGCCATAAATCACAACCCGATCTTCTCGAATATCTTTATGACTACGCCAGCCAAAGCTTGTGTTCCTACTGGTAAATGAGTCTCTGACAACCTCAAAACCACCGGGTAAAAGATCGACAATAGCAATATTGCTTGCCCTTGAATCGTTAAGCGCGCGTATGCGAATACGAACTTCAACTTCACTGCCAATGGGCGAAGATGTTATAATTTCCCCAGCTTTATTGTAGTAATCTCGATATATCTCAAGCCCTTCTCTAATCTCTTTTTTTGGAAGCTCTCGTTCATAGCCAGCCTGACTCACTACATAGAACAGCTTCTCACCAGCATCAAAGGCAATAGTTTTACTATTCACTGGGAAATTTACCTTGGCAAAAGTGCCTGTATCCCTCTTTAAAAAATGCTTCTTACCATCAGCATTCACTGCACTTATTTGAATAGCATCATCATTCGCCGCACCTTTGAAATACTTGCTGTAAGCACCCAGTGCCAACATGGAATATGATGCAGAAAGGGTGTTGTATTCGCCCTTATTTAGAGGCTCCACAATGGCCATGAAAGCATCACCCCCCACCTTATCTTCAAACTGATCAGGGAAATGTCTCGCCAACAAATATATATACTGTGCATCCTGATTTAGCTTGCTATCAAAATCCGAAGTCAGATACTTTTTATCGGTATCAAATTTATATCCGCCCAATATTTTCTGCTGTAGCTCTTTGTTCTTCAAAAGATGAAATGACGCTGCCATGTATGTGGATGTAATATCATTCATCCATGATGCTTGGTATTGACGTTCCAACTCACTGTAAAGATCAATAATATAGTTCGAAGTCATAATTTCATTTCGGGTCATGATGTAAATGGCATAGGCTCGAAGACGAGCAAGCTCCATCGAGTTACTCGGACGACGTGCAATATTCATCAAGTAATCCAAGCCCCTTCGTAACACATCATTGGGTACGGGATAACCAAGCTCTTTGGCATCGGTTAAAAAGTGCATAATGTAAACCGAAGGAAAATCAATACCTTGCGCAACACTTTGCCCTGGCCAAAAACGGAAGCCGCCTTGAGCAGTCTGCCTGCTACGAAGCGCCATAATGACCATCTCAAAATCTTTTCTTACCTTCTTCTTATCAACAGGGTATCTCGGATGATTTAACAAACCAAGATATGGAAACACTTTACTAACCATCTGTTCAGCACAGCCATGGGCGAAGTTTTGCAGATATACACCCAAACCTTCCACCATCACCAGTGGACTATGCGATCCAGATGCAATTTGTTCAGCATAATTCGCAAGCAATTTACGTTTCATCGTTACATCAGCTTCGCCAGAGTTTTCATAACCACTGATAAAAGTCGCCATATAAGGAACCGCTGGTCTAACGCTCAGCGTTGTTGTCAGTCTACTGGAATTTTCAGCGTAAGAAGCCGTAAACTTCATGCTTCCCGAACCCAAATGATGTGTTGCCTTCACACGGAAAACCACCTTGCTTTCGCTGCCCTCTGATATTTTCACAGACTTCTTGGCATCACCGACCACACTCAAATGCCTCGAAGGCGTAAGCATTACTTTTATAACGGCATTCTCACCAGAGCCTTCCATATTATTTGAAACACCAACCGTGACTTCAAACTCATCGTCAGGTGCAACCACCACTGGGGCATTCGGGCTTATGACAAACGGACCTTTAACCGTCGTATCTTTTCTGCTTGCGCCAATAGCCTCCTGCGAAACTGCTACAGCCATAACCCTCAGGCTGCCATTGAAATAATCAGGCACTTTAATACGGTATTCTCTCTCCTGCTCATCTGCATCCATAATGCCTGACCAGAACGCGATAGGGGCATCCGTGACCCTTCGGAATGGGTTTATATTTTTACCTATGGCTTTGCTAGCAAAGCCATCACCACCACCTACGCCAGCGAAATCCATTGCCAACTGATATTCAGGCAAGATCAAATCAACAATCTGGAAAGTATTGACTTCCAAAGCCTGTTTTTTGAGAAAGTGAGATAGGGGATCGGGTGTTTTATATTTAGCGACTTGGAGAATACCTTCATCTACCGCAATAATGGCGATCTTCGATGGCTTGGAAGTCTTGTATGTTAATGTTAAAATATCTCCTGGTTTCACCCGTTCAGGTGAATCCAGATCGATGTTAATTTCCCTTCGATCCCTGCCTACAGAGAATGGAATCGCACTGTAACTCAATGGACTGACGAAGATCTCTTTTGAGTCTGCTGCCCTTATAAAGTTCACATTTACATAGCCGTTTCCTTCAAGGTTCTTGGGAATCCGAATCGACTGTACAGTACTGGTTTTATTCGTCTTGAACCACTTGTATGCATAGACTTTATCACGTTCGATGGTAATCAATCCTGCACCAGCATATGGGGCAATAATCTGAATCTTGATCGATTGACCAGCATCATAACTCTTGCGATCCAGCTTCACTTTCAACTCTGCATTTTTTTCCAATGAACGGGTAAGATTTCCTGCACCTGCAACAGAGTAGAATACCCTGCCAAGTTTATCCCCTTCTGCGCTAACAAGTTCAATGACAAAATCACCTGGCTCATTACTTGGAAGCAACAACTCCTCGCCCTTAGCTGATATGTCAAAGGGTTCAGATTTGATTGTCGACTCTTTGAGGATGGATTGATATTTGAATGTGCCATCCCCCTGCTTCACCAATGTTGAAACATACCTTCTTTCAACCAGATTCTTGCTTATCCCTGTAAGACTAACTTTTTCCAAGTCTGAATTGACAGCGACAAGTTTCACCGATCTTTTACTTCCCTTATGAACAAAAGAGAGGTTGCCATCAGGCTTGAAACCAACGAGATATTTTACGGGTGAAACAAGAATGGATGAGCCTGAAGTCACACTTCGACCTCCTCCAGCCTCAAAGCCTTCGGCTCTGAAACTCACCCTGTATGTGCCCTTATTATAAGCACCAAGATTTAGATCGAACTTGGCTTTTCCTTGCGAATCGGTTTTTTGAGTTTTCAAAGATTCAATGATACTGATGCGTTTTTTCTCAGGRTCGAGCAGTGGGTCCGTAAATGTAAATCCTTTATATGCCTTAAAATAAAAACCTGCTGAAACCAGTCCCATATTCGCTTTGACGACTCTGTCTTGAGCAGGTGTTCCAAACAGATTTTCCAGTGTAACATGTGCTTGCAGATTATCAAAACCATACCATCCACGGTGCTTATCACCTGTCACACGGCTCTTAATTTTCATTCTATCAGGCTGAAATGCCTCAACTTTGAAGTCGGTTGAGCCGATCATGCCCCCCAGCTGCCCATTTTCTCTGACCAGATGAACCACTGCCGTGTACGAACCTGTTGCGGAAACGTAGTCAGTATTAAGCTGCCAATCAAAGAAGCCCGAAGGTGAGAGTTCAATCTTTTTACTTACAACCATCGAACCACGAGGATTTCTCACAAAAATCTGTAGTGGAATAGCCCCGAGCGACTGCCAGCTTTTCTGTTTTACAATCGCAGCCAAGTGAACCGTATCTCCCGGACGATAAATACCCCGATCTGAGAAAACATACGCATTAAGCCCATCTTTGGGCTGGTGTCTGGTTTGAATACCGCCAATATCAAAGCGGGAATAGTTAATCATCCGCGCAGAACGGTTATAGGGAATAAAAGAAATATCCCCATCTTTTTTTACCAAATAGGCAACAGGTGTTTTTGCACCCTTAAAATCATCCAGCTTTGGAAATGATACATGCCCATCGTCCGTTGTAGTGGCTGATAAAACTGGCAATCCATTTTTTCCAAGCACATCAACAGTTGCCCCTGAAATAGGCTCTCCTCGCTTCACCGACTGAACAAAAACATCATGGGTCTTGTCTGCACTGTCTTTGATCAATAATCCCATGTCTGTAATCAGGATTAGGCGCTTATCACTTGCGCCATAAACAACCTGCTTTGTTTTAAGGTTCCAGCCATTGACCTGAACAAAAAATACACCTGACTTTTGCCCTGATTTTTTAAGGTACTTACCCAAGTCAATAGTGGAATAGATTGCTTTTCCAGGATGCGTGAGATTCAACCTCTGAATTTCTGAATGTAACTGGGTTATATTTTCTTCATTGAAGTACCAGCGAGAATTAAAGCTGGGATTTTTCATATCGCCACTTGTCTGGCTAACAAGGTGATTGATCTGCCCTGGCAATAACTGACCCACTTCAATCTTAAGCGCCTCCACCCCGCGAGAAATAAGCGTAAGTTTCTTTTCACTGGCAGCAGAAATCAGAGAGCCATCAAAACCAATCTTCGCCTCTTTGGGATAGTCAGGAACACGAATTAGCTTCGGTGCCACCATCGAGAGATTAAAACCTCCCTCCGACTTAAGCCCACTGTTGATTTGCAGATAAATATAACGCCCTTCAGGCGCTTTAAAGCGAAAACTCTGTAGGTTAGAATAGGCGCGTTCGGTGGGCAACACCTCCAATGCCAACGTTGACGACCTGGATAGCACTTCTCTGGTCACTTCCGATGGGCTTTGCCATATATATATTTCTGGATACTGACGTTTTACATATCGTTTTTTAGGCAAAAGAAATGCTTTAATATTCCTACTTAAATCGTTTGATTTAACCCCGTCTGTAAATTCAACCACAAGCGCCTGATCAGGCTGATTATCATTTTTCTTATCTCGAACAATTTGACCATTGGCATACTGAATTCTGAAGAAAGTATAGGTACTCGGAATAACAACTTTATTGCTTAATTTTCCAGAACTTTCCGAAGGCCCATATACAGGTTTAATGCCCGCAGCCACATCGAGATACATATAAGTTTCATTCTTTTCGATGGCAACCGTTTCAGAATGAATAAATGCCTGACGTTTGTTGTCATCATAACTCACCGTAAACTTATAAGGCTTAGCACCTCGTTTATCCGATGCCTTTTTAGGCTGCATATACAAAGATAGCTTTTCCTCAAAACTCTTTGTATCAACAGGATGTGAAAATGAAAGTGTTCCAACAACCTTTCGAATTTGAGAATCCACAGGGTCTTTATAAAAGCGAATAGAATTTATTTCTGCCTTAAAACTTGGCGTGCTAAATATTGTTTTATTCGCTGCAAGTTTCACGCTTTTAGAGAATAGTTTTTCACTAAAACCTAACGCATATTCCTGRCCTGCAGGCCAATCTTTTTGAGGCGTAAAAATCAGCGTGTTTTCACCTTCCCATCGCCACTTACCTTTCAAACTTGGAGAAACCTTAATATAATCATTCAGCTCTTCATCCATCGTATCCAAAGAAGCTACGGATGTTGGAACACCATTCAGATAAAATAACACGCGTAAAGGATAAGGTACAGCAGCTTTAACGTTCGGGGTAATAGGAGGAGTCTGGACTTTGGCAACAACCAACTCTGGCTTGGGAAGAGAGTCGTAATATGCGTAACTTCCACCAGCGATAATAAGTACAAAAAGAATACCCCAGAAAGCTTTCGGAGAATCTTTTCGATGAGAATCAAGGAAACCTACCCAASCTGGGCTCCACCAAGTAAAGCGACCAAAAATCTGGCTTGGAATGTTAATTATAAAATTAAGCAGTTTTCTCATGCCCCCCTCCCACCTATATTATTTATCCAGARATAAACCTAACAGCTTACCAGATCAATTACATAGCATATTTATGCTACTAATTTTCATTTCTAAAGCGTTTACCAACTGGCCTAAAAATTACTCGATATTGTGATTCACAAGTTTCACCCAACTGTGCTGTCTAAATGCCCGCTTTTGCTCGAAAGCAGGCACTAGCTTAAGCATTRCTACCAAGCAATCCCAAATATCACTTATAAAATCAATCTTTATCTGCCAGTTGATTTTGAATATCTGCGCCATCCACAAGATGTTTGGGCAATGTTTTCTTGGTTTTGCCTGCAAGTTTACCCATATCATCTATTTGTCGAATCACATTACCAGGGCCATCTTTCATACGGTTTAATGATATATCATACGACTTTTTAGCTTGCTCTAAGCGCATACCGACATCTTCAAAAGATTCGACAAAGGATACCATTTTATCATGTAGTTTWGATGCTCTATCAATCAACYTAAGCACATTATCACTTTGCTTTTCGGCGCGCCAAAGCTGTTCAATCAGTTTTAATGTTGCATACAATGTTGAAGGTGTCACCACAGCCACACCCTTTTCAAATGCGGTCTCAAAAATACTTTGATCCGCCTCAATCGCCATCATATATGCGCCTTCAATGGGCATAAACATCAGCACATAATCTGGTGAGTTAATACCAGGAAGGTGGGCATAATGTTTATCAGCAAGCCCGCGAATATGGTTTTTCATGCTCTGGACATGCGCTTTTATATGCTTTTTCCGCTCATGACTATCTTTTGCAGCCATACTCCGCTCATAATCAGTCAGCGACACCTTAGAATCGACAATAATATGTTTATCGCCTGGCATACGAACAATCACATCAGGGCGTTGGCGCTTGCCTACATCAATGGTCGTTGAATCTTCACGTACAAACTCATGCCCTTCTCTCAAACCTGATGATTCCAAGATGCGCTCAAGAATCATCTCGCCCCAATTGCCCTGTGCTTTGCTATCACCTTTTAAAGCCTGCGTTAAACTCAAAGCATCTTCAGACATTTGTTTATTGAGTTTCTCTAATTGCAATAAATGCGCTTGCAACGTAGCACGCTCTTTTGTTTCATCTGTATGAATTTCATCCACACGTGAACGAAATGCCTTGAATTGTTCTTGCATGGGTTTAAGCACAGCATCCAAGGAATTTCGGCTTTGCTCGTTCAATGCTTTACCTTTTTCTTCAAAGATTTGATTGGCGAGCACTTTGAATTCATTGCCCAGTTTCTCTTTGGCATCGTCAAGAAATTGTAGCTTTTCAATTGAGGACTTACGCTCTTCTGTTAATCTTGTTTCAAGCTTACTTATCTCTGATTTTTGATTCGATATTTCTAAGTTTAATGCATGAATAGTTTGCTCTTTTTGAGATACATGCGCCGCCAAATTTTCAGCATCTTTTTCTGCATGTTGCACACGTTCATTGAGCGTAGCATGGCTCACCATTTGCGCTGTCAAATCCTGCATTTGAGTATCAATCAACTGCTTTTGCGCAATCACATCTTCTTCAAGCTCACTTACTGTTTGATTCAGTTCTGAAAGTGCTTTTTTTTGTCGTTGATATTGTAGCCACCATAAAATCAATAAAAACAACAACACACTAGAAAGAAATATAATAGCTTGATCTACTTCAACCATATCATGATACCCTACCTACAATAAATAATCACATCACTTTAACAAAAAGTAATAAATCAACAACCATGCACCGCAACATGACAAAAAAACATCATTTTAATGGCTATCATCACTAGTGTCCGATGAAAGTCGCATATCGTCATACCCGACTTGATCGGGTATCCAGAAAACCTTACAAAAAATGGATTCCCGCCTTCGCGGGAATGACGCAAAGAATGAAATATTATTCCCTGTCTCATAACATAGTGTCGCAAAGAAAACCTTTTTAGCATAAAGAGTTGGAAGCAAAGCATCAAACTTTCGTCGGACAGTAGTGGGCTATCATATTGGCATTTATTTTCAAGCAAATCAAATGAGACTTGCGATGCTGGCGATAGGATTTAGAGTCATCGCCTGATACTATGAAAAACTCAAATCTATCAAGTATAGATGAACAAGAAAAGTAAAGGAATACCATGTCATTTCACCTATCCCCTATGATCTTATCTGGCAAAGAAGTGCTACCTCTTATCGAAGGAGGTAAAGGCGTTGCCGTTTCTACTGGTGAAACAACGGGCGCATGGGCGAAAGCTGGCGGTATTGGCACTTTCTCTGCTGTGAATGCTGATAGTGTGGATGATCAAGGCAATGTAATCCGCACCGTCTATCATGGCAAAAGCCGCAAAGCACGTTTTGAAGAGTTGGTCTCACAAGGTATTGCGGGTGGTATCAAACAAGCACAAATTGCCCATGAAGTTGCCGAAGGCAATGGTCGCATTCATATGAATGTATTGTGGGAAATGGGTGGTGCTGAACGTATTTTGAAAGGCGTTCTTGATAAGGCTGGTGACATTATTCATGGTGTAACATGTGGTGCTGGCATGCCCTTCAAACTCGCACCATTGGCAGCGGCTTATAATGTACATTATTACCCCATCATTTCATCAGCCCGTGCATTTCGTGCACTGTGGTTACGCTCTTATAAAAAACACCCTGAATGGCTGGGTGGTGTGGTATATGAAGACCCTTGGTTGGCTGGTGGACACAATGGGCTGTCCAATTCAGAAGACCCGAACAAACCTCAAGCACCCTATCCGCGCATTGTAGAATTGCGCCAAACCATGAATAAATTCGGTTTGAACGAAGTGCCGATTATCATGGCTGGTGGTGTATGGTTTTTACGTGAATGGTCTGACTGGCTGAATAATGATGAGATTGGCCCGATTGTATTTCAATATGGTACACGTCCATTATTAACCCAGGAAAGCCCTATTTCCGATGTTTGGAAACAACGCCTTCTAAACTTAAAAGAAGGTGATATAAAACTCAATAAATTCTCACCAACAGGGTTTTATTCATCTGCTATTTATAATAGTTTTTTACATGAACTCTATGAGCGTTCTGATCGCGAAATTTCATTCATGGATCACGCATCTGGTGATCATAGTGAAGCGTTTGCATTTGGCGTTCGCAATAAAAAAGTTTATATCACCAAAGGTGATGCTCAGAGTGCCAAAGACTGGATTAGTGATGGTTTTATCAAAGCCTTGGTCACACCCGACTCAACACTTATTTTTGTTGATCAAGATAAGGCTCAAGAAATTCGTAAAGATCAGCTGGATTGTATGGGCTGCTTATCGCAATGTGCCTTTTCCAACTGGGCAGCCAACGAGCTTGGCACAACGGGTAGGAAAGCAGATCCCCGCAGCTTTTGTATTCAAAAAACCTTACAATCCGTTGCCCATGATGGCGAGCTTGAGCATAACTTAATGTTTGCAGGGCATGCCGCATACCGCTTTGGCGAAGATCCTTTTTATAAGGGTGGTTACATCCCAACAGTGAAGGAATTGGTAGACCGCATTGCTACAGGTGACTAAAACAAAAGGGTAACTGTTCAGCATGGGAATAAATTCAATGTAACTGTTCAGGTTGCCACTGATTTTTTACAACAAAAACATAGGAAGTACGTGACATTCATGCATCCACAATTTCAGGCGTTTTTCAAACCTCTTTTTGGTGCCTTACGCGATTTGGCTCCGATTATATTGGTGATTGTCGTCTTTCAACTCTTTGTCTTGCATCAACCTATTCCTAACTTGCCAACCATGCTGGTAGGTTTTGTTTGTGTACTGTTTGGTTTGGCACTATTCATCCAAGGTTTAGAATTGGCTCTATTTCCTATGGGGGAAAAACTGGCTTATTCATTCGCCAAAAAGGGCAGCCTATTTTGGCTATTGTTATTCGCATTTCTACTTGGTTTTGGTACAACCATTGCCGAACCTGCCTTGATTGCTATTGCAGGAAAAGCCGCTGATATTGCCGCACAAGCGGGTTTAATTGGCTCTAGTAGCGCAGATAAGTCCTCCTATGCCAATGGTTTACGCTTAAGCGTCGCTTTATCTGTCGGCTTGGCCATTTTCCTCGGTGTCTTACGTATTTTACGCGGTTGGTCATTACCTGTCATGATTATTAGCGGCTATTTAATGGTGCAACTTCTCACACCTTTTGCACCCAAAGAAATTATCGGGATTGCTTATGATTCAGGCGGTGTTACCACCTCGACGATTACCGTACCACTTGTTACAGCATTGGGCATTGGACTCGCCTCCTCCATTGCTGGGCGAAACCCTATCATTGATGGTTTTGGACTTATTGCATTTGCATCATTAATGCCGATGTTATTTGTGATGATATATGGCATGATTGTATTGCCATGAATGAATTCCTTACACTACTTGGCACAACGCTTTGGCGCACCGTTTGGGATGTTATGCCCATTATTCTTACACTTTTCTTTTTTCAATATGTCATTTTAAAACAACCTATTGCGCGTATTTCACAAGTCATAAAAGGTCTATGTTTTGTTATTGTTGGATTGGCTCTTTTTCTTGTCGGCTTAAAAGAAGCCATCTTCCCGCTTGGCGATACCATGGCAAAACAATTAACCGACCCTGCATTTCTATATGCCGATGGCATCATTGGTGATTATCTTTGGTCAGATTATGGCTGGGTTTATCTATTCGGATTTGCCATTGGTTTTGCAACCACCTTTGCCGAACCGGCATTGATTGCTGTTGCCCTAAAAGCACAGGAAATATCAGCAGGGTCTATCTCTGCATTTGGTTTGCGTATTGCTGTCGGGCTTGGTGTAGCAACGGGTGTATCTATTGGCTGTTTGCGCATTGTTACAGGCGGCCCTTTGTGGAGCTTTATTATGGTTGCTTATATCGTGGTCATCATTCAAACATGTTTTGCCTCTAAAACAATTATTCCATTGGCTTATGATTCGGGCGGTGTAACCACCTCCACTGTTACAGTGCCTTTATTAGCGGCACTTGGATTGGGGCTAGCCAGCACAATTCCTGGTCGCAGCCCCATGATTGATGGTTTTGGACTCATCGCTTTTGCCAGCGTTTTTCCCATTATCAGTGTTTTATTCTATGCCCAAGCTTCATCTTGGATTGAATATCGTCAAAAGAACAACAGAACAAGGAGTAACCATGAAATTTAAACTTATTATTGCCTTTATTGAAGACACCAAAACCGATAAAATTATGCAAGCTGCACGCGATGCGGGTGCTACAGGTGCAACGATTGTATCCGATGCCAGAGGTGAAGGACTTAAACCCCAGCATACTTTTTTTGGGCTTAACCTTGAAACCCAGCGCAATATGCTCATGTTTATTGTCGAAGAACACCTAGGTCGAACAATCCTTGAAAAAATATCAGATGTTGGTGGTTTTAAGAAAACACCTGGTAGTGGCATCGCTTTTCAGATTAATATTGAAGATGCTGTAGGACTAGAAACTCAAATCCTTGCCATTGAAGAGTGTATGAAGAAAAAAGAGTAGTGCACCTTAGCKRYAWAAMGCTCNNGCARNAARMCKTCMGMYTTKTNGMTSWKTTTCAACACGCTCATTCTCAGGCTCTGAGTCTGCCACAATACCTGCACCAGCAGCCCAATGYAGCTCATCACCATCATGCCAAAATGTGCGAATCAAAATATTCATATCRGCACTTCCATCCCATSCAATATAACCMACACTRCCYGTATAAGGMCCRCGYGCCTGATGCTCTAATTCATGAATAATTTCCATGCAGCGAACCTTAGGGCAACCTGTAATCGTCCCACCAGGAAACATAGCTTGAAACAAATCCACCACATCATACCCTTCAGCCAAACGTCCACGAACATTGGAAACAATATGTTGCACCGTAGCATATTGTTCAATAATCATATGTTCATTCACTTCAACACTGCCTGGTACACAAACATGCCCCAAATCATTACGCTCTAAATCCACCAGCATAATGTGTTCGGCGCATTCCTTATCTGAAAGTAATAATTCATCACGTAATGTAATATCTTCATCACCCTCACTGCGTCGCCGAGTGCCTGCAATCGGACGTGTTTCTGCGATGCCATCTGAAGAGAGTGAGAACAAACGTTCGGGAGAAGCCGACACGATGGTTAAATCATCAGCACAMAAAAAACATGAGAAYGGTGCAGGATTAACATGGCGTAAGTMTTGATAAAGCTTAAGTAATTGATGTTTGGCAAAGGGCATATGCCAAAAACGAGCAATGTTGGCTTGAAAAATATCACCTGCACGAATATAAGACTTTACCCTTTCTACTGCTTCACAATAATCATCTGAGGTTTCATAAACACCTGATGTGGCAAATTTATCCGATACATCGCTACAATTCGTATGATCCAATAAACATTCAATGTCATCRAGTTGTTGTTCACTGATACGTGATGCCAAATAAACCGTGTTTGATGCACTATCAAAACAAATACTCCACTCAGGTTCATGCAACCATAATAAACCATTCGGGAGTGGTGTTTTGGGCAATGGTAAATTTTCCAATACGCCGCAAACCTCATAAGAGGCATAAATTAATTGCTGAACAGCTGGGAAATCACAACAAGCAGGTTGGATACGTTGTTTCCAAACCTCAAAGAAGGATTCAGCATCATCACCTTGACGTAACCACGTAGAAACACCAGATTTTGATACTAAAAAATGTTTCCCATCACCCTTTGGGTCTTCAAGAATTGCACAAAACTTCTCTTTAAATGAAAAGAACACCTCATTGACATGAAGTGTTCTCTTTAAAGTACGTGTAAAAAGTGAAATGTTTGTATCTTTATTTAAATCAATTGAACTTTCGGACAATGACCGTTGCATTGGTTCCACCAAAACCAAAGGAGTTCGATACAGCCACATCAATAGCAACTTCACGCGCTGTATTAGGTACATAGTCCAAAGGACATGCAGGATCTTGATTGTCCAAATTAATGGTTGGTGGAATAATACCATTATGAACAGCTAAGACTGAAAATGCAGCTTCAATACCACCCGCAGCACCCAGTAAATGACCTGTCATTGATTTGCTTGAAGAGACCATTAATTTAGAAGCATGGTTACCAAAAGCTGCCTGAATGCCTTGCGTTTCACAAATGTCTCCCATCGGCGTTGAAGTACCATGGGCATTGATATAATCGACATCTTCAGGATTCAATTTCGCACGTTTTAGTGCTGCCAACATACAACGTGAACCACCCTCACCTTCGGGTGCTGGTGATGTAATATGATACGCATCCGCAGACATGCCATAACCCACAACTTCAGCAAGAATGTTGGCACCACGTGCCTGAGCAGTTGCAAGTGACTCGAGCATCAATACACCTGCCCCTTCACCCATCACAAACCCATCACGATCCGCATCCCAAGGACGCGAAGCTCTTTCAGGCTCATCATTGCGCGTAGACAATGCTCTAGCGGCTGAAAAACCACCAACTGCCAACTCACAAATACAGCCCTCAGTGCCACCTGCCAACATCGCATCAACATCACCACGGGCAATCATTTCAAAAGCATCACCAATAGCATGTGTACCTGTCGCACAAGCTGTTACCGTGGCAACATTGGGACCTTTCGCCCCTGTCATCATAGACACCCAGCCTGAGACCATGTTGATAATGGTCATCGGAATGAAAAATGGGGATATTTTACGCGCCCCACCTTTATCATAGGCTCGTAAAGTTCTTTCAATGGCAGGCATGCCACCAATACCAGAACCAATACCTACACCCACACGTTGTGCATTTTCTTCAGTAATTTCCAAACCAGATTGCTCCAACGCCATTTGCGCCGCAGCCACACCATAGTGGATGAATGCATCCATTTTACGTGCATCTTTCCGATTTATAAACGCGTTAACATCAAAATCACGAACTTCACCAGCAATGGCACAAG
>NVTQ01000034.1 GCA_002401635.1 Pseudomonadota bacterium
CTTATTTTTCCTAAGCTTGTCTCTTGCTTCATTTAGCTTTTTTCGTTGATAGAAGTCTTGTGAATATTTATGTTGAATTGAATCGTAAGTTTCACGAATCAACCGCCCCATTACACCTAATTCATGGACTGACAGCGTAACCCATTCGGGGGCACGAGCAGAGCAGCTAATTGCATACCGGTTTCCAATTACTTTTCCTTGATCGGCTTGACCATGCGCCTTGGTGATATATCCCGCTGCTTTTGCCATATACGCTCCGGCTGCATCAGCGTTTAAAATTTTTTCTAAATGAAAATATCCATTCCCCCATATCGATTCAATTCGTCTTGACCATGCTTTAAAGTGTTTAGGTTCTACGCGCCAATCTATGAGCATATGTATATGTGGGTTATCTTCACCATTTTGATTTTGCGGAATCTCAACAACCCAACAGTAGCGCAATTTGTCAGGCCGATTACCGGATGTGTGCCCTGAAAGCTTCTCAACACGCCCCCCCACTTTATACTCCCACCCACGTTGGTACATTTTAACCATGCCGTCCATTGTGCGAGTGGCTTCTCTTTGAACGGTCGTTTCATTTTTTGCAATTTTTTCTCGTACCTCTTCGGTAAATGTACCGGTCGCAAAGGTCTTGTAACCCTGATATTTCATAGACATATACTCACAGCTTTCAGCAATTTTACGGGCACCACGGTCTGACAGCATTAAACTTGCTCTTTCACCGTCATTTAACGGCGGAGAGATTGACATTTCAGTGTTAACACGAGTACGTATCCGGTATTGATCACACCAGTCTCTGTACTCGATCACAGTACACGAGCCAGGAGCATCAACCGGTTTTGATATTGCTGACATTTCAGTTTTTATTTTTTGGTGCTCTCGTCGGCTATTAGCGCCCAACTCACTAAACGGGCCTTCAGCAACACACGCCAAAGGAACCGGTAAATTTGAAAAATATTTACGACCACGAAAGGCTTGTTTTTGTGCTTCTACAAGCAAGATATCGTATGTCGGACTTTTGGTGCCCTTGACTAGACTATTACAACCGGCTTCGCCGGTCGCCAAACAATTATTAAGCATCGTTAAACTCCAAGTGATTTAAGCCCACAGAAACTAATGACGCTATATAGCTATTAATTTCACCTATTTTTTCTGTGTCGCAATCACCGGAAAGAATAGCGTTTCTTTTTATTATATTTTTTTTTAAATCAATTATGTGCGCTTGGGATAGCTCGATAAGTAGCGTTGTATTTTTTAGTTTATTATGCATATTATTATTCCGTTTATCTGATAAAAATTCACAGTGACTTATCAATGGTATTAGGATTAAAAAAAAACTTAAAAATACTAAACCATCAAAATTATTCACTGTTTTTAATTTCAACCGTATAATTATTTTTAATATCAAGCGCTTCATTGGCTAAACCCACCAGGCAGATTGCAATATTTTTACAGAAATTTGCATCCATATCAGACCATGAACGCTTGACATCAATTACGTTTAACTTTGATTTTCTTTCCAGATAGTAAATTGCAGAATTATAATATTTTGACCAATTACAACAGAGGTACGATTCACCAGCGCTAGAAATTTCCATTAGTGATTTTTTCCCACCGAAACTTACAATAAATTTACACGCTGACTCATATTCCAAATATTTCAGTAAGTCTTTTTTATTTTTATTCACACAAGCCCCCAAGAAATTAGTATTTTCTTTCTAATGCTTGCTTCATTAGAAGCGCGTTATTGATAAAAATCTTTTCACTGTCATTTTTTCTAGGCTTTAAAGGATACTCTCCAGCACTTGCCCTTTGTGATACCGCACGAACAGACAGCCCTGTTCTTTTGGCAAACTCACGAATTGTTAGGTATGGGGTATCTAATTGGATAGTTACAGGCATTGGCTGGGTCCCTCCAAATATGTATACTAGAGCAGATAAGCGCATATGAGTCACAACAAGTGACATATACGAGCCATTAATGGCATAATAAATTACACGTACATGCTAGTCAAGGAAATTTTTGTGGGTATAGGTGAAAAAATAAGACACATACGTGTTAGTGAAAAACTAACCCAAATAGAATTTACCCAACTGACAGGTATTAAGCTTCGTACATTAAGGGGATATGAGAGCGAGTCACGCACAGAAATCAGCGTTAAAGAAATACTTAAAATAACCACCCATGAGCGCTTTGAAAAATATATATTTTTTTTAATGACTGACAAAGAAACAACTGCATTAAAAGATGAAGAATTCTTAGAGCTATTTGAAAACTTGGATAAGGAAAAGAGCAATCAAGCCTTGGATTTTATGAAATTTTTACTCGGCAAGTCTCACGATTAAAATTTCGAAGGTATTTTTTTTAGCCTTGCTTCTTTTTTTGTTTGATGGCTCTTTAAGCTTTAGGAGAAATACTGAAAATATTTTTTTTTGTTTGCTAGAAAGTTTTTTATAGTTATTTAAGGCAACCTTTGCGGACTCCATGCTTCCACCTCCTTTTTTTTCAAAACTAAGCTAAAAAAAGGCAGGTGTCAATCATTAACTAACACTATAGTGGGCTTGAACATGAGCATAACAAAAACAAATCAAGGTTACCTAGTCAATACTCGCCCTAACGGTCACAGCGGCCCAAGATTTAGGCGTACATTTAAATCCCACGCTGAAGCAAAGGCATTTCAAAAGCACATAAACGCAACACACAAAGAGACAACAGACTGGGAAAAACCTAAAACGGATAATCGTAAGCTATCTGATATTGCTAAAGATTGGCACACGTATCACGGCCATACTATAGGCTCTGGTGAAAAAAGACTCCAACAATTAGAAGCTACAGCAGAATCTTTAGGTGATCCTCTCGCTATAAAAATAGATCCAAAAGATTTTTTAGTGTACCGCAGAAAAAGACTTGAGGATGGTATAACTGAAAATCATCTAAACCACGAATTATCCTACCTAAAATCAGCTTTTAATGAACTTATACGAGTTGATGCTTGGAACCTTCCTAATCCATATGGAAAAATTAAAAAACTAAAAATGGATGAAAGAGAACTGTATTTTTTAACATTGGAAGAAATCGAAAGTTTATTATTAGAAATCAACCAAGGGAGAAATAAAGATACACTTGTTATTACCAAAATATGCCTGTCTATAGGCTGTAGATGGGGTGAAGCACAAAACCTTAGAGCAGAACAGATACACCATGGAAAAATCCACCTTACAAAGACAAAAAACTCCAAAAATCGTAGCGTTCCAATATCTGACCAATTAGCTAACGAAATTTTTATAAACCGCCCCAGCAGAGGACAACTTTTTGTTAGTGCTTGGGAGTCGTTCGAAAATGCTATAAACCGCTCTGACATACAGCTACCACGAGGCCAAATGACACACGTTTTAAGGCACACTTTCGCTAGTCACTTTGTAATGGATGGCGGAAATATACTTAAGCTAAAAGACATACTGGGCCACAAAACTATTCAAATGACCATGATTTACGCGAAGCTGTCACCTAGCCATCTAGCAACCGCAATCAAATGTAATCCATTAGCAATATTAGCCCGCCCCAGTAAAGACAAGAGTGAAACAGAGAACGAGGTAAACTTAAGTAAGGCGGGCCAATTGCGGGCCAATTCCGACAATTTAGAAATTAATCAAAGTGCTCACTAACATCTAACCCACTCATAAGACATTGATTTATATCGAAAATAAATGGTGCCCGGGAGCGGACTTGAACCGCTACGACCGTGAAGTCGGGAGATTTTAAGTCGTCTAAATCTACCTTTTAAATCAATAACTTACAATAAAATCAGTAACTTAAGCACTCATCTATACTTGTTTCCGCTTATGTATACTGACAAGTCGGGCCAATTTCGGGCCAATTTCGGGCCATAACCATGAATAGAATCTATACAAGAAATATAATTTCATTATCAAATGATAAATCATAATACAGAGTATTTTGGCTAAAACTATACCAATAAGTTGATATGCCGTGTGTTTATAACTATATTCCTGTAATTGACCACATTGTAAATCAACTTTATTATAAGTGTGCTGCAATACGCAGTGAAGGGTCCTACGAAACTCTTCAGTTTGCTCCACGAGAGCCACTATCAACCGCCAGCGGTTTTTATGCTCAAACTTTCCAGCTTTATGGTTGGGGGAAGTTCTGTCACTTTTTTATTTTAGAGTGATAGGACAGCTCGTGGGCTGCTTTCGTAGGCTTCTCCTGGCCACCCTTTTTGGTGGCTTCTGATTATTCTTAATAATAGAAGGAAGCTATAGTATGCCTGATTCTGATATATTCTCATTTCAAAGTTTTGTAGAACGCTTCAGCGTGGAAAACCTGAGATTTTCTTCAATGGATGATGCAGTTGGAAATACTGTATCTATTGAACATCTATTAACTATTTTAAAAACACACCGGCCAACCCAAAAAACGAGTAGAGAGGAAATAGTAGGAACATACGTTTATTACACTGGCCTATGGGAAAAGAACCTAACTACAAATAATTTAAATACCCAGATTCAAAAAATCGTTGACCGTGGTGGAAAATTTGAACGTCAATCAGCACTAATGTTAGCAATAGAACAAAGGGACGAGTTCAAGAAAGACCTCAAGGTCTGAGAAAGTGGCCCTTTCGGGCCATTTTTACTTTGGCAATGTTTGATAAATATTAGTGCCATAAGCGCTATAGAGATCACCTGAAAAATCAAACAATACCCCCCAAGGGTTTGAACTTGACTCATCGCTGATGGGTATACCGCAAGGCTTAAAATTAATGCCATCGTCACTGTACATGATCGCTTGAGCCTCAATAAAAACGTATAACAACTCATTGAATACAAATAATGAATTTATTTGTGTGTTTGAGCTTGGCAAGTTGTACCACAACCTAGGCGTATGATCGATTACACCGCTGCCGTCCAACGCCATTGAAAACAAACTTGTTGAAGAACCCACATACAAACGCCCTAAAAAAACTGCCTGGGATTTAAGCTCGCCAGGATCGACCGGGCCGAAACTATCAACACGAATCCAATTTGAGGCTCCATCTTCACTCACGAAAATTACAGGACCGGCTTCATTATCTGTCAAAAAAACAAAGGTGTTTTGATCAACATAAAAACGGATTGCTTGTAATTCGGCTATTGTCAATTCATCATTTGTAGGGAAAAAAACTTGCCCCCACGTATCACCGTTATTTGTAGATCGATAAAAAAAATTATCATTCACCGCCGCCACAATAACGCCGTTAAAATTAGTAGCCAAGGACCTAGGGCTTACTTGGGGTATACGCTCAGTCCACACATCGCCGTTACTGTCGCTGGTGTACAGACCTCGATTTGAGGCACCAGGGTTAGCACAACCAAGCACCAATCTATCGTTAACACCTAAAAGTGACAATGGGTTAAATGGTGCCGGTATCTCTTCGATAATTTTATTAAATTCGTAGCGTAGTAATCGAGGAGCGGAGTTTGAACCATTCCCGATAAACCAAAAATCATTCAGAATCGCGGAACATGTAAGCTCCTCCGTATCTGAAAAATTTAAATGAATACGTATAAAATTTAAATCACTAATAGCATTATTAGATTCGGCTCTAAAATTATTGATGGGCATTTAACACCTACACTAGTTTATACGCATTGTGAAAAATAGATGGGTCGAGTGTCTTCCCATTTTCGATTTTTGCCATCGCCACAAGTAATGATATCTTATCTTGGGGTGTCACTATTTTGCTAAAACTATTTTTATCAATTATTTTTGACACGCTATTAATATAAGTCTTTGTATCATTGTTATCTTCTGGCGGTGCCCATCTGTAGATAATGTCTTTTATCGTGTCTATGCCCTTTTTCCGGTACGATTCTAAAATTTTAAAGGCCGCTCTTACGCCAAGCTCCGGTGAACGAAAAATGACAAAACCTTTGTCGTCTACCCCTATTTGTCCTTGCCATCGATTTGCCGGTGAATAACGTATGTTAAGTGGATTATTATTTCTAATTCCCCTTGGAATTTTATTTTTTGAAAAATAAACAATGACAATAGCAGCTAATAATAGTAATGCTTTATCACGCACCAACACCCTCCAGTACAGATATTCTCGACCCAACGACACTTAACGCATTGATTGCAGTGTTAGGTACTATTCCATTTTCAAATGATATTTGAAAACCAGCAGGTAATTCGATTGAGTTTTCACCGTTAATTTTTGGCGTTACATTAAAGCCTAAAAAAATAGTTTCAGTGCCAATATTTTGTATCAACAAATAATTTCGAGCTTTACTTGCACCAACCACAGAACTAGCGACAGTTGAAATATCTGCTGTCGATGAAGTGAACTTATGATAACCAAAACTGATTTTGTTTTTACGCTTTTTTTTTGTCGCTTTGTACGCATCGTTGCTATCTACAGATATGCCGGTTGAAAAACCTACACCATCAGCAATATTACTGTTATCGTTTGGTATGGAGGATTGCTCTATTTTATTTACTCTCATAACAAACTCACTTAAGAAAATATCTTATGACCAATCAAACTAAGTGTTATGTTTGTGTACTCGTCCAATGTTGAGAAGTTGTTAAATTTTATATTAATTGATGACCTCGCCTTAAAAAGTCGAGGGATAGGCAGAACAAAAGGTAATGCCCCTGTACCGGCTAGGCTACTAAGTGGTACAGCTTGATCTTGTAAATTTCTACCTGATCCACTATCCAGAATGGAGATACCTATTAGCGGCACTATCTTATCGTCGTTAGTTGGCGTTGCAGTTCCGAGTGTTGCATAGTACGCCATTTTTTGGACAATAAAATTAGCATCCGCTTCGATGTTAATTACTTCTGTTTGCGTCGCCCCGGCAGCTAGTGTGCTCACAACTGCATTATAAATATAATAGTCTTTAGTCACGCTCATAACGTCCACCCAAATATTGATAAGTAAGGGAGTTTCCCCCCTTTTTTTTACTGAGAGTTACGGAAAAGGTAACCATTTAACGTTACGCCAATACGTGCTGCAATTGTGCGTGCTGCAATATCACGCAGTTCGATTGAAAAATTTTGATTACTTTCGAGCGCTAAATCTTTTATTACAAACTCTCGACCAGAGGCCACGCTATAAACATTATTAGTACCGGCTAATGCGGTTGATGTTTCTAACGCAAGTCGATTCACCGGAGGAAATTTCAATAAATTTCCTTGTGTTATAAAATCCTTTGAGCCAATTTTTAGTATTAAATGACCACCTTTGTAAAAGTTATATACATCATTTGTAAAAGTTGAAATTGCCGATGTTGCCAAATCTGCCGAAGGTAAATATTCCACTTGTACGCCGGTAATCTGAAAACGTTGCCCTTTGGGTATTTGACCAGACAATTCCATATTTGTATCACTTTGGGATTTGCCGCTTGTCCCAACCGGATCAATAAAAAACCGCTGAGTTGCTGTTACGCTCGCATTGATCGCTACAGTTTGGTAGTCATATAATGGTTGCCAGATTGCTTCTACTGAGCCAGGAATATTCACTCGTGTACCTGACATTTTTGGAACTGGTAAACCTCTGCGCCTAGACATAATAATTTCCTTTTTTTTATCGGGTAATAAATGCGCCCATTAAAGAGCATTGTTTTTTAAAAATTAATCGAACTCATCATCAAAGATATCATCGTCAATACCTAAGAGATCATCGCCTAAGAGGTCGTCACCTAAATCTAGGTCATCGTCAAACCCCATCAAATCACCGTACCCGTCCATATCGTCATAATCATAAGCACTAAGGCCCAGTGACGGGCCAAGAGCATTTTTGCCAGCGCTATACAGTGCTACGGTCATTGCTCCTTGTGCAACCTGTTGGCCTAACGATTTTTTACCAAACTTTGAAACCAGCATACCTAGCCCAATGCCCACTAACCCCCTCGCAACCGGAGCCATTGAGCCAGTTTTTAAATTTTCCGGTATGGGTAGCTTGGCCATTGCGACATCAACTGCAAGGGCACCGGCAGCACCAACGCCTCCAGCCATTGCCGTCTTACCAATAGCAGCTTTATCTACGGGATTGCGCCGGTAGCGTTTCGTGACTTTCGTAACACTTGATAAGCGTTTCTTTTTTTTAGTGCGCTTTTTAGGATTGACTAACATGAGTTGAGCCATAACGTTCTCCATTGAAATTATTTAGCTGTCAACAATTCCACGTTCTGTGAAATTAAATTTACCGCCAATAAGTCCCAATGATTTACCGTCATGGTTGGCCACTAGTAATGGCCGGGCAGATACTTTAAATTTATGTATATAATGTTCTATTTCGCCATCTCGGCGTGTTGTGTACATGATACCGTCACATGTACCGACAACGAGTGCCGTTTTTGGCCAAGCCACGCTTACTTGATCAAATGACTTTGGCTCTTCTCCGGTAAAATCTCGATACAACCGTGATGCTTTTTTAATCTCATTGCCTGCAATGGGGTTTTTTTTAATCAGTATTTTTTTTTTGAAATAACGCTTTTTATTGCTGGATGGGAAAAAGCTTTTATACTCTTAACCATAGCGGCAACAATATTTTTCCCATTGAATACCATCGCTTTTTTTTGATCTGTATCAACTTTAAACCAGCTCACAAAATAACCTGTATCACCTGTCTTTGTTACGATCTTAATCAAGTACTCTGTATCTAATGGGTTCGGATAATAGCCTTTTTTTGTATTTAACGTTCTACGTGCTCTTAATCGCTTATTAGGTTTTTCGCCGGTCACCCGAGACTTTTTATAAATCGATGTACCAACAACTTTTTTAGATTTCTTTTTCTTAGAGGTAGCCACTCTTATAGCGCTCCCTTTTTAGTTGCGAACCATAGACCACCTAGCGCTACAGAGATAATAAGTAGTGGTCTAAAATCAAATTTACCGGTAAGAAATGCATTCGAAAAACCGCCTTCGGTTGTTGCCACAACGATACTAGCTTGAGTCGGAGTTAAACCGTTAGCCATTAACCTGTTACGATCTTCAATTTTTGTGAGTAGCGTTTTATATCGATATACCCATGCAGTTATCGCGGCAATTGCAGCAGACACACCAAGCGCACCGATCACAACAGGGGCAATGCCTAAGTTATCCATTGGGTCCAAATAATGCAAATTTCCGGTTACCTTTTCAATTGTATTTTTAATAATTTTTGCTGCTGAAAGTAAGGACTGTTTTTCTTTTTCAAAAGCTTGTGGTACTTGCGTATTATGTAAATCTACAACTTTACTGGCCCAATCACGGGCTTTTTTCTGGAGGAAGTTTAAGCTATCTTCATCATTCATTTTCGAATCTTCATTACGAAAAATATTGCGGCTACCGCTGCCAAGCCAATCAACCCATATTGCATATTTTTTGCGATACCGGCTGATGCATTAACAGCAACCCTAGTGATAGCTTGCTCAGTTGCTGGGGTAATTTGTGGTGCTATTTTGATGGATGGCGTATAGTCATCTACATTTGCCGGGGGCAAACCCTGCGTTGCCCTTTTCAGTTGCATATCCAATATTTTTTCTTGCTGTTTATATTTCATAACTTGAGGGGCGACATTTTTAATCGTATCAGCTGCACCTTTAAGCAATCCACTCCAGTCGAATGAACTAAAAAAATTTCCTAAATTTTGATACTCGCCACGCTCTAACTCATGTCGCTTCATAATTACACGATATATAAACGGGTCTTTTTTCGATAACCAGGAAAAAAAAGCTTTAGCAGCTGACTCTTTAGACATAACGGTTAAGCTCCTGCCACTAGTGCGATTGCGACAGGTATCCCAATCGCCAAAATTTTAGATATATCGGTATTAGTCGTCTTGGATACTTGATTTTTGGTCACCCTTGCACCTTCATTCACTGCCATCACTCTAGCTTCTTGCGGTTGATATCCCTCTTGCCGGTATTGCCTATAAAACTGAGGTACAGCAATTTTCATACCTTCGTTCAAGGCTATATTTTTAAAAGCTTTAGAATCACCCCACTTTTCCAATATTTGTTTATTGCTTAAACCTTGCGCCTTGTAGCTCGCTATGACTTCTCTGTATTCTGGGCTGGCTGCTATATTATCCACTTTTGTATCAAGCGCTTTAGCCAAATCCATGTCTTTTTTTGTTGGCTGGCTTTTTGCTACTGTGAGCATGTGGTTGTTATACCGTTGCTGCTTATCTGCAATACGCTTTTGCATTACATTAAGTACTTTTTTTTGTTTCTTTTTAGCCCTTTTTACATAACGCTTTTTTACCAATTTCGACACACCTTTACTGGCAACTTTTTTGAGTGCTGCTTTTGCAACGGCTGATTTTAATGCTACACCTTTCATCGCTGCTGCTGCACCACCCCAACCGGCCCCACCCATTAGCGCGCCCATCGCCGGTCCTAAATAGATAGATCCGACTGCAAGCGCAACGCCGCGGACAATTTTATTTTTTGCAACTTTCTTTTCAAATTTTCGAATTTTTTTAGGGACTATTTTTCGGCGTATCTTTCGACGTAATTTATTAACTTTTTTTACGACTTTTTTAATCTTCTTAAAGCGCTTTTTAACTCGCTTTTTAAGCTTTTTAAAAAAGCCTCCTAGCTCATCATCATAATAACCCAGGCTGTCAAATTCGTTCGAATCCACTTTATCCAAAATCTCTTAATTGTGTTGGGTTAACATAGATTTTATATTTTTTGGTCCACGCCCCATTTTCCATTTTTCGGTTGCTTCTAAGGTTATCCACTGATTTGATATGTTGACTTGGGGGAATACATGAGTAAATTTTTGGGGCGTGAAACCAATTGCTAAAAAACGTGTTTTATGGCCAATAGCTTCGAGTAAGGAGGCAATCAGAATTGAATGGTCATCACAATCACCCTGGCCAATCCGCAGTGTTTGAACGGGTGTTTGCAGTGTTTCGACGCCTCTAATATCTTTCACGTATCTAATTCTATCTCGAACGAATGCGTGTATTTTTCTCGCCTCAGAAAACCACTTTTTTTGCGGCAAACTAGAAACTAATTTCAGAGCCAATTCGCGTATCACTGGTGACTTTTTAAAAGCTTTTGTAATGTGTGACATTGCTCGCAAAGTATCCCGTATTCCAGCCTCACCGTTTGCTACTGTCAACAGTTTATATGTCGGTTTCATCACTATCTTTTGTGTTAGTTAATGGCGTTATATCAGTGTTAGCATCATCTTTCAATGGCTCTTCATTGTGCATATTTAACAAATTTTTAACGTGTATGATTAATGTATCAAACCACTGCATATGAGCGGATACACCACGATTAAAATTTATTAATTTTTTTAAGACGTCATCACTTAGCAACATATTTATCAATATATCATTATTTATTTGATCAATGATTAGTGCTGCATATACTTCTGGGTCCGCATTTTTTTTGGCTGCGTTGATCAATATATTTATACCATTTTGCATTTTCATGTTAGGTTTCTTTTTTATATTGTTGTCTTGTATTTCAGGTTGAACATTAGGCTGTTGAATTGCCGCTGTAATTAAGGGAGTAGCTTTTTCTAACAGTTCTGAAAACCCGGATTCTTTTTCTGCTTGAACTCCCCCAACATTGATACCTAAAGACTTCAACACGTCCATCGATTGCGTAAGCTGCTCAAGACCATTGCCAGATTGACCGTCGCTGCTAAAAAGGGCTTTATACTGGACCATTCTCGCCAGAAAATCGCCTTCACTCGGAGGGCTTTCCACTCTATGTCTCTCTGACATAAGATGCATTATTTGAGTATTTTGCTTTTGTATTGCATCAAGTACGGTTTGCATTAATGCAGTATTTCCAGTGCTGGCTTCGCTCAGTTGACAGGCAATTGATATAAGTTTATTGGCTTTAATTTTACCGTTCGAGTACAACAATAATCGATAGTCACCACCACCGTACGATATTTTTAAATGCTCTTGTAACTGACCATAATCGTATTTATCCGCTGGGTACCGCGCAACAAACTCCATTGCGCTTTTACCATCTGTTAACTGTCGAGACACATTAACAAACGCTTCTGGATCTTCTTTTAATGCATTTAAAAAAGCATCTGTTTTTATATCTGCATCCGTTGATGAGTCCGCCGGCTCATTTTGAAAAGTATCATAAACATCTGTGATATTGTCATCAGATAACAGTAGTTCGGCTTTTTTTCCCATTTTTGACCTTCTTAGTTAACTACTTAGATTAAGTAGGTTTTAGTAGTTATATGAAGCGTATGCTTCATAAGCGCTGAGTGAATCACTAACCTGATTACATTTTTTTTCAATGTAAGCTGATAAATCACTCTCCTCCCAGGCCGCACGAATTTTTTTTCGCCAATAAATCCATTTTGTACTTGCTGGCGCATCGGCACCCCAGCCAACCGTTTCCGCTCGACTAAAAAATTTCATAAAGGTATGCCGGTCCTTGATAATAAGATGATATTTATAGGCACGTATTGGTATTGCATTTAATTTTTTTCTAACTTTCGATAGCTTAATCCCTATCTTCATTTTTATTATTTTGATTGTTGCGGCATCTAAATTCTTATTTTTCCTAAGCTTGTCTCTTGCTTCATTTAGCTTTTTTCGTTGATAGAAGTCTTGTGAATATTTATGTTGAATTGAATCGTAAGTTTCACGAATCAACCGCCCCATTACACCTAATTCATGGACTGACAGCGTAACCCATTCGGGGGCACGAGCAGAGCAGCTAATTGCATACCGGTTTCCAATTACTTTTCCTTGATCGGCTTGACCATGCGCCTTGGTGATATATCCCGCTGCTTTTGCCATATACGCTCCGGCTGCATCAGCGTTTAAAATTTTTTCTAAATGAAAATATCCATTCCCCCATATCGATTCAATTCGTCTTGACCATGCTTTAAAGTGTTTAGGTTCTACGCGCCAATCTATGAGCATATGTATATGTGGGTTATCTTCACCATTTTGATTTTGCGGAATCTCAACAACCCAACAGTAGCGCAATTTGTCAGGCCGATTACCGGATGTGTGCCCTGAAAGCTTCTCAACACGCCCCCCCACTTTATACTCCCACCCACGTTGGTACATTTTAACCATGCCGTCCATTGTGCGAGTGGCTTCTCTTTGAACGGTCGTTTCATTTTTTGCAATTTTTTCTCGTACCTCTTCGGTAAATGTACCGGTCGCAAAGGTCTTGTAACCCTGATATTTCATAGACATATACTCACAGCTTTCAGCAATTTTACGGGCACCACGGTCTGACAGCATTAAACTTGCTCTTTCACCGTCATTTAACGGCGGAGAGATTGACATTTCAGTGTTAACACGAGTACGTATCCGGTATTGATCACACCAGTCTCTGTACTCGATCACAGTACACGAGCCAGGAGCATCAACCGGTTTTGATATTGCTGACATTTCAGTTTTTATTTTTTGGTGCTCTCGCCGGCTATTAGCGCCCAACTCACTAAACGGGCCTTCAGCAACACACGCCAAAGGAACCGGTAAATTTGAAAAATATTTACGACCACGAAAGGCTTGTTTTTGTGCTTCTACAAGCAAGATATCGTATGTCGGACTTTTGGTGCCCTTGACTAGACTATTACAACCGGCTTCGCCGGTCGCCAAACAATTATTAAGCATCGTTAAACTCCAAGTGATTTAAGCCCACAGAAACTAATGACGCTATATAGCTATTAATTTCACCTATTTTTTCTGTGTCGCAATCACCGGAAAGAATAGCGTTTCTTTTTATTATATTTTTTTTTAAATCAATTATGTGCGCTTGGGATAGCTCGATAAGTAGCGTTGTATTTTTTAGTTTATTATGCATATTATTATTCCGTTTATCTGATAAAAATTCACAGTGACTTATCAATGGTATTAGGATTAAAAAAAAACTTAAAAATACTAAACCATCAAAATTATTCACTGTTTTTAATTTCAACCGTATAATTATTTTTAATATCAAGCGCTTCATTGGCTAAACCCACCAGGCAGATTGCAATATTTTTACAGAAATTTGCATCCATATCAGACCATGAACGCTTGACATCAATTACGTTTAACTTTGATTTTCTTTCCAGATAGTAAATTGCAGAATTATAATATTTTGACCAATTACAACAGAGGTACGATTCACCAGCGCTAGAAATTTCCATTAGTGATTTTTTCCCACCGAAACTTACAATAAATTTACACGCTGACTCATATTCCAAATATTTCAGTAAGTCTTTTTTATTTTTATTCACACAAGCCCCCAAGAAATTAGTATTTTCTTTCTAATGCTTGCTTCATTAGAAGCGCGTTATTGATAAAAATCTTTTCACTGTCATTTTTTCTAGGCTTTAAAGGATACTCTCCAGCACTTGCCCTTTGTGATACCGCACGAACAGACAGCCCTGTTCTTTTGGCAAACTCACGAATTGTTAGGTATGGGGTATCTAATTGGATAGTTACAGGCATTGGCTGGGTCCCTCCAAATATGTATACTAGAGCAGATAAGCGCATATGAGTCACAACAAGTGACATATACGAGCCATTAATGGCATAATAAATTACACGTACATGCTAGTCAAGGAAATTTTTGTGGGTATAGGTGAAAAAATAAGACACATACGTGTTAGTGAAAAACTAACCCAAATAGAATTTACCCAACTGACAGGTATTAAGCTTCGTACATTAAGGGGATATGAGAGCGAGTCACGCACAGAAATCAGCGTTAAAGAAATACTTAAAATAACCACCCATGAGCGCTTTGAAAAATATATATTTTTTTTAATGACTGACAAAGAAACAACTGCATTAAAAGATGAAGAATTCTTAGAGCTATTTGAAAACTTGGATAAGGAAAAGAGCAATCAAGCCTTGGATTTTATGAAATTTTTACTCGGCAAGTCTCACGATTAAAATTTCGAAGGTATTTTTTTTAGCCTTGCTTCTTTTTTTGTTTGATGGCTCTTTAAGCTTTAGGAGAAATACTGAAAATATTTTTTTTTGTTTGCTAGAAAGTTTTTTATAGTTATTTAAGGCAACCTTTGCGGACTCCATGCTTCCACCTCCTTTTTTTTCAAAACTAAGCTAAAAAAAGGCAGGTGTCAATCATTAACTAACACTATAGTGGGCTTGAACATGAGCATAACAAAAACAAATCAAGGTTACCTAGTCAATACTCGCCCTAACGGTCACAGCGGCCCAAGATTTAGGCGTACATTTAAATCCCACGCTGAAGCAAAGGCATTTCAAAAGCACATAAACGCAACACACAAAGAGACAACAGACTGGGAAAAACCTAAAACGGATAATCGTAAGCTATCTGATATTGCTAAAGATTGGCACACGTATCACGGCCATACTATAGGCTCTGGTGAAAAAAGACTCCAACAATTAGAAGCTACAGCAGAATCTTTAGGTGATCCTCTCGCTATAAAAATAGATCCAAAAGATTTTTTAGTGTACCGCAGAAAAAGACTTGAGGATGGTATAACTGAAAATCATCTAAACCACGAATTATCCTACCTAAAATCAGCTTTTAATGAACTTATACGAGTTGATGCTTGGAACCTTCCTAATCCATATGGAAAAATTAAAAAACTAAAAATGGATGAAAGAGAACTGTATTTTTTAACATTGGAAGAAATCGAAAGTTTATTATTAGAAATCAACCAAGGGAGAAATAAAGATACACTTGTTATTACCAAAATATGCCTGTCTATAGGCTGTAGATGGGGTGAAGCACAAAACCTTAGAGCAGAACAGATACACCATGGAAAAATCCACCTTACAAAGACAAAAAACTCCAAAAATCGTAGCGTTCCAATATCTGACCAATTAGCTAACGAAATTTTTATAAACCGCCCCAGCAGAGGACAACTTTTTGTTAGTGCTTGGGAGTCGTTCGAAAATGCTATAAACCGCTCTGACATACAGCTACCACGAGGCCAAATGACACACGTTTTAAGGCACACTTTCGCTAGTCACTTTGTAATGGATGGCGGAAATATACTTAAGCTAAAAGACATACTGGGCCACAAAACTATTCAAATGACCATGATTTACGCGAAGCTGTCACCTAGCCATCTAGCAACCGCAATCAAATGTAATCCATTAGCAATATTAGCCCGCCCCAGTAAAGACAAGAGTGAAACAGAGAACGAGGTAAACTTAAGTAAGGCGGGCCAATTGCGGGCCAATTCCGACAATTTAGAAATTAATCAAAGTGCTCACTAACATCTAACCCACTCATAAGACATTGATTTATATCGAAAATAAATGGTGCCCGGGAGCGGACTTGAACCGCTACGACCGTGAAGTCGGGAGATTTTAAGTCGTCTAAATCTACCTTTTAAATCAATAACTTACAATAAAATCAGTAACTTAAGCACTCATCTATACTTGTTTCCGCTTATGTATACTGACAAGTCGGGCCAATTTCGGGCCAATTTCGGGCCATAACCATGAATAGAATCTATACAAGAAATATAATTTCATTATCAAATGATAAATCATAATACAGAGTATTTTGGCTAAAACTATACCAATAAGTTGATATGCCGTGTGTTTATAACTATATTCCTGTAATTGACCACATTGTAAATCAACTTTATTATAAGTGTGCTGCAATACGCAGTGAAGGGTCCTACGAAACTCTTCAGTTTGCTCCACGAGAGCCACTATCAACCGCCAGCGGTTTTTATGCTCAAACTTTCCAGCTTTATGGTTGGGGGAAGTTCTGTCACTTTTTTATTTTAGAGTGATAGGACAGCTCGTGGGCTGCTTTCGTAGGCTTCTCCTGGCCACCCTTTTTGGTGGCTTCTGATTATTCTTAATAATAGAAGGAAGCTATAGTATGCCTGATTCTGATATATTCTCATTTCAAAGTTTTGTAGAACGCTTCAGCGTGGAAAACCTGAGATTTTCTTCAATGGATGATGCAGTTGGAAATACTGTATCTATTGAACATCTATTAACTATTTTAAAAACACACCGGCCAACCCAAAAAACGAGTAGAGAGGAAATAGTAGGAACATACGTTTATTACACTGGCCTATGGGAAAAGAACCTAACTACAAATAATTTAAATACCCAGATTCAAAAAATCGTTGACCGTGGTGGAAAATTTGAACGTCAATCAGCACTAATGTTAGCAATAGAACAAAGGGACGAGTTCAAGAAAGACCTCAAGGTCTGAGAAAGTGGCCCTTTCGGGCCATTTTTACTTTGGCAATGTTTGATAAATATTAGTGCCATAAGCGCTATAGAGATCACCTGAAAAATCAAACAATACCCCCCAAGGGTTTGAACTTGACTCATCGCTGATGGGTATACCGCAAGGCTTAAAATTAATGCCATCGTCACTGTACATGATCGCTTGAGCCTCAATAAAAACGTATAACAACTCATTGAATACAAATAATGAATTTATTTGTGTGTTTGAGCTTGGCAAGTTGTACCACAACCTAGGCGTATGATCGATTACACCGCTGCCGTCCAACGCCATTGGAAACAAACTTGTTGAAGAACCCACATACAAACGCCCTAAAAAAACTGCCTGGGATTTAAGCTCGCCAGGATCGACCGGGCCGAAACTATCAACACGAATCCAATTTGAGGCTCCATCTTCACTCACGAAAATTACAGGACCGGCTTCATTATCTGTCAAAAAAACAAAGGTGTTTTGATCAACATAAAAACGGATTGCTTGTAATTCGGCTATTGTCAATTCATCATTTGTAGGGAAAAAAACTTGCCCCCACGTATCACCGTTATTTGTAGATCGATAAAAAAAATTATCATTCACCGCCGCCACAATAACGCCGTTAAAATTAGTAGCCAAGGACCTAGGGCTTACTTGGGGTATACGCTCAGTCCACACATCGCCGTTACTGTCGCTGGTGTACAGACCTCGATTTGAGGCACCAGGGTTAGCACAACCAAGCACCAATCTATCGTTAACACCTAAAAGTGACAATGGGTTAAATGGTGCCGGTATCTCTTCGATAATTTTATTAAATTCGTAGCGTAGTAATCGAGGAGCGGAGTTTGAACCATTCCCGATAAACCAAAAATCATTCAGAATCGCGGAACATGTAAGCTCCTCCGTATCTGAAAAATTTAAATGAATACGTATAAAATTTAAATCACTAATAGCATTATTAGATTCGGCTCTAAAATTATTGATGGGCATTTAACACCTACACTAGTTTATACGCATTGTGAAAAATAGATGGGTCGAGTGTCTTCCCATTTTCGATTTTTGCCATCGCCACAAGTAATGATATCTTATCTTGGGGTGTCACTATTTTGCTAAAACTATTTTTATCAATTATTTTTGACACGCTATTAATATAAGTCTTTGTATCATTGTTATCTTCTGGCGGTGCCCATCTGTAGATAATGTCTTTTATCGTGTCTATGCCCTTTTTCCGGTACGATCGACACTGCGTTTGTGTACGAAAACGAGGTTGAGGTTGGACAGGGAATTGCCAACTCCATCAAGGCAGGAGTGGTCAAGCGGGAGGATTTATGGGTAAGCATTTAACTAAGCAGCTCTGATGTG
>NVTQ01000035.1 GCA_002401635.1 Pseudomonadota bacterium
CGGCGCAGCTAGACAGGGAAAGGAGTCCGCCACACTTGGTTTTTCTCTGTGCCTCTGTGGTGAAAAATAAAAAATATCGAGTTTCTGAGGAAGCTCTATTTAAAGGAATACATACATGAAACATTTTCTCGATATTACCCGCGAAACGTGCCCTATGACCTTTGTAAAAGTAAAACTACAATTGGCAAAGATGAAAGATGGCGAAGAACTCGAAGTGTTGCTTAATAAAGGTGAGCCCTTGGATAATGTTCCTCGCTCTTGTGAGGAGCAGGGATATAAAGTTCTTTCCAATGAAGCAACCGATAACGACAAACACTTAATATTAATCAAGAAATAAAGCTTCGTTATTAGACAAGTAAACTACAACAGTGTAACTGCCTGCCTGTAGAGAGCATGTAAAAAAAGCCCTATCCAGATTCCGTGCTTTCAACTTTGCTAGGTCGTTCAACAATAAGCGGAAGCTCATATTTCAAATCAATTTTGCGAAATTCTTCCAACGATTTATTTTTTATCTTGCCCCAAAATGCACCATCAATTTTTAACCAACGCAAGATTAAGGCTTCTGATAACCCCTCCTCTTCTAAAGCTTCACGTAGCAAACCTTTTCGCGTTTCCAGTAACTCTTTCGTGATATACATACGCCGATGGGCAAGCGGCAACTCTCTACCTGGGTAAGGTTTTTCAGAACCCATTTTTTCAGCCATAAATTGAGTCTGTCGTAATTCGATAGCCTTTTGATCGTGACCCATAAAAAAGTTTCCTAACCATGGATGAGCATAGACCTTATCATAAAAGACCGTATGTACATGCTCCATCACTTCTATACCACCAATCGCATCAAACAATGACTGCTTCATTTAACTAATCCTTACACCTTATTACTACGTATTACGAGACGCTTCAATTAAGCGATCCAACAAATTAACAACCTCTTCAGATAATGGCGCAATAGCCTCTACATCTGCAATAGCTCCAGTCCGATCACCATTATTGTAGCGCTCCACTGCTTGCCGACCCAGCGAGTGTACTCTCTCATGCGGTATTGCCATTTCTTTAAAAGCACCCTTCGTTCCGTACAACTCTTTACCCAGCGTATCATACCACGTTCCAAGCCTACAATCATGGTGACTTGCCACAGTCGAAAGCTCAATATCACCACGGTCTAAAATCATATTCACCAAACGCTTTTTCCATAAAATATGATCAGATTTAGCTAACCTCAACACAGCATCCTTAAGCTTCATTTCCCCAAACTCTTGAATTTCAGACACCAACTTGGATTCCAATACATCTGTATCTTTTAATATTTGCTCTACAACTTGACGTGTATCACCAACCATGTTGGCTGTCTCAGCTACTGAGGAAGCAACCTCTTGAGAGGCATCTGATTGATCTCTTGTTGCCTGAGTAATCTGGTCAATTTCTTTACCAATAACATTTAAGGCATTGCTCATTTCACACATACGGTCATTCACATGCCCCATATCACTACTACCCTGCGAAACAGCCTCTGTAATTTCTCTAGTTACACTCGCAATGTTCAATACGTCTTCTTGAATGCGGCGGATTTTCGCTGCAATATTTTCAGTCGCTTGTTTCGTCTGTAATGATAGTTCTTTCACCTCATTGGCAACCACAGCAAACCCTCTACCCACCTCCCCTGCTCTTGCAGCTTCAATGGTTGCATTAAGTGCCAATAAATTAGTCTGATCTGATATTTTTTTAATGACTGCCAAAATACTATTAATTTCTTGAGAAGCTTCCGTTAAAGCTTGCACACGTTCGCCAGCTTGCCCTACTCGTTCATCAATCTGACCCATGGCTTTTACTGCATGCGAGACTGCAATACCTGCATCTTCACTTTGTTGATTAGCATGCATAATATTGGCATTCACTTCATCAACACGTTCAGCTACATGTCGAACATTTGCGCTCATTTCTTCACTCGCACTAGCCATCGACATCGCTCTATCATCAAGCAGTGAAACACCTTGTTCTAAACGCCCCATGCTCATGGTCGTTTCAAAAGCATTGATTGCCATGCCAACCATATCATCAAGCTGCTCCAACATGCGACTTTCCAACTGTTCTGCTAATTTATTGGCTTTTTGAAGTAATACGTCACTACCATTGGCTCTATACGTAAAGTCACCTTCAATAAGTTTGGTAAAAAGCATTAAAAGTTCTTTGTTGGTTTGATCACTCACAACTTCACCCCTATACATATAAAAACTATCATTTATCTTCTAACATCTAGAAGCAAAATAAATGCCAATTTCAATAGGGAAGCGCTGATTAACTCTGGATGACAAGCCATGGAATTAAAAAATGCTAAGGCCAAGGCGGGAGTTGCAAGCAATAGCAACGCTATTGATAAAATGACCAACATAGAAATTAGTGATTATGGACTCGTGGTTGCCATGCATTGAATTGATTAGCACTTCCATAGGCAATACTTATACAGCCTGTGGCTTATCATCCCCTTTTAGCAAACGGACAAGCATAAGTGCTGCAAATGCTAACCCGACCATGGAAAGAGCGCCTAAACCCTCATGCTTTAACCACTGGCAAAAGAACACCCAAGTTGCCATAGTCAAAAATGCTGCTAGACCACCCAGTATTTGTAATACAACCTCCATCCAGCCACCTGTACGCTTCGCTAACGAAAATATAAATTTAAAAGGGCATAGCACCACAACTTCTAATCTATGCAGATGCTCAGGTCTTTTGAACAACAGCCAAGCAAGCCCAATCAAAGCCAATGCGAAAATACCATAATTAACAAGGAGCAATGCAAAGTCAGTTTTATCCATCCATTCAGGTGGCCCCTGACGTGTGGTATAGGCTTCGCCTCGATCCAGAGGATCCGCCCACAATAATGATGGCCAATAGACCAATAAGAATCCAATCATCAATCTCACAGGCACCCTCCTTTTTCTAGCTCATGTACAAATCATTTATGGCTCACTAAAGTGAGCCATAAAATCAATTCATATCACTCTTTCCAGTCTAGCGCATGACCTTGTGGTCTAGGTAGTTGAGGAAGCGTAACTTTCGGCAACTCACCTGTTAGCGTTTCCAAAAATGCCACAATATCATTCACATCTTGATTGGATAATGTTGTATCCAACTGAACTTTTGCCATTGTTTTGACAGCTTCTTGCAATGTTGCTGCTGAACCGTCATGAAAATACGGTGCTGTCATTGCGACATTACGCCAAGATTGAACACGGAACACATGATCATCTTCAGCTTTACCCGTCACTGATTTCAACCCTTCATCTTTACCATATTTGAAAGCCACAAAGTCATTGCTGGTGAACAACACACCTGAATGGCATGAAGTACAGCCAATGTCAGCTACTTTTTTCATACCACGTTTGGCAGCAGCACTGATATCACCCTTGCCTTGCACATAAAGATCAAAGGGTGCATTGGGTGTGATCAAGGTTCTTTCAAACGCTGCAATGGCTTTTGCCATATTATCAAAACTCATACCATTTTTTCCAAACACCGCCTGAAATTCAGATGCATAACCAGCATCTTTCAAGCGTGCAACTGCGGCAGTTTCTGAGTCTATTGCCATTTCAACAGGGTTTAATGGCGGACCTTTGGCTTGATCTTCTAACAACGGCGCACGCCCATCCCAAAACTGTTTACTCCAAAACGCTGAGTTCAATACAGTGGGTGCATTGCGTCCACCACGCTGCCATTTATGACCAATCGAAAATCTCTGGTTATCCACACCCCATGTCGCCATATTATGACAAGAGTTACATGAGAAATGTCCACTTTTTGATAAAGCTGGCTCAAAATATAATTTCTTGCCCAATTCGACCTTTGCTGCACTCATTGGATTATCCGCAGGAACTGGAACCGCTGTTGGCAACACACCCATACCCTCTGGAATATCATTCGCCCAAGCATTACCTGCGAAAAAAACTACTGCCATGAACACCCATAATTTCTTCATTTATTTCTCCTATAAACCATTATTTTGCAACTCTTTCGACTAGCGCATCACTTGTAAAGTCGTAAGTATTACTAGGCTATGAACAACTCTTTCAAAGCACCCTTTATGAACCATGACAACCAAGCCTGCCTTATTAAATATCCTACTCAATTACAATTTGGCGTTTAATGACACCCTAACACCCACATAAACCGCCAAGCTAGCTACACAAATCCAAGCAATATACCACATGACTTCCTCCAAAATTAATTAATACGATGTAAATGTCGTTTTTTCGATATGCTCTTCAGTTATTTTACCTTTCAAAACCTTAAACACCCAAGATGTATAAGCAACAATCATCGGTATAAAAATTGCTGTTGCTATCAACATCAACCAAAGCGTTTGTTGACTAGAAGTAGCGTTCCACATAAGTAAACTTTGTGATGGATGCGTACTTGACGGCAAGACAAATGGAAACATCGCCAAACCTGCTGTAGATGCAATACCAGCAACCGATAGACCACTTGCCACCCAACTCAATGTTGGTTTTTTATCACCCAAAAACGAGACCAAAAGTGCACCCGCAACGCCTAAAAATGGAGCCAACCACATCCAAGGATAGACATCAAAATTATTCATCCAAGCTCCCACCTCACGCTCTACAGTCAAAGCAAATGGTGTTGATGGAGCCAAATGATCTATCTCACTGATCACACGATAACCTTCAACATCATAAACAAGGAAATAACCTGCCAACATAAAAAGAACTATCGTCATCAGCGCAAAAAAACGTGTCGCTTTAAGTGCTCTGTATTGTAAGTGCCCCTCAGTTTTAATTAACAAAAAAGTCCCGCCATGCATCACCAACATACTCAAGGACACCAACCCCACCAACAAGGAAAAAGGGTTCAACAAGTCCACCAAACCACCTGTATAAAAACTACGAAAAGTCTCATCAAAATGAAATGGTACGCCCAACAATAAGTTGCCAAATGCAACACCCATCACAAAAGCTGGCACAGCACCACCCAAAAACAAGGCATAATCCCATACAGAGCGCCAAACAGGCGATGCCAGTTTGCTACGATAATCAAAACCCACAGGCCTTAAAAACAATGCAAAAAGCATCACTAAAAGTGCTACATACATCCCTGAAAAAGCCGTCGCATAAATAGCAGGCCAAGCAGCAAAAATTGCTCCAAGACCCAATACCAACCATACTTGATTACCCTCCCATGTAGGACCAATAGCATTAATAAGTATCCGACGATCCATATCTGTTTTAGCCACAAAAGGCAGCAGTGCTCCCACACCCAAATCAAAGCCATCCATAATGGCATAACCCAGCAACAGCAACGCAACCAGAGCCCACCAAATCAAACGCAATGTATCGTAGTCCCACATTATACACCTCCATTTTCAAAGTGATAATGCCCTGTATGCAAAGCACTTGGCCCCAAACGGGCATACTTAAACATCAAGTACAACTCAACTACAAACAACAGCGAATACATCACTACAAATGCAATCAATGAATTCTGCACCATGCCTACATCCAGTGATGATGTAGATAAGTGTGTCGGCAATATGCCATAAACAGTCCAAGGTTGACGACCAAATTCAGCCACAAACCATCCCACTTCCACGCCTATAAAAGGCAAAGGAATTGCCCACAGTGAAACCTTAAGCAACCATTTATTATTCCATGCGCTACCTCGATATGAGGCAACCAATGCATAAAACATCAATAACACCAAAAATCCCCCAATCGCAACCATTACACGAAACGCCCAAAACATCGGGGCAACACGGGGAATGGTATCTTCGGCAGCCATATTTATTTGTGCCTGCGTCGCATCTATCGGGTTTTCATTATATTTTTTAAGTAAAAGTGCGTAACCTAAATCATTCACATGTGCATTAAATACTTGCCTCTGTGCATCTGTCGCTGTTTTATCCCGCATCGCAGGCAAATACTGGTAGGCCAAAAGACCACTATGAATACGCTTCTCGTTAGCCTCTACCAATTCTTTAATTCCAGGCACTTCCCCATCCAATGAGCGCGTCGCAATAAGCCCCAATGCCATTGGTATATGAATACCATAACGCGTCTCTCCAGCCTCTTCATCAATCACACCAATTGCCGTAAAAGGTGCAGGTGCAGGCTCGGTTTCCCAAATTGCCTCAATCGCCGCCATTTTCTCAGGCTGGTATTCAGCCACATGGTAACCTGACTCATCACCCAACATCACCACGGTTAGCGATACCACAGAACCCACTGCTGCCCCTATCAAAAATGAGCGCTTGGCAAACTCCATATCACGACCTTTAAGCAAATACCAAGCACTGATTCCCATGACAAACACTGCGCCAGTGATGTAACCAGCAGAAAGCGTATGCAAAAATTTCACCTGAGCCATAGGGTTAAATAACAACTCTGAAAAGCTTTCCAGCTCCATACGCATAGTTTCAGGGTTGAAAAATGTCCCTACGGGATGTTGCATCCAACCATTGGCAATCAATATCCATAAAGCCGATAAATTTGATCCCAATGCCACCAATACTGTCACCATCAAATGTTGTTTCTTACTCAGTTTATCCCAAGCAAAAAAGAACAGTCCAATAAATGTAGACTCTAAGAAAAATGCCATTAAACCTTCAATAGCCAAGGCAACACCAAAAATATCACCTACATAATGTGAGTAATACGCCCAGTTTGAACCAAATTGAAATTCCATGGTCAGCCCTGTAACCACACCCATAGCAAAATTAATGGCAAAAAGCTTACCCCAAAATTTTGTCATATCTTTGTAAATTTGCTTACCTGTTTTAACGTACAAACTCTCCATCACCACCAATATTAGTGATAGACCTAATGTTAGAGGCACAAATAAAAAATGTATCAATGCCGTAAAAGCAAATTGTAACCGTGAAATATCTACCAAGGCTTCCATTTCATCTCCTGTTTAAAAAGTAAGCAACAATAAAATCGATATAAGAAAGCACCTGTTATTTAGGAAGCAGCACATCCGATAAATTTACTATTTCGTGCCCCTCTGAAAAAAATACCCACCAAATAGCAAAAAGAACAGCCAGCTTCACAATCATTATCGTGGTAATTTCTTTAAATAAGTTATCTCTCATGGCGATTATCCATAATTAAAAATTTATATTCTAATATAATCATATATTAAGTAAAAAGTTTAACCTAGAGGCTTGCTTACTCTAAATAACTTTTTTATAAAACCGCCTACTTTCCAGAAAACTCTTCAAAAGCTTGCATGGCTTCAGCCGCATACATCAATGATGGACCACCACCCATATATACAGCCATACCCAGTGTTTCAGTCAACTCTTCACGGGTCACACCCAAAGCAATCAAAGCCTTCACATGAAAGCCAATGCAACCCTTGCAATGCCCAGCCACACCAATGGCCAAAGCAATCAATTCTTTGGTTTTCTTATTTAACGCACCTTCTGCCAAGGCTGCACTTGCCATGCTCGAAAAGCCCTGCATGACATCGGGAATATCTTTACGAAGAGCGCCAATGCTCGCAGATAGTTCTTGGGTATACTTTGCGTATGTCTCAGACATATATCGCCTCCATCAATACTTCTCATTATTTTATCTCATATAAACCTTGGAAAACATACTGCCTTCAAGCATTTATTCGGATGTGAAATAAATATCACCAAATAAATTTATTGCGCGCAATCCACTGTTATCAGTATCTGTCATAATCGCTATCGCATCAATATATTTCACATCTTTTGCAAGACAATCCCGCAAGTCTTCACGCACATTGCGTTTATAATATTGCCATTGTCCAACATTTTCATTTCCAGATTCAACCGCGAACATCTGTGTGTTCGATGTATAAGGATTATCCCACTGTTCACCTTTTTGATGCGATGATGACCAGACATAATTCAATGCCACAGTTCTCCAGAAAAAAACACCGCCATCAATCACGACATAAATACGAGCCACATAATCATCACCCGCTTTATCATTTTCATTGATACCTGTCATGAGTTGCTCTGCTTTCCATGACCAATGCAACCAAGGTGTTTGTTCAATATTGATTCTTTTCTTAAAAAAAAGTCCCGATGCAGCACCTTGACTAACAGCTTTCAACACCTGTTTTTGAAGCACTGAATCCTTAACAAATGAATACTGTGTTTCACCTTTAAACTTCTTGTTTTTCCAACCCTCCAACGCACCTTCAGAAAACTGACCAACCATTACAACTTGCGCACTGGCAGCCACACCCCATATCGGARCAAGCAACCATACAAACAAGATATATACACCACACCTCATTGAATACCGCCCCCAAACACGCAATATAAAAAACTTTAAAATACGGCTGCCAAAACGACAGCCGTAGCAAGTCTTACTTCAATCGTTCAATACCCAACTGTTTCAAAAATGCTTTTTCAAGAAAGGGTTCAGACACACCAGTCTTCATTTTACGTATAAAGTACTTCTCAAAACCTACCTTAGCAACATGTACCCATTTACCACCTTTCGCCCACACCATATTACGTGGTGGAATCTGTGGATAGGCAACCAATGCCACACCGCCATCACCAAAGTCTGCCAAGCAAATGGCTCCCCATGTCCCACATTGTTCAGGCTCTTCACCTTTCAAGACATGAATAATATTGTGCACAATAGCAGTGGTCATCGATTCAATCATAAATCCTGTTTTTGGTGTACCCACCATCAAAGGACACTCTTCCACAGGCGGGATTGCCACAATCACGCCTGTGGCATAAATATTCTTAATGTCTGGATTTTGCTGGAACTCATTAATTTTCACCATGCCCAAAGGGTTTACAATTTCCTCACAACTTGCCACTGCCCCTGCCCCTCTAAATGGTGGCATCAACATAGCAAATTTATGCTCCAATGAGCCCGAAGCAATCACTTCTGCATGACGATCCACTTCTTCATAATCAATCGTATGTTCATGCACTTTCACAGTGCGGCAATTGGTGATAAATTTAATATCACGTTTGCGCAACTCTGATTCAAGCAAGCCCTTGGAGTCTTCCACACCGCCCAGACCCAAATGCCCAATATATGGCTCTGGTGTAATCAATGTCATCGGTACTTTATCACGAATTTTACGGCGACGAAGCTCTGTATCAAGAATACATGCATATTCATAAACAGGGCCATAACACGAAACACCCTGCACAGCTCCCACCACAATTGGGCCAGGATCTTTACAAAATTCTTCAAAAGCATTGTATGCTTCAACAGCATGATCAACATGGCAAATAGAATGACTATGTCCTTCAGGCCCCATACCTTCTACCAAATCAAATGCCAATCGCGGTCCAGAAGCGATAATTAAATAATCATATTCTAGAAACTTACCATTACCTAAACGAAGTTTGCTCTCATTCGCTAAAATCTCATCCACACCACAAGATAAAAAATTAATCCCTTTTTTATTCAAATAAGGTGAGCATTCAAAACTTATTTGCTCCTTATCGCGCCAGCCAATAGCTACCCAAGGATTTGAAGGCGTAAAGTGGAAATAATCCACATTAGAAATTACCGTGACTTCATGATCTCCACCCAATTTTTTTAATGCATCCTTCATTTCATAAGCTGCGGGCATACCACCAATGCCAGCGCCAATAATTGCAACATGTGCCATATATTTTCTCCGTAATTAGGGAAATCCCCTTATTTTATAACTGCTACAAGTTGTTAAAAAGAGCGGGGGCTAATCTCCCCGCCCTTTTTAACAACATCCAAAACCCTAAAATCTATTTTCTAGGACAAGAGTTGATACCAAAAATGGCATACAATGGGCAAAAACTAACCACTGATGTCAAAGCAAATACTGCGCCTGCTCCCATTGCGACCCAATTCCATGGCTCGGCAATACCCGCCATAAAACCTGCAAGTATGAGCGCAAGACCAGCTACAATACGTACCACTCGATCAAGACCACCTAAGTTTGCATTCATATCACACCTCCTGTTAAATCATTTTATTAGCGAATAATAATATAAATAAAGCTCGCTGTATGTGATAAAGTCACACAGCCTATGAATTAATCACCTGACCTAACATAGAACGCTCTCGTAATTCRAWRRYKYYRSRGTYYWGWKYKRKMSAAMMWMKWMKTYYAAWAWWYTKWRRCWTSCGSCWYASYMMCTCCCTMGCTGTACCAAGCTCTGARGCCAACTCTTGATGTGTGCAAATCAAAACGTCCCCTTCATTCTCTGCACGTGCCAACAATAAGCGTGCAACACGCTGATCCATACGACCAAATGCCACATCTTCAATGAGTAACATCATGTCACAGATGCGCTCACCAATATATGCCATGGCATAACGCCTAAAACTATCCGAGCCTACCAATAGGCGCTCAAATAGCTTCGCTGATAACACGACCAACTCAACATCTGTTTCCGCAATGCCTTCGGCAGGGTAATCTTGYAAACCAAGCAAACATGTTGTGGTCAACATACAACTTTGACCTTCACCAACACGGTATAACAATATTTCATGCCCCCCCGCATCAATTTTATAAACCCGAATAGAACCTGAAAGAACCAAAACATAACCACTRCAAGCATCMCCCTCTCGAAACAACTGGTGACCTTTGGGSGCATGGATCACCTTCTGTTGAACAAGTTCAGTATGCAGTAGTTTATTCTCAACTTTWTTRAGTTCWGGAAACCTRTYTAACCAACTCATGATGTTTTATTGATGGCATCCAAGGCTTGTTGCAGCAGGGGTTTTGCCTCATTCACAAGGCATTGAAGCTTCGGGTTATCAATCATGCCGACCATGGCTTCTGGGTCAATCATAGAAACAATGCTTTGCCCATCTTCATTTTCATACACAATCACATTGCATGGTAACATCAAACCCAATTCAGGCTCTAATTGTAAAGCTTGATTGGCTAGTTTTGGGTTACATGCACCCAAAATAACATACGGTTTGCGGCTCACATCAATTTTCTTTTTCAATGTTTCTGCAACATCAATACGGGTTAAAATACCAAAACCCACAGCYTGCAARCTTGCTACAACGGCTTCTTCAGCCGCTTCCAAATCACCCTGAAATACTGTTCTCATACCATAATCATTCATACTATTCCCCTTATTCTACAGGATATTCTTCTTCCACCCATGCTAGCATACCACCTGTGACATTGATCAAGTTTTGATGCCCATAATTTTGTTCCAGAAATTCAATTGCTTGTGATGAACGCATACCTGATCGGCAAATCACATACACCGCATCATTCATAGGAAAAGCATCGCTACGCATAGGCACAGTATTCAATGCAATCAGTGTCGCATTAGGCACATGCCCTTGCGCATATTCTTGCACCTCACGCACATCAATAATGTTGCATGGAACAGCTTTTTCTTTGGCACTCAACCAGTGCTTATAAAGCTCATTTACTTCAATACTTTTCATTATTTTACGACTGGGTAACCAGCTTTCTTCCAAGCTACAATCCCACCCATAACGTTTTCAATGTTGGTAAAACCATTTTTTGCCAACATTTTAGAAGCCCGCGCTGAGCGTGTTCCTGAATGACAATAGACATAAACCTGTTTGTTTTTTGGAACTTCTGCCAAGCGTTCTGCCAATACTTGCACTGGAATCAATGTCGCGCCCTTGATATGACCTTCGGCATATTCTTCAGCTGTGCGAACATCCAACATGATAAACGGAATCGGCGATGCCTTGCCCTGCTGCCAGTGTTCATACGCGTGTTTAACAGGTGTATTTTCATAACCTTCAGCCGTTTGCTCACCGACCCCACATGCTGTTGCCATAAAGGGCAACATGAATAACGCTATAACACTTAAACTTAATTTCTTCATCTTCTATCTCCTTTTTTCTTACTATCCCGAACTATTCATGAATACTGCTGCGTCCTCGCTGGTTCATTCGTCCGCAACGAATCTTTTCTTAATCGCCCGTAAGCATAGCTACGGGCTCAATCGAAAAAATCCGTTGCAAACAAATATCCTGCGCGATCATCACACCGATTCATGAATAGTTCGGGCTATAAACCGTGTATTACCCTAATCAACATCCACGTTGCTAACAGCACAAGCATGACACTAAAACCCTTTTGAAAATGCTTGGATGAATAACGCTTCATCAACACATTACCTGCCCACACCCCTAAAGCCGCTAGAGCAGTTATTATTACTACTGGGTACCATGCCATATCTATACTTTCACTATATCGCAAAGCAGCTACCAAAGATGTTGGTATAATTAACACCAATGAGTGTGCAACTGCTTTTTGATAACTTCCTACACCAAGCATTAATAACAAAGGCACAATCAAAAAACCACCGCCCACACCTACGACACCTGTCACAACGCCTGTTCCAAGACCTGCAAGCAATGAATACCTACAATCACATGGTGCTTCTTTAGCATTCTCTGAAATACTTTTCATCGTATCACTATGTAGCCACCATGCAGTAAATAAAATGAACGAGGCAAAAGCAATCGTTTGAGTTTGATCTGACATGCCCAAACCCAAACTTGCCCCTGCAAAGCCTCCCAACATACTACCAAAGGCAAAGAAGCGATGAAGCTTCCATTCAATATGTTGCCATCTTTTCTCATGCAACAATGCCAATGCGCTTACACCAGCCACAATAATCAAGCTCATAGCTATCGCCTGTTTGAGAGGAAGTCCTACACCAAAACTAAGCAGCGGGACTGCAATCATACCTCCACCAGATGCAAACAAAGACAATACCAAGCCAATCAATGGTGCAAGCAACCAAATAGCAATACTCATTACTTTTCCAAGCTACTTATTTACCAGACTTCACGGGCAAACCAGCCGCTAGCCATGAGCCCATACCACCAGAAAAGTTATAGACATCATCAAAACCTGCCTGTGCCAATTTGGTTGCAGCCACTACAGAACGGTTGCCCGAAGCACAAATAACCACCAAAGGTTTATCTTTAGCCAGCTCATCCATACGAGCATTTATTTCACCCAAGGAAATATGCACCGCCTTACCCGAGTGTCCTGATTCCCACTCACCCAATGATCGCACATCCAATAAGGTGTGCTCTTCATGACGAAAATGCTGATAATCTGAAGCCGACATGCTTTTAACCCCTGATATTTTCGGCGCAATAAAACGCTTCCACAATATCCAACATACAAATGTGCCAATTAAAATATTGATGATATTTTGTTGAATCCAATCCATTGATTTCTCCTTCTAAATTAAATAAGTAGGTGTAAAGGCTCGTATGAGGGGAGGACGGTTACCCTTACACCCACTTAACATGAAACAAATAACGCGCCTGTATATTTTTCATCCCGTAGCAACACATTCATAGCATAAAAACAAAAAAGCATACACGTTATAAGTGTCTCTTAACCGTGCTCCAAGCCCAGTTTAGAGAGAATTTTTTCCATCAAACACCATTGCGTAATACTTGATTGAAATAGGTTGGCTCCCACAAATAGTGTCAACCAAAGCCATGTGGGTTCAGATAGTTGCACACCATTATATAGCGATGATAAAAACACCGATAACATGATAAATGCTCCTGCAATCATCCTTATTGCGCGTTGTATTGTCATAGTTACTCTCCTTTTTTATAAAATAAAGCCATTGATTATGCACAAGCATCTGTTTTTACAGGTTTGTTACGCTGCCAGAGGTAATACATCAATGGTGTGATAAATAGTGTTAAAATCGTCGCTGAAATGGTTCCAAATACCATCGATACACCCAAACCACCAAATACAGGGTCAGAAATCATAATCGATGTGCCTGCAATCACCGCCAAAGCAGTTAATAAAATGGGGCGCGCACGCACTGCGCCTGCTTCCAAGACCGCCGTTTTCACATCRTAACCCTGCTTTTGATAATCCAARATAAAATCAATCARTAAGGTTGAATTRCGAACCACRATRCCAGCCAAAGCAATCATGCCAATCATYGATGTTGCGGTGAATGGTTGCCCTGTAATCCAATGCCCTGGAAAAATACCAATCAACGTTAAGGCTGTCGGTGCCATCACCAACATCGGTAAAATAAACTGCCCATAATAAGCCACCATCAGCAAATAAATCAGAATCAAACCAACAATAAATGCTGCGCCCAAATCACGGAACACATCCAAAGTAAGTCGCATTTCACCATCCCAAAGCATATGGTAGCCAAATGTATCTTCTGGTGTTGTGGTGCCAAAATGCATGCCCCCTGTTTTAAGGGTTATCCCTGGAATCACCTCGTGACCATCCAGTTGCTTATCCATATCCAATAAAGAATAAACCTGCGACCCTTCTCTAGGCTCAGCGCTCACATAGGTCACTGCATGTCCATCTTTGGTATAAATTGGTTTGGACACAGTGCTACGCTCCACCGTCGCAATCGCTGATAGAGGCACAGTACCGTGTTCAGAACTAACATAAATACGATTCAAATCCTCAATATACGCACGCAATTTGCGTGGCAACTGCACGTGCAAATTCACTTGATGACGTTCATTATCAACATGCACTGCACCAAAATTATAACCCTGTAAAAAATCGCGCAAAGCTGTTTCAACTTGTTCTGTAACCACACCCAAACGTGCCGCCTTTTCCTTATTCACATGAATATCATATTGCACCTGATTGGCTCCAACCGAATCATCAATATCAACCACATCGTAAGTTTTCGCAAAAACACTGCGCACATGTTTGGCAATCTCACGCTGTTTTTCATAGTCCGGTCCATAAATCTCTGCCAATAATGTAGCGCGAACAGGTGGCCCTGGTGGATCTTCCACCAATTTCACGGAAGCCTTAGGATATTCAGCCAATACAGGGGCAAGCATGTCGCGAAGATCAAGTACAATATCTGATGAGCTTTCACTGCGTTCATGTTTATTAATCAAGTTCACACGTATTTCACCCAAATGTGGTGCTTCTCGAAACAAAGCTGCACCACGCAGAATACCATTAAAATCAATAGGACCACCACGCCCAATAAAACTCTCATAATCATTTATGAGTGGGTGTTGGCGCAACACATCACCAATTTTACGTGCCAAAGCATCGGTTTCTTCAAGTGTTGAACCCTCGGCTAAATCCAAGGTAATGTTAAAGGTATTTTGGTTGCCCTTGGGCAACATTTTTAGCTCAACGGAGCCTGCTGTCAGTGGCCCATTGATGCCAGCAGGGCGAATAAACTGCCAGCCTGGCTCCAGCATCGCCGCAACAAATAAAACAAACACCACCACCGAAAACAAGCGTCGCTTGGACTGCTGCTCCACCAATGGGCGTGCTATTTTCATATACAAACGATGCACCCAATCTTTGGCTTCTTTATCCTTTTCTTCCATCGTTGGCTCAATTATTTTGCAAGGCAAAAAACGCTGCGCAATCCAAGGCGTAAAGGCATAAGCAATCAATAATGATGCTGCCATCGCAACAGGTGCATTAAATGGAATCGGTGCCATGTATGGACCCATCATACCTGTTACAAATGCCATCGGAATAAAAGCAAGAATCACTGCAATGGTCGCAATAATAGTCGGCTTACCAGTCTCATTGGTAGCGCGAATAATCAAAGCAGATTTATCAGATAAACTGCGAACACCCTTATGCAAATGCCTGTGAATATTTTCAATCACCACAATGGCATCATCCACCAATAAACCCAATGCCAGAATCAACGCAAATAATGTAATGCGATTAATGGTTTGATCAGCAAAAAAGCCAATCGCCAATACCACAAATAAAATAATTGGGATATTCATGGTCACAATCGCTGCTTCACGCCAGCCCAAGAACAAGAGTAAAATAATAATCACTGTCCCAATCGCAATCGCCAAATGCTCCACCAGTAAATTCACCGCATCATCCGCACGCTTGCCTGAATCACGGGTAATGCTTACCTGTACATTATCAGGAATGAAATCGCCTTTGAGTTCATGCAATTTATCTGCAATAGCTTGTGTCACAACCACGGCATTGGTACCGCGTTTTTTGGACAGAGCAATAGAAACTGCAGGCGTTTCTGGTTCCCCTACTGTTGTTTGTTTCGAAGCCGCGCCAAATGCGATACGGTGCAATTGATTTGCCTCTGAAACACCATCCGACACCGTTGCAATATCACGCAGATAAATAACCTTACCTTGCCATGAACCAACCACCAACTGCCCAACCTCTTGCGCCGTTTTCAAGTAACCGTCCAGCCAGATTTTAACAACCTGATTATCACCCACCAATTGCCCAACATTTCCACCACGGTTGGAAGCTTCTAAAACATGGTGCAATGCATCCAAGGCAATGCCATAGGCAGCCATTTTTGCAGGGTCAATTTGAATACGAATCTCATGATCTTGACCGCCAATAATATCCACAACCGATACACCTGAAAGTGGTGCCAACTGATCGCGCACCCGCTCTGCCAGACGTTTCAAAGCCAAGCCATCCAAGGCTTGCGATGAAAGTGTTATCACCGATACAGGCACATCATCCACATCCATCGGTTTTACCAATGGCTGCGATGCACCCGCTGGCAAACGATCCAAATTATGCATAATGCGATCGTATAATTTCACAAGGCTGGCTTCTTTATCTTCCCCAACTGTAAACATCACAGTAACCACACCCATAGAATCCATCGACGTGCCATAGGTATGTTCCACACCTGTCATTTCACGCAGCACCATTTCAAGAGGGCGCACAATAAGGTTTTGTACCTCTTCAGGGCTAGAGCCTTGCATATGCACAATAACATTGGCTGCAGGCACATCAATTTGCGGATTTTCTTCACGTGGTGTAACCATCAAAGCCAACGCACCAATGAGAAAAATAAGGATACTAATGATGGGTGTTAAATTACTTTTCATGGCAAACTTACCAAGCTTGCCCGCAATATTTAACCTCCTTCAGAGATCGAGGCTGCCCGAAATGAAGTTTGGAATGCTGTGGATCCGTCTCGCAAGAAAAACAGCAGGCTGGGTTTGCGGGTAACTGCAGCAGCGGCAGCGTTGCTCTTGCTCTCAGCAGGGTTCTATTTTTATCATCGCGTAAAAACACCCGTCATCACACCTGTCCTGGTTAAAACGGGCATTCCTTTGGATTTTAAACCCGGCAGAAATGTTGCCACCCTGACCTTGTCGGATGGTAAAATAGTAGGCCTTGGTAACTCAGCCATAGGGCCTATCGGTGATCAGGGCGCGATTGCTGTAGAAAAGCAAAAGGACGGCTTCATCACTTATCACGATCGCAGCAGAGAAAAAAATGATCGGGTGGAAGCGGTAAACAACACCTTGACTACACCCCGCGGGGGTGAATATCACCTGAAGCTGTCTGATGGTACAGAAGTCTGGCTTAATGCGGCATCATCGATCACCTTCCCGGTCAAATTTAACGGGGCGGGTGAACGGGTAGTAGCGGTAAAAGGGGAAGCATATTTTGAGGTAGCGCACCGCGATGGGCAGACCTTTAAGGTCATCACTGGCAATCAGCAGATCACCGTCCTCGGTACCCATTTCAACGTTAAAGCCTACGATGATGATCAACTATTAAAACCACATTGTTGTCGGGAAGCGTGGATATCAAAGATCTTGGTACGGGCCAAACCATACTGTTAAAACCCCGGCAGCAGGCCAGGTTTGCAAAAACGGGTCATAGCATCACCATTAAAGCGGTCAATCCCGATGACGCGGTGAGCTGGAAGAATGGTTATTTCGTATTCGATGACCAGGGTATCCGCAGTGTAATGGCCATCCTGAGCAGATGGTATGACGTCGATATATCATACCAGGGGAATATTACCCAGGAACGTTTCGGAGGTACCTTCTCCAGATCCGCTAATTTGTCAGAAATATTAAAAAACCTTGAGCTTTTGGGTGACGTCCAATTTAACACGTTACCTCGAAAGATCGTAGTAACCAAAA
>NVTQ01000036.1 GCA_002401635.1 Pseudomonadota bacterium
ATCGGTGTACTCGTATCGACTCAGGTCGATAGTGAACTTAGTCCCTTTACCGAGTCGAATCGCTTGTTGTCGCATGGTGTCGATATCCTGGCCAATCGCATCAGCACGTTCCAACGAAATCAGCTTGAACTCAATGAGATAGCCGCCCCAAAATTGCGCTAGATCATCATCAGCCGAATGACGCGGACGAGCACTCATCTTGATATCAAAAGCCAAATACCCATCGATCTCAAACGTTTTGTGTAAAGCACGCTGAACTTTCGGGTACACCGTGTCGAAATCCAGATCATCTGTCATCGAAAAATCGAGATCGATGGAGGCGCGCGAATTCACTTGATGGATTAAATCCATCGCATTCCCACCCTTAAGGACCAATTGGTCCATCAGCACGTCATCAGAAAACATCGCCACAATGGCCACCTTCTTAATGTTTTCCAACGTATCGCCCTCAGCGATTTCTGCTGTCGCGCGCTTCTTCAAATGAGTCCTCAAGAGGTTGATGGATTGAGTTGATCGGATTGCGCGGCAAACCCCGTCGTTTAGGGCGGGGAGGATGCCAAGGTAGCAATTTTCATCTGCGCATTTAACGACGGGGAAAACCGCCTAAAAAGGCGGCATTTCATTTGCCATGCCGATCAAAACCTTGTTATCAGCATATTATGGACAGATACGGAATCACCAAATGTCAGAACCTATCTAGATCCCAGTTTATTGCCGGCAACAATGAGACCGCCTTCGAACGGCATATGAGCAAAGGCGATTGAGTTCAGTCATTATCTGGCTCAGTGAATAGTTGAGCCTCACGAGCGACTCTTATCGACAAATATTCTGCCAACGCCCATTAACTTGCATGTACTGACACTTGGTAGTCCCAAGAGGTGGAAGTTCCAGCGAAGGAAGCGGTTTTAAATCAATGGACGGTAGAGGCGTCAATGGCGCCAATTCAACGGAAGGTAGGTCAAGACTGCTACCGCATACATCTCGAACCTGGCAGTTTCTTCCATAGTCATCACAAACTTGAGCTTTCCGACATTTCGCTTCAACTAAAGATGGCAAACCTAGGACTNCTATCGCAACAATTGTCGCCGTCAATGAAGGCACCTTTTTCATGATCAATAAACCCCCTAATCTATCTCTGAATCTGAATTGCCCCGGGTTTCTTAAAGGCCATTTGGTTTAAGTGACGGCCACCGGTGTGGCCGTTTCGGCGAGTTGCCGATAGTAGTTCTGCTCTGCTTCTACTGGTGGAATATAGCCGATGGGTTCAAGCAGTCGGTGATGATTGAACCAATGAACCCATTTGAGTGTCGCCATCTCGACTGATTGCCGTGTTTTCCAGGGCACACCGCGATGAATGACTTCGGCCTTGTAGAGTCCGTTGATGGTCTCGGCCAGGGCTGCTGCAAAGCATCTTCCCCATTATCAACCACATGCACATCCATACCTGCTTTAGAAAGTCGTTTTTTCGCTATCCGTTGGGCAATGGGGTCATCTTCTGCCAAAAGCACCCGCAATCGAGAAGGTAGACTCTCTACAGCAACCTCATGCTCATCTGTTGATGAAGACTGCCATAAGTTGGCATTTGAGCTGATCTCACAGTGGGTTCGTTCAGAGCCGCTAGGGAAACAGGGAATATTAAAGAAAAAACAACTTCCCTCACCCTGCTTACTTTCGACATGGATATGCCCCTGCATAAGCTCCACAAAACGTTTGGCAATACTGGTGCCAAGGCCACTACCAAATTGTTTCCACTGATAATCTGATGAACCCTGCGAAAATGGTTCAAAAACATGTTTTAAATCTTCTTGGCTCATACCAATGCCAGAATCTTTAACCATAAAGTGTAAATAGCCACGTTTTTCAATCACATGCAACGATACCTCACCCTGCTCCGTAAATTTCACGGCATTACCAACAAGGTTAAGTAGAATTTGGCGCAACCGCGATTCATCACTAAGGATAACTTTAGGTGCATGTTCAATATGCAAAGAAAGCGCTATGCCTTTTTCAATCGCCTGTAATCTAAAAGGCACAAGCGCATCACAAATACAATGTTGAAGTTCAAATTCGCGTTTTATCAATTCCATTTTACCCGATTCAATCTTGGCAAGATCAAGAACATCGTTCACCAGAGCGCGTAGTGATTTGGCTGATTGCTGTGCCAACCTGAGATTCTCTTTATGTTCATCACTTAGATTTTCAGCATCGGCACTGATAAGTTGCTGTAGACCAATAATACCATGAATTGGCGTACGAAGTTCATGACTTATCGTTGAAAGAAATTCACTTTTTGCATGGTTTGCAGATTCAGCCTGTTGAATGGCCTGATGAAGTTTTTTCTCAGAACCCCTTAATTTATATTGAAGCTGCCTAACAATAAATAAAATAAGCAAAAATACGCCTATGGTAACAAACAAAATCTTGATGAGATTTGTTCGTGTGTGTCCTGTCAGCTCACTCAAATCAAATTCAACATAAAGTATGCCAACGGGAATCTCTTTATGAAAAACAGTGTGTTCCAAGCGAAGGTAATCACCTTTATAAACAGGCTCTTGAATCAGTTTTTTATCCATAGAAATGATGCTGGGTGCTGATTTAACACGCGGGAAACCTGCGAGAAACTCCCCATCTGCCGCAAAAATCTGAAGCTTTGAAATATCACTATTRCTRTCTTTAAACTGCGTTATMAGCACTTCTGCYAWTTTTTTRTCCGCAAACATCATGGCTGGCTTTGAGACCATTCCAATCATGTCTGCTTGTTTCAAATACATGCGCTCAGCTTGCTCTTCAAGCGAGGTCTGGCTGTAAACTATCCATATTCCGCCAATCACTAAAATCGCAAGACTAAAAGATATAATGATAAGCTGTTGTAATTGTTTTAATGAAAGTTCTTTTGATTGATTCATGGTTTGTTTCCTACCATTTCCGCCATTTGTAATAGCTGAGAGCTTACATACAAATTGGCACGCTTGATGGCTTGTAGGTTAATACGGAATATGATTGCGCCTTTATGCCGCTTCAACTCGATCATGCCCCCTCTCTCGGCAAATCCTGGAGCATCTGATATGGTTAATATGGACTTATTTGATAACAAACTAAGTATTTCTTCTAAATTTTCATTCTCAGACCCATCAATAAATAAAGCATCTGCATCTGAAAGACAAGCTGGCATCACACATGMAAATGTATTTAATTGTGCGCCCAAGGCGGTTTTTTGAAAAGACTTTCCATGCAGGATTTTAGTCAGTTCCTTGTTACCCAAAACAGCAAGATTGGTTTGCTTAACAGGCAGTGCTTTCAAATCTGCAGGCCACTCAGTAAAACGAATGAAATTAAAGATATAAACAGCTTTAAGTTTATCCTCTTGGACAATAAGTGATGATTCATTAGCAACCAGCGGGGGCGGCAGCAACCAAAAGCATGCAACAAAAACAAAGGCTCTATGACTTACTTGGGCACCCTTCAGACACCGCGAAAAACGCTTCGCTAATTTTGCAAAGCTAGCCACCAGCAAACCATTAAATTTAGAGAGCTTCATAAGAATATTCTAACAACGGTTTCAGCACCTCAATAGCATAGTAACATAGCTCAAATTTAAAAAATGCTACAACCGTATTACAACGTATGTTTATTTTCCATAGCATAAACATGCTATTTGAACTTTTTCCATACCCTAAAAGTAACACAACTTTTGCTTAGCGTTTGATTTGCCTGTCTGATTGCCAAATGATGGACGAAGTAATTGAGGTATAGCCCTTCGATAGTAGAATATATACTCTTCGCTTCTATGAAGAATTTGCCAGTTACCTTGAGCTATTTTTTAGTTCYATGTACCACAAGCTTGTACTCCTACTTTGTACAAGTAAGAGYYRGCGTGTGTRCGAACTTTAAAAAGCTATATGGAATAAAGGTAAAAAAAGAAATTGGTGGAGCCAGACGGGATCGAACCGTCGACCTCTACGCTGCCAGCGTAGCGCTCTCCCAGCTGAGCTATGGCCCCAATGCCTACAAAGTAGCTACGCAAGCGGCGCGAATTTAGCCATGCGCCTTTCGCACTGTCAACCATATAACGTTAAGGAAGTTCTGAATAAATCATGAATTCGTATCTTGCACCCAGAATATCCAATCCCTTCGTTGCAAACCTTCGCCATAGCCTTGCTATGACGTGCGATTCGCGCCTTGGTATTGAACTCTCTGAATCACAAGCTACTTTATCCAGACTTGTTCAGAACYTCCTTAAGCCATCCAAAGAGGAACTGTGAAATTATTTCGTCGAACCCTATCTGCTGATTGCAATACGCCCGTCCAACTTTTTGCTTGCCTRCGTGGTGAGAAGGAATGCTTCTTATTTGAAAGTGCCGAAGGTGGTGAGCATTGGGGWCGYTATAGYATYATCGGCTTTGCTCCAGCAGCGGTTGCTGTTGAAAAAAATGACCAACTACATATTCGTTACCGCGATGGCTCACATGAAGTCTCTGATACCGATATTCAGACTTGGTTGCGCCATGAAGTGATTGCCCAGCCTGTTCCAGAACATGCGGATGACCTGCCATTTGCAGGCGGTGCCGTTGGTTATTTTGCATACGACATGGTTTATCGCTTTGARCCTGGCTTRAAATCCCATGCTGCGGATGCCAACACTGCGGCATATATGATTGTTGATCGTTTTGTTATCATGGACGGCCTGCATGGTGTGATGCACCTATGCGTGATGGGCGATGATGAAGCTATCGCAGACGAACAACTTGATGCGATGGAAACCACGATTGCTCAAGCCAAAGTACCTGAAGCCATGCGTTTGGATGCCGATACCAGTCAAACGTCCGAGCCCAAAGCACACATGCCACAAAAAGATTATGAAGCAATGGTTGAAGAGGCTAAAGAGTATATTTTAGCAGGTGATATTTTTCAAGTCGTCTTATCACAACGGTTTTCGGCTCCATTAAGCTGTGACCCGCTCACTATTTACCGCGCAGTACGCCACATTAACCCTTCACCGTACCTTTTTTATCTACATGTGGATGATACTATCTTGATTGGCTCATCACCTGAAATTTTAGTCAAAAAAGAGGGTGATAAAGCTATTGTTCGACCCATTGCAGGCACCCGCCCGCGTGGTGCGACAGCCATTGAAGATGTGGCTTTGGAAAAGGAACTACTCGCCGATAGCAAGGAAACTGCCGAACATGTCATGCTTGTGGATTTGGGTCGTAATGACTTGGGTCGCGTATGTGAGTTTGGTTCAGTCAAAGTCACTGATTCGATGTGCATCGAGCGTTACTCGCATGTGATGCATATTGTGTCACAAGTTGAGGGCAAGTTGCGTAACGATATTGATGCACTGGACTTGCTCGCTGCCACATTTCCAGCAGGTACATTATCAGGCGCGCCAAAGATTCGAGCCATGCAGATTATCCATGAACAAGAATCCGAGCCACGCGGCCCTTATGGTGGCTGTATTGGTCATATTTCTTTTGGTGGCGAAGATATGGATACGGCAATTATTATCCGCACCGCTGTTATTCAAGATGATATGATTTATGTGCAAGCAGGTGCGGGCATCGTGGCTGATTCTGTGCCCGCCAATGAACATCAAGAGTGTGTGAATAAGGCAACTGCGATGTTTCGTTCGGTCACCTTAGCACAATCTCAACATGGTGGGCAAAACAACGGGCAGAAGCATGCGCAAGAAGACAAAGGACAAGCATCATGAGTATCCTCGTTATTGATAATTACGACTCATTTACATTCAATTTGGTGCAATATTTAGGCGAATTGGGCGAAACGCCACTTATTTATCGCAATGACCAAATCAGCATCGATGAAATTCGCCAGCTTGCACCTGCACGCATCCTCATTTCCCCTGGCCCTTGCACACCTGATGAGGCGGGCATTTCGATGGATGTGATTCGTCATTTTTCAGGCAAGCTGCCGATTTTTGGTGTTTGTTTGGGGCACCAGTCCATGGCACAAGTCTTTGGTGGTTTGGTGATTCGTGCGCCACGTTTGATGCACGGCAAAACCAGCCCTATCGAACATGATCAACAAGGCATCTTTGCTGGGCTGCCAACACCTTTTACCGCCACACGTTACCATTCATTGATTGTGGATGAACCGTTGCCTGACTGTCTTGTGCGTACAGCATGGACAGCCGAAGGCGAGCTTATGGGCTTGCGTCATAAAGAACATCCGACCTTTGGTGTGCAGTTTCACCCAGAATCAATTTTGACTGAGCATGGGCACCAAATGTTGAAAAACTTTCTTGAGGTGTCGGCGTGAGCAATATCATTTTATCTGCTATCAAACAGCTACAAAACAATGAACCACTCAATCAAGAAAATAGTGAGAAAGTATTCACTGCTATCATGGCTGGCGAAGCAACATCGGCACAAATTGCTAGCATATTGATGGGTATTTCTATTCGCGGTGAAAGCATCGAAATCGTTTCTGGCGCGGCCAAAGCCATGCGCGCAGCAGCCACCCATATCCATCCAAAATCTACAGGTTTGTTAGACACCTGTGGCACGGGCGGCGATGGTGCTAAAACATTCAACATTTCCACTGCTGTCGCTTTGCTAACCGCAGCATGCGGCGTTCCCGTAGCCAAACACGGCAACCGTGCCATGTCTTCCAAATCAGGTGCTGCCGATGTATTGGAGGCCTTGGGTGTAAACCTAAACATTTCTCCCCAGCAAGTAGCACAATGTGTGGATGAAGTGGGTATTGGGTTTCTATTCGCTCCCAACCATCACCCTGCCATGAAATACGCGGGACCTACCCGCAAAGAAATGGGCATACGCACGATTTTCAACCTGCTAGGCCCTTTGACCAACCCAGCATCTGCTGACTATCAAATTCTTGGTGTATTTAGCAAAGATAAAATGTCTTTGGTTGCTGGCGCACTACAATCGCTTGGCATTAAACGCGCGCTTATTGTGCATGGGCGCGATGGTTTGGATGAAATCACCACAACAAATATCACCGATGCACTATGGGTAGAGCAGGGTCGCCCGCCTATGGCATTTGAAATTGATCCAGAAGCCTTTGGTATGCCTTTCGCTAGCCCCCAAGCTCTAGAAGGTGATGATGCCGCGACCAATGCTGAAATCCTCCTCCATATCTTTGCAGGTTCGCAAGGTGCAGGTCGTGATATTGTACTGCTTAATGCTGCTGCTGCGCTTTGGGTGGCGGGAAAGGTGGATGGTATTGCCGATGGTCTTTGCATGGCTGCTGAAGCCATTGATTCAGGAAAAGTAACAGCGACACTAAATGCTTTGGTAATATTCACACAAGGCGCTTCAGCATGAGTTCCATTCTCAATGAAATTGCTACTTATAAACGCCAATGGGTCAAACAGTGCAAACAACAAATCTGTGAAGCGGACGTTTTAAAACAAGCCAAAACTTATATACCTTTAGATTTTGCCAAAGCCCTATCCACGAAAGTTCACAGCCATGAGAATGCGGTTATTGCAGAAGTAAAAAAAGCATCCCCATCCAAAGGTGTTATTCGCGAGGATTTTGACCCAGTAAGCATTGCAACATCTTATGAAGAAGGTGGTGCAACATGTTTGTCTGTGCTCACCGATGTCAAATACTTCCAAGGTGCTGATGATTATGTCCGTGATATTCGCAAGGCTGTGAACATCCCTATCTTACGCAAAGATTTTATCGTTGATCCATACCAAATCGCCGAAGCTCGTGCCATGGGCGCTGATTGCATTCTTATTATTCTAGCTATGGTAGATGATAATCTGGCACATGAACTCAATGCCGCTGCAAATGAATTGGGACTTTCCGTACTCCCAGAAGTACATAATGCTGCCGAGCTAGAACGTGCCATGGATTTAAACACCTCATTGATGGGTATCAACAACCGTAATCTGCATAACTTTGAAACATCATTACAAACCACACTCGATTTACAGGCTGAAATAAGCTCGCAGCGTACTATTATTACCGAATCGGGTATTTTCACGCCTGCCGATATTCATTTGATGAACAATGCTGATATTTATGGTTTTTTGATTGGCGAGTCTCTTATGCGCCAAACAAACCCTGGCCAAGCATTAAAGCAACTCATGCATTAAACCCAAGATCCGACATTGAATGTGGGTGCAGGGTGTAAGTATTTGGTTTGCATGGCGTTGTGGGAAATCTTGTGGTCACCTTATGGGTGATGAATGATTTCTTGGAATGTCAGACAAGCCAAATATAGTTATTCAGCAATTGATTTATCCTATTCTTTGCCCATATCACCCCTCATCCTAACCTTCTCCCCTCAAGTGGACTAAACTCCCTCTCCCGCTTGAGGGAGAGGGTTGGGGTGAGGGTTTTCAAACAATGAGGTGTCATTTAGATGAATGCTTTTTTCTAAGGTAAATCAATTTATGAATCACTATAGTTGCGGCATGTGCCGCATGTCAATGTCGGATCTTGGGTTAAATGCCAAGCGTTTGCGAGGCTAAACAACTGTAGCGAGAAATATTGCGCTTGCGTTGATCAGCATTCCCTAGACATTCTCTATAGTCGTCCAGGAATTGGTTTACAGCTACGCCTTCATGCGACCAGTTTTTTATTTCACCGTCACCCCCCGAGTATTTGTGTCGGGAGGGGGGGGCTAGCATTCATCATGGACCCCCGATAAAATCTTGTGGGGATGGTCAGCGTGAAAATCATAGAATGACGGTAACTTCATGTATGAATCACTATAGAAAAAAATGCTCTTATAGCATATTTATGCTATATACAGATGAATGCCTACTGCCTACTTTTTCGATCATGATTCATATTATTGATGACGATCCACACATTCTTTCCATGCTTGGTGAAATTATGGAAATGCTGGGTCGTCCTGCAGCATCTTTTTCCTGCTCATCCAGCTATTGCGAGTATGCCAATAGTAGCAATTACAACCCTCCCAATATTATCATCACCGATGTCAAAATGCCGAAAGTAAGTGGCTATCAGTTAATAAAAAATGTCTCAGACATCCATAAGGGAATAAAGTTCATTGTTATGACTGGCTATCAAGAGACACAAGACAAACTCTGCGAACAGCCATATGTTTTTATAAGAAAACCATTTAACCCAGCAAATTTGGATACCCATATCCAACTACTTATGGATGATGCTTAAGAATACGCTTTTGCGTTATGCCTGGCTTAAGGACTCCTCGAAGAACCTAACTATAGTCGTTCAGGAATTGGTTTTCCGCTACGCCTTCATGCGACCAGTTTTTCATTCCACCACGCCTTGTCATGAATAAAAAATAGCGGTGTTTGACTCGCGTGAGGTTTTTCGATCTGCCTTTTAACAATCATTTACTAGGCTCTCAAAAACACACATCACTTATAACAAAAAAAAGGCCGCACAATGTGCGACCTTTTTAAAAATTACTCAAACAAACCTAGTTTACGATTCTGTTGTTTCTTCCGAAACTTCCAGTGTCGCTGGTTTATCAACCAATTCAATAACAGCCATTGGCGCAGCATCACCATTACGGAAGCCAGTTTTAACCATGCGCGTATAACCACCACAACGTTCTGCAGATGCTTTGGCAATATCATCAAACAAGCGATCAACAATTGGGCGGTGACGCAACTTAGCCAATGCTTGACGACGTGAATGCAAATCGCCCTTCTTAGCCAAGGTAATCAACTTTTCAACATAAGGACGCATTGCACGTGCCTTAGGCTCTGTTGTTTCGATACGGCCATGTGTAATCAATGCAGTTGCCAAGTTGGCAAGCAAAGCGCGACGGTGACCAGTTGGGCGATTTAATCCGCCGTGATGTTTACGATGTCTCATCGGTAATTCCTCTTAAATCTCTTAGCAGTCAACAATTAAGCTTCAGCAGCTTCATCGTCRTCTAGTGGCGGCCAGTTTTCCAACTGCATGCCTAAACCAAGACCCATGTTTTCCAAAACTTCCTTGATTTCATTCAAGGATTTACGCCCAAAGTTTGGCGTACGTAACATTTCCTGCTCGCTGCGGAGAACCAAATCACCAACACGGAAAATATCATCACTCTTCAAGCAATTCATAGAGCGAACAGACAAGTCCAAGTGGTCGATTGGTTGTGCCAACACATTTTCAATGCCTTCATCAGCCACATCTTCAGTGCTTTCAACTTCCAAAGCAGTAAARTCAGARAATACAATAAGTTGATCYTGAATRATTTTMGCAGCYTCACCAATSGCAGCTTCAGGTGTAATKGARCCRTTGGTATCAATTTCAATAATCAGCTTATCATAGTTAGTCTTYTGAYTAACACGYGCATTTTCAACACGTGTCGCTACRCGGCGAACRGGTGARTAAGAYGCRTCCARCATCAAAAATCCTACTGGRCGATCATCTTCAGCACGTTCCTGMGCWGGATCATAACCAMGACCYTTCTCAATAATYGCTTCCAACTTCAACACACCATCATCATTCAAATGTGCCAAGACAAGYTCAGGATTTAAAACACGCAAACCTGTTGGGCAATCAATATCAGCTGCAGTCACAATGGCAGGACCTTTAACATTCAAAGAGAATGTCATGGGTTCATCATCATCCATATCAAGATCAAGTTCTTTCATGGTYAACATGATATCCATCACATCTTCACGAACACCCTTRATRCTATCAAACTCATGCGTAATGCCATCAAAACAAACTGAAGTCACTGCCACACCAGGCAACGATGACAACAACATGCGACGCAAACTATTGCCAAGTGTTGTACCGTAGCCGCGTTCCAGCGGTTCAAATACAATCTTAGCCGAACGACCTGCTACAATTTCATGCAGTGAAATTGAACGTGGTTTAATCAAAGCCATAATATCAACCTCACTAATTATTTAGAGTACAATTCAACAATCAATTGTTCACGAATATTCGAATCCAATTGATCGCGTGCTGGCAATTCGCGGAAAACACCTTGCAAGGTGGTCAAGTCCATATCCAGCCATTCAGGCAAACCACGCTGACCAGCATCTTCAGCCGCAGCTTTCACACGCAAATGCTCTTTYGCACTATCAGCAATCGCAATACTTTCTCCAGCACGAACACGGTAAGAAGGAACATTCAAAAGCTTACCATTCACTGTTACCAGTTTGTGGCGAACAATTTGACGCGCCTCAGTACGAGATGCAGCCAAGCCCATACGATAAACAACGTTATCCAAACGAGACTCTAGTAACTGCAACAAATTCAAACCTGTAATGCCAGACATGTTGTCTGCAACTTTAAAGTAGCGTCGAAACTGCTTTTCTTGCAAGCCATAAATACGCTTAACTTTTTGTTTTTCACGCAACTGAACACCATAGTCAGACACTTTTACACGACGACCTTGACCATGCATACCTGGAGGGTATGGACGACGTTCAATCGGGCATTTGTCTGAATAGCATTTGCCGCCTTTTAAATGTAGTTTTTCGCCTTCACGACGACACAAACGACATTTGGCATCTAAATAACGAGCCATCTTCTAAACTCCTAAACCCGGCGTCGCTTCGGAGGGCGACAACCATTATGCGGAATGGGGGTAACATCACGAATTGCAGTTACATTCAAACCTACTGCAGCAATTGCGCGTAATGCAGATTCACGTCCTGAACCTGGCCCTTTAATCAGCACTGATACGTTTTTAACACCGTGATCCATCGCTTTGCGTGCGGCTTCTTCAGCAGCGACCTGCGCAGCAAACGGGGTGCTTTTACGAGAACCTTTAAATCCAGCAGCGCCACTGGTTGCCCAGCTAATCGCATTRCCTGATTCATCGGTAAATGTAATAATTGTGTTATTAAAAGAAGCTTTAATGTGTGCAACAGCGTTGGCAATATTCTTGCGAACGCGCTTCTTAGTAGTTTTTGGTGCAGCCATTATAATCCCTCAGCCTCTACTTCTTCTTGCCAGCGATGGCACGACGTGGACCTTTACGCGTACGCGCATTGGTCTTGGTCTTTTGTCCACGCAAAGGCAAACCTTTACGATGACGAATACCGCGATAACAGCCCAAGTCAGTCAAACGCTTAATATTCATACTCACTTCACGACGCAAATCACCTTCAACGGTATATGCATCGGTATCAATGATRTTACGAATAGTATTCACATCAGATTCGCTTAAATCTTTTACACGGGTCTCAGGATTCACCTTAGCTTCTGCAAGAATATTCTTGGATCTGCTTAGGCCAATGCCAAAGATATATGTTAATGCTACTTCCACACGCTTCTGCGTTGGAATATTAACACCTGAAATACGAGCCACTTGAGCCTCCTACCTAACTGCTAAACGACACATCAGCCTTGACGCTGCTTGTGACGTGGATTTTCACAGATAACACGAACAATTCCCTTGCGGCGAATTACTTGGCATTTACTGCACATTTTTTTTACTGACGCACGAACTTTCACAGCTCATTCCCCCGTCGGTTTATCATTTTGCGCGGTAGCTAATGCGACCACGACTTAAGTCATAGGGAGAAATCTCCACTGTAACTTTGTCACCAGGAAGGATGCGAATATAATACTTACGCATCTTTCCAGAAATTGTACATAACAACTCATGRCTRTTTTCCAAGCGAACCTTGAACATCGCATTSGGAAGCTTTTCGACCACTTCGCCCTGCATTTCAATAATATCTTCTTTCGCCATTTTTAACCTTAGCCCTGAACTGCTTTTTCTAATGCTTTATAAACATCTGCCACTTCACCTGCTGCATCAATTTTAAAGAAACCATCCGCGCCTGAATAAAAATCAAGCAACGGTTGTGTTTGTTCTTGATACACACCCAAGCGTTGAGCAATCACTTCTTCCCGATCATCATCACGCTGATAAATCTCGCCAGAGCAATGATCACAACGACCCTCTTCACGGGGCGGCGAATAATGCCTATGAAATCCAAAACCGCAAGCCCTACAAATCAAACGTCCTGACAAACGCTCTAAAAGCATTGATTCTGGGGCATCCATAAACACAATACGTTCGATTTTTAAGCCGTGCGTGTCCAACATCGCTGCCAAAGCTTCCGCCTGCGGAACATTTCTTGGAAARCCATCCAATAAAAAACCAGCTTCRGCATCATCCGCAGTAATGCGCTCTTCTATCATGCCAATCACTACGTCATCAGGAACAAGTTTACCTACATCCATGAATGACTTTGCTTTCACACCGAGCTCGGTGCCTTCTTTCACTGCTGCGCGCAACAAGTCGCCCATAGCAATTTGAATAATGCCCATCTTTTCAGATAACTTTATACCCTGCGTACCTTTTCCCACACCTGGTGGGCCAAACAAAATAATATTCACTTTAGCGTTTGGTTTTCAGGCGAGCCTGCTTCATCAAACCTTCATACTGGTGAGACATCAAATGCGACTGTATCTGTGTCATGGTATCCATACTAACCACCACAATAATCAACAGACTGGTACCACCAAAGTAAAACGGCACAGACAAAGCACTAATCAAATACTGTGGTAACAAACAAACTGCCGCAACATACGCCGCACCAACAACCGTAATACGTGTTAAAACTTTATCAACATACTCAGCAGTTCTCTGACCTGGTTTGATACCAGGGATAAAACCACCATTCTTTTTCAAGTTATCGGCCGTATCCTTAGGATTAAACACGATCGCTGTGTAGAAAAAGCAGAAAAATACAATCAACGAGGTAAAAAGAACCATGTACAGCCATGCACCTGGAGATAAAATCGCGGACATATCAGACAGCCATTCAAAACCTTCTGCACCCTTTGTAAACTGTGCAAATGTCGCTGGTAGTAGAATCAGGCTTGAAGCAAAAATTGGTGGAATCACACCCGCAGTATTCACCTTCAAAGGCAAGAAAGATGATTGTCCGCCATACATTTTATTGCCCACTTGACGCTTGGCATATTGAATCGCAATGCGCCGCTGGGCTCGTTCAAACCAAACCACAACACCCGTTACAGCAATCGCCATCACAAACAAACCCAACACTGTAAAGGCAGAATACTCACCCGTACGAGCCAACTCCAATGTTCCACCAATCGCTGCTGGCAAACCAGCCACAATCGCCGCGAAAATAATTAGTGAAATACCATTACCAATGCCGCGCTCAGTAATTTGCTCACCCAACCACATTAAGAACATCGTACCACTCACCAAAGTGATCACTGTGATAATACGAAAATCCAAACCAGGCTCAACAACAACACCCTGTCCATTTACCGAGAATGTTTCCAAACCAATGGACATACCAATCGATTGAAAGATTGCCAAAACCAATGTTCCGTAACGTGTGTACTGGGTAATTTTACGACGACCCGACTCACCTTCTTTCTTTAACTGTTCCAATTTCGGAGAAACCACAGTCATCAACTGAATAATAATTGCCGCCGAGATGTAAGGCATAATACCCAAAGCGAACACCGTTAAGCGCGATAGTGCACCACCAGAAAACATATCAAACAAGCCTAATAAACTACCTTGCGCCTGATTAAAAAATTGCGCCAATACCTGCGCATCAATACCTGGTACTGGAATATGTGCACCCAGACGGTAAATAATCAATACGCCAAAGGTAAACAAGATTCTATTTTTTAACTCAGGGATTTGCCCGATGTTTCCCAGACCGCCCATAGATGGTGCGTTTTGCATGGTATTAAGCCTCTGCCAACTTCACTGATCCGCCAGCTGCTTCAATTTTAGCAATCGCTGATGCTGATGCTGATGTCACATTGATTTCAATCTTTGTGGTCACATCGCCTGTCGCCAACAATTTAATCGGATCAACCGCATTACGAATCAAGCCTGCTGCAAACAATGCAGCTGCATCCAAGGATGTGCCTGCTTCAAAGGCCGTTAATTGACCCACGTTTACCAATTGAAAAACTTTCTTGTTCATCGGTGTAAAACCACGTTTTGGCAAACGACGAATTAAAGGCATTTGACCACCTTCAAAACCACGCCTTACGCTGCCACCAGAGCGAGACTTCTGCCCTTTATGACCACGACCACCTGTTTTGCCGTTGCCTGTAGCAATACCCTGACCTTTACGCTTGCGTGTCTTGCGAGAACCAGCATCTGATTGGAGTGTATTCAGCTTCATAACTCTTCCCCTACGCTTATTCAGCGGACTCAACCACAACGAGGTGGCTGATCTTATTAACCATGCCGCGCACTGAAGGAGTATCTTCCAACTCTACAACTTGATGCATACGACGAAGACCCAAACCTACCAATGTAGCTTTTTGATCTTTAGAATATCCGATGCCGCTCTTTACTTGGCGCACACGAATAGTATTTTTCTTAGCCATGACTCGCTCCTGTTATCTATTGCAGCTTTTAAGACTTGCCGCGACGAGCAGAGATTTGCTCAGGGCTTTCAAGTGACTTCAAACCTTCAAATGTTGCACGAACAACGTTAATATTGTTACGTGAACCTTGACTTTTGGTCAAAATATCACGAATACCAACAGCTTCCACAACCGCACGCACCACTGAACCTGCAATAACGCCCGTACCTTCAGTGCAAGGCTTTAACAAAACACGTGAAGCATCTTGACGACCAATCACTTGATAATGGATTGTTCCATCTTTAAGCGGCACATAAATCATTGACTTTTTTGCAATATCACAAGCTTTACGAATAGCTTCTGGTACTTCTTTGGCTTTAGCATGTCCAAAACCAACATGACCAGCRCCATCACCRACAACCATCAATGCAGAAAAGCTCATACGACGGCCACCTGAAGTTGTTTTRGCGATACGGTTAATATCTACGAGCTTTTCAGTCAGCTCTAATTCATCAGCATTAATCATCCAAATCTCCTAAAACTTCAAGCCAGCRGCGCGAGCGCCTTCAGCCAATGATTTYACACGGCCATGGTNAGGGNTAAGARCCACGATCAAAAGCYAYWACTTCCAAGCCAGCTTTAACGGCACGTTCWCCCAACAACTTACCAACGCTTTCTGCGCCAGTAGCATTGCCACCATTTTCAATTTCTTTATCAAGACTTGATGCAGAAACCAATGTTTTACCTTCGGCATCATCAATAACCTGAGCATAAATGTGACGAGCTGAACGAAACACACTCAAACGCAAACGGCCAGAGGCCTTAACACGTGAACGAACACGGCGTGAGCGACGAATCGCAGCATTATTTTCATAGCGCTTTGCAGACATGCTACTAATCTCCTAATCCTATAAGGCTTATTAAGCCTTTTTACCTTCTTTCATRGCAACRTGTTCACCAACATAACGAACACCYTTACCTTTATAAGGCTCTGGCGGACGATAAGCRCGAATTTCMGCWGCTACCTGYCCWACCTKYTGTTTATCAAAACCACTAATGGTGATATTGCTCTTTTCYACTRYYGCMGTAACGCCWACAGGYACKTCATAGACAACWGGGTGTGAAAAACCAAGCGACAAGTTCAATTTYTGACCTTGAGCYTGYGCACGATAACCAACACCGCGCAATTCYAAAACCTTTTSAAAACCTTTRCTAACACCYWYAACATTGTTTGCCAAAAGTGCRCGMGACAAACCAAAGTTACCATTCATYTTCTTGYTTGAAAYATYCGCACAAGAAATCTGAAYTTGATTGYCTTCCTGCACWGCAGTCAAACCATCAAACAAWGGWGAWGTYAATGTGCCYTTARCACCTTTYACYGTTAYASCATCCGCTGCAATSYTAACTTCAACMCCWGCWGGGATWKYAAYAGGYTGYTTACCAAYTCGAGACATCTTAAACCTACCTTAAAATACTGTGCAAAGAACTTCGCCACCGACGTGTTCTGCACGAGCCTTTTTRTCTGTCATAATACCYTTTGARGTRCTTACTACAGCYACGCCATAACCACTACGWACRCGYGGTAAATCATCAGCRTTRCTATAMACRCGRCGACCWGGYTTAGAWACACGTTTAATTTCGTGAATCACTGCCKSRCCTTCATCATCATAACGMARMGTCAAACGCAAATAGCGRTGACCYTTAAAGTTATAAGCYTTWGCTGCTGCRATATAACCTTCTTCACGAAGAATCTCTGCCATRGATAGCAAAGTATTACTCGCTGGAAGYTCAATTTTTTCWATGCCTACTTGTTGTGCGTTACGAATACGCGTCAACATATCAGCGATACGRTCTGTCATCATAATGGAWCTCCTATCGCCTTACCAGCTGGATTTAACCATGCCTGGGATTTCACCCGCCGAGGCATGTTTGCGCAAACAAATGCGGCACATGCCGAACTTGCGATATACTGAGTGCGGACGACCACACAACTGACAGCGTGTATAAGCACGCACTTTAAACTTAGGTTTGCGATTACACTTCGCAATGAGAGCTTTTGTAGCCATGTCTGCCCCTTAATTCTTTCGGAACGGCATTTTGAATTCCTTCAACAGTGCACGTCCTTCATCATTTGTATTCGCAGTAGTCACGATAGTAATATCCATACCACGAATCTTATCTACTTTATCATAATCAATTTCAGGGAAAATAATTTGTTCTTTAAGACCCAAGGTATAATTCCCACGACCATCAAACGCCTTCGGAGATACACCACGAAAGTCACGAATGCGAGGAAGCGTTACATTGATCAAACGATCCAAGAACTCCCACATCTGCTCTCCGCGCAATGTTACACGACAGCCAACAGGCATGCCATCACGAAGCTTGAAGTTTGAAATGGATTTTCGTGCACGTGTTGTCACAGGTTTTTGACCTGTAATCGCAGCCATATCTGACAATGCACCTTCCATCAATTTTGAATTGCTTGCGGCTTCACCCACACCCATATTCACAATAATTTTTGTCACGCTTGGTATTTGCATCGGATTTTTATATCCGAACTGCTTTTTCAAAGCAGGTGCCACGCGCG
>NVTQ01000037.1 GCA_002401635.1 Pseudomonadota bacterium
TCACTTACAGCTATGAAAAGGGCGCGTGTTACTGCGCTTTTCCTTTTCATAGCTGACGTTACGGCGCAGCTAGACAGGGAAAGGAGTCCGCCACACTTGTTTTCTCTGTGCCTCTGTGGTGAAAAATAAAAAATATCGAGTTTCTGAGGAAGCTCTACTTATTTCTTGAATCATTCCTTTTTCGTCATTCCCACGCAGGTGGGAATCCAGTATTTGTACGATGTTTCATGGATACCCAGTCAAGCTGGGCATGACAAAGAAGTAAGTGGGGCAGCAGCGAATTAACCCTGCATAATTGGAATACTTATCTTGCGCTGGTTTAACGTATCCACCTTGGATTTTACCGTTTCTGCCAGTCTACGATAAATTGCAGCTTGCGCGCTATCAGGATGTGCCGCGACAATCGGCGTACCATCATCACCATCTATACGAATCTGCATATCCAACGGCACATGCGCAATCACTTCTGTTTTAAATTCTTTACTCAAACGGTCCGCGCCACCCTCTGAAAAAATCGCACTGGCTTCACCACAATGCGGGCAAATAAACTGGCTCATATTCTCAACAATACCCAAGGTTGGCACATGCACTTTATTAAACATTTCGATGCCTTTTCGGCAATCMAGCAARGCAATATCTTGCGGTGTTGTCACCACCACTGCCCCTGCCAACTTCACCTTTTGTGAYARWGTRAGTTGTGCATCMCCTGTRCCTGGYGGCATRTCCACRATAAGRAAATCAAGCTCTCCCCAYTTCACATCRSWKARCAACTGCGCCACTGCCCCTGCCACCATCGGKCCACGCCAAACCATTGCCTGRTCTTCRCCAAYCAAAAANCCCATCGACATGGTYTTAACACCAAARTTCTGTAACGGATAAAAYTGTTTGTCATCGAYATTTACTTCTGGTTTKYKATCMGAWARWCCCARCATRCGMGGYACMGAWGGSCCATAAATATCYGCATCCAAAAGCCCAACCTTTACACCTGATTGCGCCAATGCCACTGCCAAATTCACGGCTGTGGTCGATTTRCCYACACCRCCTTTACCCGARGCYACGGCAATAATATTTTTYACATGTTTCAAGCCATCTTCAGCCGTTTCACTTGTCGCCGTTATTACATTCTTATGAGCCATTGATTCGTCCTTACCAYACCATTAATGAAAGCCCATCATCAAAGACCAAGCGTTTATGTCAACTATTGACACTACAATTACCATATACACGGCTATAGTTTGGGTTTCAAAGAGCCTTCCTGAAGGCTGTTTTGGCTCAGCGAACTTTTAAAAAGTTTTGAGCAGCTGCTTCTACAGTCACTAAAAATCGRTCATGGCGTTTGAATGCACGCTCATTTTTTTCAATCACGACAAATGTTTCAATAGTTTTTTTACGGTTCTTAACTTTGATATGTCCTCTTGTTTCCACTTTGAAATATTTGCGGCAACTGCTATATGTCTTATTACTGATAAGGATTCCYCCTGCTTCAGCATGATCACAGATACGCGAGGCAACATTCACCGCATCACCAATAACCGTATAGTCCATACGATCTATTGAGCCAACATCACCTGCAATTACATTGCCAGTATTGATGCCAACACGAACTTTAAAGGTCTTTTTACCTTCTTTYTTGCGTTTTAAGTATAGCCGCTTCGCCGCATCTTGGAGCTCTAAACCTGCACATACAGCATCAACAGAAACTTGATGCAAGGGTGTTCCCAAACCGAATGTCGCCATAATCGCATCGCCAATAAACTTATCCACAGCACCATGGTTTTGGTAAATAATTCCCACAGCAACATTGAAAAAATCATTCAGAAGATCAACAACCTCATCTGGTTCAAGTTCCTCAGAAGCCTGCGTGAATGCGCAAATATCAACAAACAATATACTCACGCGCTTTTGCTCACTGCGCAACTGTGTACGGCTTTCTTTTTCAAGTATAATATCTTGAAGCACCCGTTGATCCACATAAGGTCGAATCGCCTTTAATCTTCGTTTATATTCCACAGAATCTTTACGTGATTCTTGCAATAGTTGAATGGTAATATGGTTAAACTTCTCTCGTTCCATATCTAGCTTCTGAAGCAACCTGTTGAAATTGGTTTTGATATGAAACACTTCCTTTGTATCCGAACTGCTAACTGGCAAAAGGCTATAGTCATTATCTTTATCGCTACTCTCTTGAACCAAGTGCAATAGCTCATCAGAAAAAAGGCGTAAAATGTGGAAACCCGCAAAATGAAACACTAAAATGAGTGCAGCAAACARACCGATACTTTCTGTCCAGCTYAAATCTGAATTTATAAACAAATACGCTGCCAACAAATAGGGAATAAATCCCAGCAGGCAAAGAGCCATATGCATTTTTCGTTTAAAATGTTGTCGTTTAATTTTCATACCCTCAAATCTTAACATGGTGGTTAAAAAGACCAAGTGAAACATGTCTGAAAACATATCATTCTGGGAGACTCTAGAAGGCAGATTTAAGGGTYTCTGAATAAATCTTCGCAAGTAACTTGAGYCTTYTTCAGGTGTAAAGACGTRTTTCATGCGTTATTCAGCACTTGCTTAGTCATATCTTTCTGCTTCAAACAACCATATCATCACGAAATAAACTCTTATCACACAAAAAAGGTTGTCATGTCAGATTATGATATTTTAGTCATTGGTTCAGGTCCTGCTGGGCATCGCGCCGCCATTCAAGCTGCCAAACGCGGTAAACGTGTTGGCTTGATTGAGCGCAAACCGCGTATTGGTGGCGCAGGCTTACAAACAGGCACTATTCCCAGCAAAGCACTGCGTGAAATCGCCTACAGTGCCACCATGGGAGCCAGTCATGGCATGCGCAATGTCTACCCCAATATCACACGCCAACATAATTTCTTGTCCGAATCGGTGCGCCAAAAAGACATTGTTATTGATAAACAAGAATCGGTTTTCCTAAGTCAGTTAATGCGCAATGGTGTTGCGTTGATTCCTGGTGAAGCTGGTTTTTCCGATGTCCATACACTGCGCATCAAAACACCGCATGGTGAAGAATTATATATTCAAGCTGATAAATTTATTTTGGCGACAGGCTCTCGTCCACGTCGCCCTGCCGATGTTCCCTTTGATAAAGAGCGCGTGCTTGATTCAACATCCATCTTACATATGCAAGAACTGCCCAAAACGTTAACGATCGTTGGGGGCGGTGTGATTGCTTGCGAATTTGCCACTATTTATGCTTCATTGGGTGTTGAAGTCACCATGGTTGATTCGCATGCTAAAATTCTTGATTTTTTATGCGCTGATGTTTCGGGTAATTTAGCAACCAGCATGCAGCATATGGGCATTGAGTTTTGCATGAATGAAAGCATTCAGTCCATTAGCCGCCAAGGCGACAAAGTCATTCTACAATGCAAAAAAAGCAGCATTGAAAGTGATTGTTTACTTTATGCCCTTGGTCGCATTCCCAATACAGATGGTTTGGGCTTGCAAAATATGGGCATTCAATGCCAAAAACGCGGTTGGATTAAAACCAACAAACACTACCAAACCAATGTTCCGCATATTTATGCTGTGGGTGATTTGATTGGCGCGCCAGCCTTGGCTGCGACAGGCATGGAACAAGGTCGCATCGCGGCACTACATGCCTGTGATTCCGACGAAGCCATCACATCCAGTCACCTACCTATGGCAATTTACACCATTCCAGAGGTCGCATGGGTGGGTGATACCTGCACACAATTGGATGAGCAAGGTAGCAATTATGTTTCAGGGTTTGGTTATTATCGTGAAACGGCACGCGGTCAGATTATTGGTGATTCCAATGGTATGTTAAAGCTCTTGGTCGATTCCAATACACGTAAACTTTTGGGTGTACATATTGTCGGAGAATCAGCCAGCGAACTGGTTCATATCGGGCAAATGGTGATGAATTTACATGGTACAGTGGATGATTTGATTCGCCATGTTTTCAATTACCCCACCTTGGCAGAGTGCTATAAAATAGCCGCATTGCATTGCAGCAGCCAACTTAAAAGAGGCCGTCAAAATTGAGTTCAYCGCACTTCATGCCTTGTCCAAGGCTTGTATGATGGTACGCGCCTGAATCGCCATATTGCTATCATGATGGTGATAAAGCACCCAATTCAATAGTTTTTTTGCCATACTAAACTCTTGTTTTTGATGCAACATCCGAGCTAGAGAAACTGCCAAATGTGCGGTATTTTCAGATTTTCCATCGTTATGAATTAAAACCTTAACAACGTGTTGAGCCTCTTCTAAGAATTGATTCCTAAGGAAATGCTTGCCAACTTGATGCAATAGTTTTCGATTGAGAATCGGTTTGGGCTGGGCTAATTTCAGGTATTCCACAAATACTTTCTGAATCTGTTTTGCAGGTAAAATTGTTTGCCCAGTTTCACCTAAAGCCAGCATGCTACTTTGATGGTATTCACTGCTTTCAGGTTGATATTTTGAACTATTATAAAATTGCATGAGAATATCAGGCTCATTGGGGTGCTGTTTTTGGAGCCTAGAGAAYTCCTTAGAAGCCTTTAAAGTTTCCATTTTTCCCAATAGTGACATGGCATGACAGTATGGTTGCGACCACGCTGGAGAAAGTGCCTGCTCTTCTTCAATTTCCAAATCGGCTTTATCAATTATTTGAAAGTGCGTGATGATATACCCCATAAAACCACCCGCAATCAGACCGCCAAAATGCGCTAAGTAAGCAACATTGGACATCGTATTGGTGAAAAATTGGAATACTTCATTGCCTAGCCAAGCTAGTAAGAGAATCCATGCAGGCGCACGAATACAATCAAAGTAAAAGCCTATTGAATAAAAGAAAGGGATTTTTCGTGCACCAAACAATGCGGCATATAACCCCATAAGCGCAGCAATAGCGCCCGATGCTCCCAATAATGGTACAGCACTATTGAGATTTCCAAGTGTAAAAAAAGCCAATGCTGCCAAACCACCTACAAGATATACCAACAAATAAAGCGGAGAACCCAACAAGCGCTCGACAACCAATCCGACAATAAGCAAAAACACCATATTACCAATCAGATGCATGATACTTCCGTGCATAAACATATGACTAAATGCATCAGATATTTCTGGAAATGCTGGCTTAAAAGCATGGCTTTCAGTAGTAATATCATTAAATTTAGCATCAAAAATGCGGCGTTCTTTCAGCCATAATGGGCGCTTCGGATCATCCGCTTTGAGTAAATTTTTATCCTGTATAAGCTGTAAAAATGATGCATCATGCTGAAGCTGCCAAAGCATCACTCTAGCAGCATGACCCTGCTGCATATGCACCATTTCATTGGCTTCTTCAAGGCGGTTTTGTTGGCGTAAAAAGGCTTCATATTTTGGAAGCTCAATCTTTGGCAATGAGGATGCCATGTAATACTGACTTGCATCGTACGCAAGTTTCTCATCATTCACCTGCCAAAAGCTGAATAGCAACGTATTCACCACAACCAAAAGAATGGTGATCACTGGCGGTTTCTTCCAATTCATGCTCTTTGCAAAAGGGACAATTAACATAAATAAACTCGATGAGAGGTATATTGATAAATTTGCTCCATCATCAGAAGATTACGCTGCTTGACTGCGTACAATGCGAGCCAACATCATTTTTGCCCGTTTAAAATGCTCATGCAATACACCCGCAACACGCAAATAAATTTCAAACAACTGAACATAATCAGGGTGTTTTTTAGCAAAATTATTAGCCAGCAACAAAACCAATTCATAATCTGAAGCTTTGTAAGCAGTTTGAATCAACATGTCTGTATGTTTGGCATCATCCAATCGAAATGTTGCATCTACTTCATGGCATAAACGAAAGGTTTGAAGGGCTTTTTTTGCATGCCCATGTTCCATCAAGTTAAAAATATACATTTTTCCCACATCTTTTAACGCAACAGACTCTTGTTGCTGATGTAGTATTTTTATATATAGATCATGAAGTTGCATTTGTTCTGCGCTCACTTCATTCTTGAGATGTTTGGCAATAAAAGGTTTTGCTATTTCAAGGTGACCTTCTTGCAATAAAATTCTTACTTTGCTGAGAGGGCTTTGCCCAATCGGCTTGTTGTCTTTTTTGTTGGTCGCTTGATGATGTGTTTCTACTTGAATGCCTAAATTCTCATGAAATTGATAAAGAATATAACCCATAAGATGAAACATCACCAAAGTGTAATAACTGGTTATAAAGGTAAAAACCGTCATATTAATAACAAAACTGTTGGGCAGACTAGAAGCAATCATGTTTGTTAAAACCGCCGCAGAACCATAAAGAAGCAGTATCATGCCTGTCAAACCAAGATATGCGGAACCAATCATGCGTATCATTTCTATCAATTTAAATGGGTTAAATGCTTGGAAAAACTTCCGCGTTACACCCAATACCATAACCATAGCTGGATAAAGTAAGGCCATCATCAGCAATGCTATAATCAGAGTCAGCAAACCCAGTTGACTTGCCAACCCAACAAAGACTCCAATAAAAATAAGAATAAAATACGATTTTAGTGGCAGTGCAAAATCACTGCCATGCATGGATGTGGAACTCAAAGGCGGTGCCATATGCCCTACAGCCGTACTTTGTAAAATTTGAAAGGCGTATTTCATCAAAATAAAAGGCAGAAGAATGACAGCAATCACACCACCGACAGGAACAAGTTGCAAAAGACTAGCAGCGGACATAATGACAAGAAAAATAAGAGCCTTGGATTGTAAGGGGTATAAGAAAGTTGCAGGCATGCGTTGCCAAAAGGGTTGGACATAAACCCCAAACTCCTGCTTTTCCAGCATTAATTCACATACAGGGCAAAATGCTTCATTGCGTTCATTGGGCTGAATGCACGATGTACAATAAAGGATATTGCAGTCAGGACAATGCCAACGAGCAGGGCTTTCAGGGTGATATTTACACGAACTGCCTCTTTCTGCCATCTGTTAGAGCCCCTTACCTTTCATACTTTCAAAAACATTTATTAAAAAAACAAAAGTGAAGATGAAGTAGAAATAATATTTTTCAAGGTAATGCTTTCAAAACCTATTTTTATTTTTCTTAACTCTCCCTAACAAACCACACATAAAAGTGTGCCCTTTAAGCGGTATACCTAAGGCAACTGAAACTCTATACTGCCGCCCATGAGTGCAATCGGCGAATTTGGTGTTATTTTATTATCTGCGGTTTTGGTRAACAACTATGTGTTGACCAAATTCCTAGGTATTTGCCCATTTTTAGGCGTTTCCGGCAAGACTGAAACAGCCATCGGCATGTCGTTTGCGGTGATGTTTGTCATGACCTTGGCATCCACTGCCTCATGGTTGGTGCAAGAATATATTCTGGTTCCACTGGATTTATTGTATCTGCAAACYATCTTTTTCATCCTAATTATCGCCACAYTGGTRCAATTTATTGAAATGATGATTCATAAAGTCAGCCCTGTGCTTTATCAAGGTTTGGGCATTTATCTACCATTAATCACCACCAACTGTGCCGTATTGGGTGTGGCACTGTTGAATGTGCAGCAAGAAAACACCTTTATGACCTCAGCCTTGTATGGCTTCGGTGCAGCCGTTGGTTTCGCTTTGGTATTGATTCTATTTTCTGGTCTGCGCGAGCGTATGGAAGGTGCGCCCATTCCTGATGCATTCAAAGGCTCGGCAGTTTCATTGATTACTGCGGGCATGATGTCTTTGGCGTTTTTGGGCTTTTCTGGCCTCGTTAAAGTTTAAGCATGGAACAACTTCTTTACGCCACCCTATCATTGGGTGCTTTTGCACTTATTGCTGGCATAGTCCTCGCGATTGCTTCCAAGGTATTTCATATCGAGGGCGACCCCTTAGCGGACAAAATTGATGCTTTATTGCCGCAAACCCAATGCGGGCAATGCGGATACCCTGGTTGCCGCCCCTATGCCAATGCTGTGGCAGGTGGTGACGTAGATGTAAATCATTGTGTGCCTGGTGGCGAGCGCACCATGTTATCGATTGCTGATTTGATGGGTGTTGAACCCAAAGATTTAGAAGAAGAAGAATCAATTCCTGTTGTGGCATTTATACGCGAAGATGAGTGCATTGGTTGTACCCTATGCATCAAAGCTTGCCCTGTGGATGCGATTATTGGCGCACCCAAACAATACCATACAGTGGTTGCCGATCATTGTACGGGCTGTGTGTTATGCCTAGAACCTTGCCCTGTGGATTGCATTGATATGATTCAAAAACCCGAACTATTAGAGCATTGGTCTTGGCCATTGCCAGATACAGACCGTGCACAACTGGGTGCTGAACGCCGTGAGAGCCACCATGATTAAAACACTTCTTAATAAATTGGGTTTCGCCAGCGCACCTTTCGCAGGTGGTATTACGCCAGATATGTGTAAGTGGACTGAAAATTCCGCCATCGAAGATTGCCCACTACCACCGTTGTTTATTGTGCCTATCAAACAGCACATTGGGCAAGCCTGTACACCACTCGTGCAAGTGGGTGATTGGGTGTTGCGTGGTCAAAAGATTGCCAAATCAGAGGGTTACCTTTCTGTACCTATCCATGCACCCACATCGGGCAAGGTCATCAAAATTGAAGAGCATGCCATTCCTCACCCATCGGGTATGGGTTTGACTTCTATTTTTATCGAGCCTGATGGCAACGATAAGCGTGACACATCACTTGCGCCTATCACTGCTTGGCAAGATGCTGACCCTGCGGAATTGCGCGAACGTGTTCGTTTATGCGGCATTGCAGGCTTGGGTGGCGCTGCCTTTCCAACCTTTATCAAACTGCTAAAGGACAAGCGAAACCCTATCGAGACAGTGATTTTAAATGGTATTGAATGTGAACCATTTTTGACCAATGACCACCGCTTGATGGTCGAGAATAGTGCTGAAATCTTGCATGGTTTGCAGATTATTATGCATATGGTTGGCGCAAAAAAAGCCATCATTGCTATTGAAGACAACAAGTCCGATGCCATAAATGCAATGCAGAAAGCAGTCTCTTTGGCAGGCAGTGATGCTATTACAGTCGCCTCATTGCCCACCCGCTACCCGCAAGGCAGTGAAAAGCAATTGATTGAATCACTTGCTGGCAAACAAGTTCCAGCAGGAAAGCTGCCCATGCATGTGGGCGTTCTGTGCCAGAATGTTGGCACAACCAAAGCCATCGATGATGCTATTATRCTTGGTCATGCTATCACSGATCGYATTATCACTGTYAGTGGTGATGCTGTRCCCAARCCTGCCAATATGCGTGTGCGTTTGGGRACACCCATGCGYTTTATCTATGCCCAACGCGGCTTRGAAAMATTTGATGGCATTCAAATTYTSCATGGTGGWCCSATGATGGGYGAGCGTATGCGACACCCTGATATTCCTGTGATTAAATCTTCAACTGGGCTTCTAGCTATCAGTGATCTACGCATGAAATATGCCCATCAAGTGGAAGATCCTTGTATTCGTTGTGGGCATTGTAGCGAAGTGTGTCCAATCAGCTTGGTTCCAAACTTACTTGCTGATCATTGCCGCAATGATCAGTTGGAAAAAGCAACCGACTATGACTTATTTGATTGTATCGAGTGTGGTGCATGCAGCTATGTCTGCCCATCACATATTCCACTGGTGCATTATTTCCGTTATGGCAAAGGGCAAGTGGCGCAAGTGCGCCGCGAGCAAAGTTTTGCCGAAGTCTCACGTTTGCGATCAGAAGGTCGTGATGCACGTCTACAACGTGAAAAAGATGAAAAGGCAGCCAAACGCCGCAAGGTTCGTGATTCACTGCGCTCCGAATCAGTATTAAACCCTGCAAACAATACAAAGCCTAGCAGCACAGAAAAAACAGAGGGCAAGGAATAAATCATGTTGATTCACCTTAGTTCCCCCCATATTCATAGCGGAGACTCTATTCGCGCCACCATGATTGCTGTGATTTTGGCATTGATGCCAGCGGGTGTGATTAGTGTCTATTTATTTGGTTGGTTGGCTGTCTTCTTGATTCTGCTTTGCATGTTTGGCTGCATGGCTACTGAATTTGTCGCACTCAAATGGATGGGGCGCTCTACAGCTCCCGTGATGGATGGTTCTGCCGCTTTAACAGGTTTATTATTGGCACTCACACTACCCGCCTCTATCCCTTGGTGGATGGCATTGCTGGGTAGTATTTTTGCCATTGGGCTGGGCAAACAGGTGTATGGTGGTTTGGGTTACAATCCATTCAACCCTGCCCTTTCAGCGCGTATTATTTTACTGGTATCCTTTCCGCTGCAAATGACCACATGGTTGATTCCCATGCATCTTGGTGTTTCCGCTATTGATTTATACGATTTTTCCAGCGCTTGGCAGTTATTCACCTTGGGCGCATCAAGTCTGCCGCATGCCTTGGATGCCATCACCATGGCAAGTCCACTGGGACATATCAAAACCGAATGGTCACAAGGCATTGGTGTAAGCGAAGCATTGCGTGCCTATGATTATTCCTATTTGGATGCATTTATTGGTCGTGAAGCAGGAAGTTTGGGAGAAACCAGCGCGTTAGCCTTGTTAATTGGTGGTATTTACCTGCTTGCACGCCATACCATCACATGGCATATCCCGTTTAGTTTTATTGCGACTGTCGCGGTATTGGCTGCTATTGCCAGTATTGTTGATCCCAACCATTACACCCCACCATTGTTTCACATGCTGGCTGGCGGACTCATCTTGTGTGCCTTTTTCATGGCAACAGACCCTGTTTCTTCACCTGTCACACCGATGGGACAAATCGTCTTTGGTATCGGCTGTGGCATTATCACATGGTGTGTTCGCACATGGGGTGGTTATCCCGAAGGAGCCATGTTTGCCGTCGTATTGATGAACTGTGCCGTACCCTTGATTGATCATTATTGTCGTCCAACAGTATATGGCAAGCGGGGCTCTGAATCATGAAAATAGACCGCGAACAATGGCAAATGGTTGTTGCCCTACTTGTGGTGGGCGTTGTTTGCACACTGCTGCTTGCCACCACCAATATATTCACCAAGGCACCCATTGCCAAAGCCGAACGCCAAGCATTAATGAATGCCCTAATGCAAGTATTGCCAGAGCATCAAAATGACCCCATTGGCGATACGCGTGACATCACCATGAACGGTGATAAAAAGCCAACCAGCTTTTATTTTTCACGCAATAAGAACAACACAATCAATGCCATTGCATGGCAGGTGACGGCTCCTGATGGTTATAATGGCAGCATTCATATACTTATGGCAGTGCATCCTGATGGCACAATCAACGCCATTCGTGTGACAGGGCACAAAGAAACCCCAGGTTTGGGTGATGGCATCACCAAAAATCATCCTTGGCTGAATTCCTTTGCCAGCAAGTCTTTAAGCAATACCCGCTGGGCTGTAAAAAAAGATGGTGGGGATTTCGATCAATTTACAGGGGCGACCATTACCCCACGCGCCGTGGTGAAAGCCGTCAAAAAAGGGCTAACCATGTACGCCAGCATGCGTGATAAATTATTAACCGATTCAAACAAAAACACCTCGGAGGAAGCCCATGCACAGTAATGCAAACGATACAAACAATGCCCCCGACATTCAAAAAGGTGAAATTTTTGCCAATGGTTTTTGGCACAACAATGCCATCTTTGCGCAATTGCTTGGTATGTGTCCGCTTTTGGGTGTTACCACATCGGCGGAGAATGGTTTTTGGATGGGTGCGGCAACATTGCTTGCTCTCATCTGCTCCAATCTTACCGTATCACTGATTCGTGGTGCCATTCCTGCCAATGTCCGCATTCCTGCCTACATCACCATTATCGCCGCCTTTGTTTCCATCATTGAAATGGCTATGAATGCGTGGATGCATGAAATGTATTTGATTTTAGGGCTGTTTATCCCATTGATTGTGGTCAACTGTGCTATTCTTGGACGTGCAGAAGCCTTTGCTAGCAAAAACACACCCATCAACTCACTTGTGGATGCGCTTGCTATGGGCTCTGGTTTTACCTTTGCTTTGGTATTGCTCGGCGGTATTCGTGAGTTACTCGGACAAGGTGAAGTCTTCGGTTTTGATATTTTTGGACCTGAGTATCCTGATGTATTGATGTTTATTTTGCCACCAGGCGCATTTATTGCTTTGGGCTTTATTTTGGCAGGTGTGAATATTATCAACCGAAAAATGCAAGAACGAAAAGATCGGCAAGCTGCCGCCCTAGCAGATATACAAACGAAAAGCCTACAAACTGCGGAGGTTCAATCATGAATTGGATGCTTATTGTACTCATGTTGCCATTGGCTGCACTGCTATATTGGGCTGGTTTTTATGCCACCAAAGACATGCGCATCAAAAAGAACGCTATGCGCCTAGAACAAGCCAAAAAGAACCTTGAGCAGCAGCGTTTGGAACAAGAGAAGGCGCAAGATAAAGCATCTGAAGATAAAGAATAAGTCATGCCTGTCCTGCATATCCACACCAATATCAGCATTGATAAGCAGTCTGATTTCTTAGCTCAAGCATCAAGCACTGTTGCCAGCGCATTGGGCAAACCTGAATCCTATGTGATGGTGTTATTCTCCGAGTGCAAACCCATGTCATTCGCAGGAACACAAGAGCCTACAGCCTTTGTAGAGCTCAAAAGTTTGGGTCTAAACGATACCCAAACAAAAGACTTATCTTTAAAATTATGCTCTTTTTTAGAAGAATCGCTAAATATTGATGCTTCGCGCATTTATATTGCGTTCTCAAGCCCTGAAAGAGCCATGTTCGGCTGGAATAAAAGCACTTTTTAGAGTAATTCCTGATTAGAAATACTCTTCCAAAAAATTACTCCCCCGCCTGCACAGCTGTTAGGGCAATCGTATAGACAATATCTTCAACAAGGGCTCCACGAGACAAGTCATTCACAGGCTTGCACAGGCCTTGCAACATAGGGCCGATACTGGCAACACTGGCACTCCGTTGTACTGCCTTGTAGGTGGTGTTACCCGTATCGAGATCGGGAAATATAAATACATTCGCATTTCCAGCCACCTGACTATCGGGTGCTTTACTTAGACCTACTGAGATAATAGCTGCCGCATCATATTGCAATGGACCATCAATCATTAAATCAGGTCGACGTTGGCGAACGATTTTTGTTGCCAGCCTAACCTTATCAACCTTTTTCCCCATGCCCGATTCACCCGTACTATAACTTATCATTGCCACTTTAGGTTTTAGACCAAAATGACTTGCTGTATCAGCACTCTGGATCGCTATATCAGCCAATTGATTGGCATCGGGATCGGGGTTTATCGCACAATCAGCATACACAACCACTTGCCCGGGCAAACACATAAAAAATACCGATGAAACCAATTCTGCATCATCCCTCACACCGATTAACTGAAAAGCTGGGCGAACAGTATTCGCGGTTGTATGCAAGGCACCTGAAACCAAACCATCCACTTCACCCATCGCCAACATCATGGTTCCCAATACCACACGGTCTTGCAATTGATCTTCTGCAATATGACTGGTCATACCCTTGGCTTGTCGCAATATAACCATCGGATCAATATAGGATTTACGTACCAATTCAGGATCAATAATCTGAATAGCTTCATCCAGCGTAATGCCCTGCGATGCAGCAACCTGATGAATTTTTTCAGGGTTTCCTAACAAGATGCATTGCGCAACATTCCTTTTATGGCATTTGTGGGCAGCCATCACTGTGCGCGGCTCATCGCCTTCAGGAAGAACAATGCGCCGCTTCTTCTCACTGGCCTTCAAAATAACCTGATAACGAAATGCTGCAGGTGAAAGATGCGGTTCGCGATCAACATCACAACGCTCTTTAAGCCACTTGGTATCAATATGATTTGCCACATGATCCATCGCTTGAYCGATTAAAACAAAATCATCCACAGCAACTTCAGAAGGCATACGAACCAACTCAGAAGCAGTCTGAAAAGAACTGCTTTCCACCAATAAAACAGGAATGCCTGTCTGAATAGCTTGCGCACATAAGTCCAAAACTATTTTTTTGGGTGTTAATCCACCTGTCARCAAAATACCCGCAATACGAACACCATTCATCGCYGCCATACAYGCAGCCACAAAAATATCTTCGCGATCGCCTGGCAAGATTAATAACGTATGTGGCTGATATACACCAAGCGTATTTGCCATCGAGCGCGCACATACTTCCATGCGTTGCACCCTTCGCATCTTTATCTCACCCTTATTTATAACCTTTGCATGAAGATATTCCGCAATATCGCACATTCTCAATGCATTCAACGACTGTTTCCAAGGCACAGAACCTACATGTTGGTATGGGCTGTGAGCGATAATCCCTGCCATCTCACTTTTATAATCCTCTAAATCCTGATTCTCATGCGAGCTAGCCTGCAATAAATCAGCTTCCAACCTATGTTGTACGTCCGTTTCAGGCTTACCCAATTTATTGATAATCACACCAATCAATGCCGTTCCATTGTTACCACTGAATGCATTGGCGGCAATATTAATGGATTCTTCCAAATCATGTTCGGGAATAGCCACCAAAATAACCTCGGCATCTAGCGCCCGAGCAATCGCTGTATTAAGGCGTGTCGCATAACCTGCATGACTATCGGCTACCAAACCCTCAACAATAACGACATCGACATCTTTAGAGCTTTGTCGATACAGCTCAATCACCTCTTCCATCAATAACTCTTCATTGCCAGAACCTAAGTATGATTTCGCCTTACTAAGGCTAATTGGTTTCGGCACCGTGTTATCTGTCATATGCTCAATTAACTGCGTGGAGCGTTCAGGGCCGTGGTCACTCTCATGCAGCTGCGCGACAGGCTTGTAAAAAGATGAACGGATGCCGAGCCTATCCAAGACCCTCATCATACCAAGGCTCACAGTGGTTAAGCCTGCTCTAGAGGTTGTGGATGTCAGTAAAAAAACATGGCTCATGTAAGTCTTTCTCCATCAGTTAACGTTGCTGCTACATAACGCGCAATCATTTTTTCTTCGGCAGTGGCAATCACCCATAACGAAACATCGGCATCATCTACACTAATAAGCCCCTGTGTATCTTTGCCATGCTGATTGTTTCGCTTCACATCAAGCCTCAGCCCTAATATTGCCAGTTGTTTCGATACTTTAGCCCGAATAACACTTGCATGCTCGCCAATACCACCCGTAAAAACAATGGCATCGATATATTCAAGTGAAACGGCAAGGGCAGCGATAGACTTCGCCAAGCGATAACAAAACACCTCAATCGCCAATACTGCTCGGCTTTCACCAGCCTCTGCGGCATGCAAAAGTGTCCGCATATCATTGCTAAGACCAGATAACCCTAGCAAGCCAGACTCACGATTTAGCATATCCGTCACTTCGTCCAGTGATGCACCACTCTTCTTGGCTATAAATTGATGTAAACCAGGATCCACATCACCACTGCGTGTCCCCATCACAAGCCCTTCCAAAGGTGTCATGCCCATGCTTGTATCGATGCTCATACCATCCTTAATGGCAGTTGCACTACATCCATTACCCAGATGCACAGTTATAAGCTTGCAATCGTTCAATTCCCGACCCAATAATCGCGCCGCTTGCTGAGCAACATAATGATGGCTGGTTCCATGAAAACCATAGCGCCTAACACCATACTTTTCATACCAATGGTAAGGCACAGCATATAAATATGCATGGGGGGGTAAGCTATGATGAAATGCCGTATCAAACACCGCAATATGCGGTAATGCTTGCAAATGTTTCATGGCCGCGCGAATACCAATGAGGTTTACGGGATTATGCAGTGGTGCCAGATGTGAAAGCTGCTCAATATCTGCCATCACCCCATCATCGATCACTATGGGCTTAAAAAACTTTTCTCCGCCATGTACAACCCTATGCCCAACCGCAACAATACTATGTTTATCTAGCAGTGAAAAAAGTGCATCCAGCATTTTCTGCATCGCTGTGTGACAGTCAGCATATGCAATATCATCATGGTATTCTGTTTCCGAAACACTCCAACTTAACACCGCGTCTTTTTCACCCAAGCGCTGCGCCATACCCTCTGCTATGAATTGCTCTGATGCTTGATCAATCAAAGCCATTTTGATGGATGAGCTACCTGTGTTAATCACTAAAATAGTTTTATCTGACATTGCCTTTTACCTTTTATAACCTATTCAAAATAACTATTTTAAGCTGGGGGAGGCGATATATTCTAAATTCCTGAAACCAAGTTTAGTTTCTTACATGACACGCTAACTTTAAGCTTTTTTCCCCAATCGAAAGGAATATAGTCACTCTCAATACCATCACCAAAAACAACCCCTCCATTATTCATCTCTGACCTAACCTCTAACTCTTCTCCCCTAGGAATAATGCCTTGTACTAAGGCACTAGATGTGGACACGCTAGAAAAGGCCTCACGCACAAAAAACACTAATTTATTATCTTCGGGTCTTGGTAATTTTAACTTTCTGACTCGACCCTGTGAAATTGAACTAGCCCATCCCGTACATCCTGTCCCAGTACTAATTATAATTCCGGATGACGATTGATTTTCTTCTTTATTTTTCATGGAAATTTTATACCTAGCGGACTGATGACCTCTATGACCAACAAACAGCTCATTCAATGCCATAAGTATCTGACCATCATCCATTTCAGCCTTTACTATTGTTCTCTTCTGCACTTGGCACGTTTTCTTAGCTGCTAAATCAAAAAGGTCAGGCAACCACTCAATAGATAGTGGAACTAAAACACCATCGAAACAATCAGAGTTTGGGTTTATACCAAACACCAACTGCTCATCCAAATATTTTGCAACATTTGCCACCAAACCATCCTGCCCCACCACAACAATGTAATCTAAGGGTTCAAATAGAAAGCGATTTAGCATTTCCCTCTCAACATATGCTCGCCTCCATGATGAAGGAATAATACTCATAGTAACACGCACAGCTTCTTTTAGCTTTAAGTGCTGAGTCTCTATTTCCTCCAATGACTGCCCTCTACTTTTTAAAAAAAAAATAGCCTGAGATCTAGTTGCATGCTGCACCAGTAGATTTTCATAATCTGTTGAACGAGTTACCACTACTACTCGTGGCACACTTGATAACACCACCATCTTACTTTTCCTTCAACTTCTGTGTTCCAGCCTCCAGAAAGTCTGAAAATACTGCGCCTAGTATATCTGGGGTGATATTTAAGTGTTCAATTTTTTCTAGCTTTCCAGCCAACTCTCTTGCTGCTAACCCCATCATAGTCTTTGAAGAAAAGTCTTTATAAATAGCCATACGTTGCTTTTCCACATCTACCTTTACAGATTCAACCATACGGATGCGTTCACTCTTCGCTTGGGCAGTTACATTGCTTTGCTCTGCCTCTGCTACAACTGTAATTTTTGCGGCCTCTGCTTCTTCTTGAGCAGTACGCTTAGAATTTTCTCCTTTTTGTTCAATCAAAACATGCTCACGTTTTGCTAACTCAATTTGATTCTGCAATTCATTCTCTGCAATCGCTCGTTCTTTTTGAACAGCCAAAGCTCTACGAGAAAATACTGCTTCATCAGCTAACTGTTGGATTGATTCTCTTGTGGGAGCTTCAAGAGCTTTTTCCAACTCTGCTGTTGGTCTCATATCAAAAACCCTAACAGATACTACTTCAAGCCCCATGTTTACTAAACTTTTATCATTAAGAAGGCTGCTTTCCACACAGTCTTGTGCTGATTCCAACCCTACTCTAAGAAGCTCTCTAACATTCAAAGCGGCCATATATTTAGAAATTGACTGTTGAGCCAAGCTACTCAAAAGCGACTCCACTTGAGAAAGCGGTTGCTTCAAATAAAAACCCGTT
>NVTQ01000038.1:0-16301 GCA_002401635.1 Pseudomonadota bacterium
CACTACAGCCTATCGCCAATGTAAAGTATCGCTTGCGCTCACGTTTTAATTTTGGCCATACAAACAATAACCACTGACGCAGTTTTTCTTCAGCCTCTGCCACTTCGGGATAAGCATTGAAAAATTCACAAACATCGTCATCTTGCCCTGTCTGTCGTGCCAACAATGGCTGATAGTGCGGGTTGGGCAAAAAGCGCAAATCAATGACCATATCAGCTTCACTGGGCAGCCCGCGCTGATAACTAAAAGACATCAATAAACATGATAAACTATTTTGCCCTGCTGTGTTCGCGCTGCGCCCACGCCAAAATGACTCCACCAAATCCGCTAGCTCATAAGGGTTTAATGTTGTGCTATCCAAGACCAAATCAGCCATCTCTTTTAATGGACTTAAAGCCTCACGCTCCGCTGCCAATACAGCTTCTAAGCTCGCATCTTCGGCCTGTTGTGAGCGAAAGGGGTGTTTGCGGCGCAATGTGGAGAAACGTCGCTGTAAAACTTCACTGGAGGCATCCATAAACAACATGCCCCATTCACCTTGCTTCCGCACCGTTGCCAACATTTCAATCAAACTATCGGGTTCCATACTGCTGCGAATATCCATACATACAGCGGCATGCTCATGCCGTACATGCTTTGCCCATGCTGGCAACATCGCTGCAGGCAAGTTATCGGTGCAAAAAAAGCCTAAATCTTCCAAAGCATGCAATGCCGTACTTTTACCAGCTCCAGATAAACCACTAATCATCAACAACATTATAGTTCATCCAGCCTAGGTGTTTCACCACCATGCCGAATCCGCTCTTCCAACGCTTCTATGAAATCTTGATTACTATTAATACCACGTTGTTTTAAAAGCTGGTTACGTGTCGCAATTTCAATAATGACGGCCAACGAACGCCCAGGGCGAATAGGAATACGGACACGTGGCAAATCCACTTCATGAATACAAACCATATCATCTTCGCTCATCACACGGTCATTTTCTTTCAAGTTTTCCCAAGCAATCAGTTCAATCACCAACCTCACACGCTTGGTATCTGTAATTGCCGCCGCACCATACAAATCACGGATATTCACTACGCCCAAACCACGCAGTTCCATATGGTAGCGCAATGCCTCTGGACTATGACCTACCAAGATTCCAGGGCTAGAACGTACCACTTCAACCATATCATCCGCAATCAGGCGATGGCCTCGTGAAATTAACTCCAAACCAATTTCACTTTTACCAATGCCGCTGGTACCCGTAAGCAGTACACCCAAGCCGTAAATATCCATATAGACACCATGCTGCCACGCTTTTGGAGCCAAGCGTTTTGATAAAAACAGCAACATATCGGTCATAAATGTCGAGGATTGTAGTTCTGAAACAAACAATGGGGTTTGTGTTCGCTCAGCGGCCTCACGAATGATGGTTGGTGGCTCAATGCCACGCGTAATCACAACGCCTGCAAGCTTTAAATCAAATACTGCATCCACGGCTTTTTTTTGTAAGATAAGGGGCTTGGTCGCAAGGTAGTGCAACTCTGTTTGTCCAATCACCTGCAAACGATAGTCATTCAAGTTTTCCNAAAAACCTGCAAATGCCAAAGAAGGCTTCTGCATGCGCGGATGATCAATATATCGATGCAAGCCTTGTTCACCCGTAACCAAACGCATTTGCATGATCTCACCTTGTTCGGCAAAGATCTCACCCAGCGTAATCCGAGGCGCTTGACTCATTTAAACAACTCAAACCTCATGGCAACTGCACCCCAGAAAACAAGTTGCTCATGGCTTGCATGTCATCAGCAGTCATAATGGACTGACGAAACTCGTCCTTCTGCAATAATCGCGCCAGCTTTGCCAGTAACTCCAAATGTTGCCCATCTTCATCATCAGGCACCAATAGCATCACCACAATGTAAACTGGCTGACCATCGATAGCATCAAAATCAATGCCCTCTGGATGCCTAGCCATGGCAATCACAGGCTCTGCTAAATCAGGCATGCGGCTATGAGGTATTGCTACCCCATGACCGATACCTGTACTTCCCAAATGCTCACGTGCCATAATCAGTTCCAGCACCTGATCAGGATCCATAGCTGGCAATAACCCTGCTATTTCAGTAATCAGCGCACGCTTACTACATGCCGTAGAGCCAAGTAAAATATGATCAACTGGAATCATTACAGCAGCATTCATTATGCAGCTTCTGGTTCAATCCAGTTTAATGAGCCATCCGAACGGCGGTACAAAGCATTCAATACATCTGTGTCGGCATTGGTAAACATCAATACAGTTTTATTTTCTGCCAATTCCATCTGCATAACAGCTTCATCCACGCTCATCATATGAGCTTGAATACTTTCATGGTTCAAGACATTCGGAGCTTGTGTTTCAGCCAGTTCTTMTGAACCTTGAGCGAGCTCAATCACACGATGTGAAACTTTAATTTCTCGGCCCTTACGCTGACCATGGTTCGACATATGTTTACGTAATTTTGCCCGATAACGCTTCAATTGACGGTTCAGTTTATCCATCACACCATCAATGGATGCATACATATCATCTGTTTCATGGGAACCATGAATACTGATGCCATTGACCTGCATATTCACTTCGCAACGCTGACGAATTTTCTCAACCGACAAAACAACATGAACATCCACAACATAATCAAATGAATGTTTCAGATGCTGCAACTTCTCATCCACATAAGCTTTCAAGGGATCCGTAAGTTCTACATGCCGCCCTGTAATGGATACTTGCATATTTGTTACCTCCGTACTTGCGATGTACGTGCTAAAGCTGCACGCTTTCTTTGGCTACTCGATGGTAACCCAAGTTGTTCACGATACTTGGCGACAGTGCGCCTGGCAATCTCTATGCCTTCTGCGATCAAACGGTCCGCCACAGCTTGATCTGAAATCGGTTTTCCTGATGGCTCTGATTGAATCAAAGTTTTTACACGTTGCTGTACACGATGTACTGAAATCATGCCGCCACCTCGCATAGGTAAACCCGATGAAAAAAAACGTCGCATCTCAATAAGACCTAATGGTGTATGCGCATATTTCCCGTTGGTCACACGCGAAATCGTCGATTCATGCAAATCAACCTGCTCAGCAACATCTTGCAAGGTAAGTGGTTTTAGACCAAGAATTCCATGCTCTAAAAAAGCTTTCTGACACTGAGCAAGACAAACGCCTACCTTCATCAACGTCTCACTGCGTTGATCCAAAGCATACATCAGCCACTTGGCTTCCTGTGCTGCAGCCGTCATAAATTCTCGATCTTTACCACTCCACTTATGACCAGTCCACTGCTCGCTCAAACGCACACCGCGCCAGCCAGATTTGGGGACTTCCACTTCAATCTCGCCGCTATTAAGCTGGCGAAAGATAATCTCAGGGCGCACATAAATATTTGGTTCACCGCGCAAACCATGCCCTGGAAAGGGGTCTAGACGTCGCATACGCTGGCGAGCTTGTAATAAGTCTTCCAGTGTACAATCAGCTTTATTCGCCAAACTGACATCATCATCCAGCAAATCTTCCGAGAAGTGCAATAATAACCGCCGAGCAATTTTTGCCGCCTGATCATCGCCCGCTAATTGTAGCATCAAACATTCGGTTAAATCGCGAGAACCAATACCAACAGGCTCCAATTCTTGAATAACCTGCTCCAACACATCAATAATTTGAACGGCTGTAGCGCCCATATCTTTAGCAAGCTCAGAAGGATCTGAGCGAAAATAACCATCATCATCCAGCGAATCAATCAAGGCATGGGCTATCTTACGCTCTTGCTCCTGCATTGGCTGACAGTTAATTTGTTCATGCAAAGATTCGCCAAGGTTCAACTCTTCGTGCCATTGCTGGTCACTATCTAACAAACCTTCGGCACTTGAAGCAGCATGTGATGATTCCCAGCGGCCATCATCTTTCTGCCAATCTTGCTCATCTGTACGCGCCTCTGATGCTGCTGCATCATTTTTTTCTGCTGCCAAATCTTGTATTTGTATATTTGAATCAATCTCCAACAGAGGGTTACTTTCCAAACAGTCTTCAAGGTACGTTTCAAGATCCATCGAGCTCATTGCCAAGACTTTCAGGCTCTGGGTTAATTGCGGTGTTAAAGCAAGACGCTGCCCTAACTTTTGAGATAAATGCGTGCCTAACGGAGTCCCTGCCACTACGACAAGGCCTTGTTCATCTGAGAGAATAACCGACCTGTGAAGTTAGCAATAATATAAATCATATGCATCATGATTTATAGCGGTTTCGCCACTTATCAGCAAGGCATTTTTTATAAACTAAAATGCTCAATCAGCTATTTTCTTTGTTTTGCAAGGGTTTCAACATCTCTGCCAATTCGCCATTGGCGTGCATTTCATTAATAATATCACAACCACCCACAAACTCACCTTTGATATAAAGCTGTGGAATAGTTGGCCAATCAGCATAGTCCTTAATGCCTTGACGAATCGCTGAATCCAGAAGCACATTCACCGCAGCATATGGCACATCATATGAACCAACAATGCTAGAAACCTGCTGCGAAAACCCGCACTGTGGCATYTTCGGTGTTCCYTTCATGAACACCACYACATCATTACCTTTTACCACACYATCAATGTGTTCCAATACTGTTTTGCTCATAATAAATACTCCATTAACCTTTATTYARCACGTGTTTTYAATGCYAGCGCATGCACYGCAGCRCGCATATTATCACCCAAAGCRGCRTACACCATCTTATGCTGYGCAATACGCGTCTTRCCTGCAAARCTSGCMGAYACCACTTCCATYTCAAAATGATCATCACCCGAATAACAYGAAACATGMACTTCCGCATCAGGCATGGMYTCAAGAACCAAWGYTTTTAGTGTGTCAGGATGGATTACGTCAGTCATAAATAAAACCTATACCTTTCATAAATTTGGTGGGCTCACTAGGACTCGAACCTAGAACCAACCGGTTATGAGCCGGTTGCGCTAACCAATTGCGCCATGAGCCCGCATKGGGARCGCGCAAGCTAGTCAGGCAAACCATACATGGCAATGTATGAASAATCACTTTACCATCCGCCCATGAATCCAACAACTTTTTCCGAATTAAATCTTCCAAAAGCTTTGCTGCAAGGCATTGATGAACTTGGTTACACAGAACTTACCCCTGTCCAACAAATTGCCTTGCCAATGACATTAAAGGGAAAAGATGTTGCAGGGCAAGGGCGAACAGGTACGGGCAAGACGGCTACTTTCTTAATTACCATTTTCAATCACTTGTTATCCAAAGAACCCAAACAAGGAAGAACAGAGCAACATCCACGCGCTGTGATTATTGCGCCAACCCGYGAAYTGGTTATTCAAATTGGTGARGATGCCAARAAACTYGGCAAACACACCAACCTAAAAATACACACTGTCTATGGCGGCGTGGATTATGARAAACAACGCAAAGCATTTGAAGAYGGTGTTGATRTATTGATTGGCACACCTGGTCGTTTGATTGATTATCTAAAAAAACAKTGTTACAGCCTWAATCGCACTGAAATCATGGTSTTGGATGAAGCSGAYCGCATGTTTGACCTTGGTTTTATCAAAGATATTCGTTTTATGTTGCGYCGCCTACCCAARTAYAAYGAACGCCAATCACTTTTATTCTCTGCCACGCTTTCCCACCGCGTGATGGAATTGGCATATGAGCACATGAACAACCCTGAAAAATTGCGTGCTGAAGAAGGTGAATTAACCGCATCTGGCATCACTGAATCACTTTATCACACCGCCATGGAGGATAAAGTTCCACTGCTTATTCATCTACTTCGCCAAGATAATGTTGAACGCGGTATCATTTTTATCAATGAAAAACGTGATGGAGAACGTGTTGCCCGCCAACTGGCACGCTACGACTTTAAAGTCGGCATCCTTTCAGGTGATGTGCGTCAGAAAAAACGCATGCGTATTTTGGAAGACTTCTCACAAGGTAAATTACATTTATTGGTCGCTACCGATGTTGCCAGCCGAGGCATACATATTGATAATGTCACACATGTTTTTAACTACGATTTGCCCGATGATGCAGAGAATTATGTCCACCGTATTGGGCGCACTGCCCGCGCAGGAAGCACTGGCACCGCCATATCATTTGCCTGTGAACGGTTTTGCTTTGGGCTTCCAGACATCGAAGCTTATATCAAACGCTGCATCCCTGTAGAAGGCATTCCAGAAGAAGCACTCAATATCGGCAAGCCGACAAGCCCAGGAGCCACTGCCGAAGGGCTTAAAAGCGAAGATCGCGCGACACAACACGCCAAGAAACCCAACAACGCTGGCAGGCCGCATCGCCCACAACGTCGTAGAAATTAAAACTATTGTAGGTTCTTAATTTTATTCACAAAAACAAGCATCTTTTTCGCTAAACTTATAACTTGCGAAGGTTTATGCGCTGCACCAAGTTCAAGCATCAAATGATTGCCCTCGATGACACGTGGTTTATTGCGAAAATCTTTAATGATTTCGCCACTAACACGCTGCCATGTGCTATTTAAATCCGTACTGCGGGTATTCAATAACTCGGCATTAAGCTTAGGGTCTTCCATATTCAACAAGAGCAGTTCACGGCTAAGGTAACCCATCCATGCCGTATCCCGTTGCTGCAAGCTGGGGTAGTTGGTAAAACGAAATATTGACGCACTTAGCTGATTGGCAGCTATCGCAACACCGACCCAAGCCTGCTGCCCAATATCTATTGAAATAACACGCGCCCATGAATATGCCATAAGCAGCTCACGTGAGCGTCGCTCGTTAAAAGCTTGCCCTTGTAAGCCTTCATGTAATTGCGCGATGTCTTTCTCAATTTTTTTATCTATCTTTTGCAAGGCTTCCAAATCATGTGCCAACGCTGCATGCATCATCGTTTCCACATGCGTCTCCATACTTGAAAGAGCCACTTTTGATACAGAAGAATTTTCACTTGCACTGACAGATGCAAAGGTTGCAAATAACATACCCACAAACAGTAATGGAAGACAACGTCGCTGAACAAGCATCAACACCCCTTTATTCAAAAGAATAAACGAACGCTATCAGACTTCTATGAGCATAGCCTGATGATAACATGAGTATTTTATCATGTTATCCATAGCAATCTCAAAAGACTATAGGGCACCTCGAAAAACCTCGCACGAGTCAAGCACCGCTATTTTTCGTTTATGACAAGGCGTGATGAAATGAGTAATATAGTGATTCATAAATTGATTTACCTTAGAAAAAAGCATTCATCTAAATGACACTTCATTGTTTGAAAACCTTCTCCCACTTGAGGGGAGAAGGTTAGGATGAGGGGTGATATGGGTAAAGAATAGGGTAAATCAATTACTGAATGACTATAGCAACGCTATTGCTCTTTTTATCCAACGCAGTCAGGTGCGAAAAGGGCAAGTTTGACGAAATAGTTAGGTTTTTCGAGGTGCTCTATACTCGCAAAAGGGGTTTATGGGATTAAAATCCCGTCACAGTAATCGAAAAATATTGGCAATCGGGCAAGTGATTACCTAAAAAAGGTGCCTTAATCAATATCCGTATAAATAGCGAGACCTGTGACTGGATCTTCATACAGCTTCAACCAAACATTAAATATAGCACTTGGATCCGATAACATTTTGCGTTTAATGATTATTTTTTTACGGTCTGTGCCATTTGMATTTGCAGMAAGGCGATCACAKATRCCGCTRATCGAGAAAAAAGCYGAATCTTCATCSGACTCATCATTGAAAATAAAGCGGCAATCAAGCCCRCCACTTGCGAGGTTACCCTGCTTGGTAATACGCATAACATCTGCTTGTAGRTTGATAATATCTCTATCTTGAAGCCTTGATGTGCGTGTCGCRAAAACAACATRCGCATGGGATTCAACACTGGTAATAAGCTGACCAAGGTTACCATTAAATATCCCTTCATAGTTGAAGCCTGGCTTATCCGCTTGGAATGCAACAAGGTTCACATAATGCGCCTCTTCAGAAGCCTGCACACGTGGCATGGCACCTATCATAAACAGCAAAAGAAACACTACGGTGGTGGCGAAACAATTTTTAAACATAATAATTCCTTTAGAGGGCTGTAATTAACGTCAATGTTTGGTTTTTTGTTTGCGTTATTTTTGCTAAAAGCGTGTTATACATAAGCTCTGCATCACGATGCGGAAGCCCTGCWCYTTCAAGTTCTTTAATATCTTTYAAGCTATARAGAAGCTCRCGCARYTTCGACATCATAACCTTTAGASTCAGCATCTGATCMTCGAATGCTCTTTGTGATAATTTCGCATCCATGKTAAAATTRTTCACACTYTCATATGCRCCACACAAATTCGGAGTRCACATTAAGAAAATAATCAGYGCGATATTTTTAAACATCATCCACTTCCTTATCGTTTAAAATTTAAATTTCTTTCAATCAATATAAAAAGCTAAATGAGCTATATGTCACGACTATGACATATAGTTTTGCACAACCTTCAAGATATGAAGAGCCATCNAAAAAAACATCAAAACGGTCGCAAAATCACCAAAATAACAGCCCCAACTAACCCAAACACAGGCGCTTCATTAAACCAGCGGTAAAATACATGGCTACGGTTGTTYTTYCCTTGGGCAAAAACTTTTACCAAATGMCCACAATGAAAATGATACCAAACCAACAAYCCTACAATGCCCACTTTGATGTAAAACCATRGCTCAGYCTGYAAATAATCCCACTGCRCCCATGCCAGYACCGYRCCTGTAATCAGGGTTAAAAACATCATCGGGGTCACAAAACGGTATAATTTATACTCCATCAATGCCAAGCGTTCATGCACATCRCCTTCGTTAAATTCGGCATGATTTACAAACARACGCGGCAGATAAAACAAGCCTGCAAACCACGAAACCATCATCACAATGTGAAAGACTTTCACCCATTCCATACACAACCTCGTTTTCTCATCTCTAAGCTGAACCCTAACCCCAAGCGACAATCTTCCCAAGAGTCGTTAGCATTGCTGGCATGCGCACCATTGATCAAATCGAACCTTTTCGTGTCATGCAATTGCTTGAGCGCGCCAAAGAATTAGAAGCTCAAGGCAGAAAAATCATTCATATGGAAATTGGCGAGCCTGATTTCCATACCCCTGAATCTGTACGTAATGCCGCCAAAAAATTGCTCGATAACGATCAATTTTATACACCATCAACAGGTGCGCCAGAGCTTCAACAGGCTTTGGCAGCTTGGTACGAACAAGAATACCATGTGCAAATTGCGCCAGAACGCATTTTGATTACACCAGGTACTTCGGGCGCATTTAACATGCTTTATGCAGTGCTTATCGATGCTGGGGAATCAGTATTATTGCCTGATCCGGGCTACCCTTGCCAGCGTAATTTTATCCGTTTGGCAGGTGGACAGCCGCTCAACATCCCTGTTGGTCCTGACAGCCGCTATCACCTTGATGGCGCACTCATTGATAAACATTGGCAACCACATACACGCGCAGCAGTTGTGATTAACCCTGGCAACCCAACTGGCACAGTTTTACAACGCCAATCCATAAGCGAGCTGGCAAAAGCCTGCCGCGCGCATAACGGATATTTGATTTCTGATGAAATTTACCATGGTTTAACCTATGACACATCGGCTCCATGCGCCTTGGAAGTTGATGATCACGCCATTGTCATCAATGGATTTTCCAAACGCTGGGCAATGACAGGTTGGCGAATTGGCTGGGCCATTGTGCCTGAAAAGCTCATTGAACCATGCCGCCGTGTGATGCAAAATATCTTTATTGCTGCCCCTACCTTGTCACAATATGCCGCAATTGAGGCGTTAAAAGCCACCGATGCAGTTGAAATGATGCGATCAGCATACGATGAACGGCGACAGTATTTGCTCCGCGAATTGCCCAAACTCGGCTTTGATATTGTTGTCGAACCACAGGGCGCATTCTACATTTATGCCAATGTTAGCAAGCTTACCGAGGACTCCAAAAGCTTTTGCTGGCGCTTATTAGAGCAAGCTGGTGTGGCGATTACACCAGGTGAAGACTTCGGTGTTTATCAGTCCAATACGCACCTACGCTTCTCCTATGCCACACACTTGGATGACATTCGCGAAGGTATCGCTAGAATCGCAGCGTTTTTGAATAAGTAACTATGTTAAACCATCACATGCCATGATAAGCACCGTAATGGTTATATAAACTGGAGCTTTCCTCCCCATGATGAATTTCCTGACCAAATTGTTCGGCAGCCGTAACGAACGTATTTTGAAGCAGTACGAACCTAAAATTGCTGAAATCAACGCCCTTGAAGGCGGGGTTCAACCCCTATCGGACACCGAACTGGCTGCTAAAACAGAAGAGTTCCGCACCCGTTTGAAAGATGGCGCATCATTGGATGAGCTATTGCCTGAAGCTTTTGCAGTATGTCGCGAGGCAAGCAAACGTGTCATGGGCATGCGTCACTTTGATTCACAACTGATTGGCGGCATCATCCTTCATGAAGGCAAGATTGCTGAGATGAAGACGGGTGAGGGTAAAACCTTAACCGCAACATTGGCAATCTATTTGCACGCACTCGAAGGACGCGGCGCACATGTCGTCACCGTGAATGACTACCTTGCCAGCCGTGATGCCGAAGAGATGGGAAAACTATACAGTTTCCTTGGCTTGAGCACGGGTGTGATTATCAATGGCATTACCCATGAAGTACGCCAAGCAGCCTATGCATCAGACATTACTTACGGCACCAATAACGAATTCGGCTTTGATTATCTTCGCGATAATATGGCTTTTTCCAAACAAGAGCTGGTACAACGTGATTATGCTTTTGCTATTGTCGATGAAGTCGATTCCATTTTAATTGATGAAGCACGTACACCATTAATTATTTCAGGACCGGGCGAACAAGCAACCGATCTCTATGCCACTGCAAATACTTTGGTGCAAAAGCTTGATAAAGCAGACTACGATAAAGATGAAAAGGATAAAGCAGTTTCCTTCACTGAATCGGGCATGGAACATGTTGAAGAGCTATGTATTGAAGCTGGACTCTTTAAAGACAGCAGCTTATACGACCCTGAAAATGTTAATGTAAACCACGCCATCACCCAATGTTTGCGTGCCAACACCCTTTTTACSCGCGAAGTCGATTAYATTGTTCGCAATGRCGAAGTGATTATTATTGATGAATTYACTGGTCGYATGATGCCTGGTCGCCGTTATTCCGATGGTCARCAYCAAGCRCTAGAAGCCAAAGARGGTGTTGAAGTTCAACCWGAAAACCAAACMTTGGCATCGGTCACATTYCAGAACTTCTTYCGTATGTATGAAGTATTGGCAGGCATGACYGGTACWGCSGATACYGAAGCCGAAGARTTYCACAAAATCTACAARCTTGAGGTGGTSATTGTACCGACCAAYAARCCGATGGTTCGTAAAGATATGTCMGATCTTATTTATCGYGAYASCGAAGATAARYTMGAYGCTATTGCCAWAGATATTGCTSATATTCATAARACCCATGCWCCGATTCTTGTCGGCACAACCTCCATTGATAAGTCAGAAGCATTATCTGAGATGTTGAAGAAGATGGACATCAAACATGAAGTGCTTAATGCCAAACAGCATGAACGCGAAGCKGAAATTGTTGCCCAAGCAGGACGCAAARATGCCGTAACCATCGCTACCAATATGGCTGGTCGTGGTACTGATATTGTTTTGGGTGGCAGCCCAAGCATGATGATTTCWCAGTTGCCTAAGAAACTTTCGGAYAATGARCGTACCAAACARGCTGAAGAGCTGCRTACAGCATGTGATGCTGAACATATYGAAGTCGTTGCSGCKGGTGGWCTGCACATTTTGGGTACCGAACGCCATGAATCACGCCGTATTGATAAYCAGTTGCGTGGTCGTTCGGGTCGTCAGGGMGATCCKGGKGCAACACGTTTTTACCTATCATTGGAAGATGATTTGATGCGYATYTTTGGTGGTGAAAARATGCAGTCTATGYTGACCAARATGGGCTTTGAAAAAGGTGAAGCCATTGAACATCCTTGGGTAAGCAAAGCCATTGAGAATTCACAGAAGAAAGTGGAAGGTCGCAACTTCGATATTCGTAAACAGCTACTTGAATATGATGATGTGATGAACAAACAGCGTGAAGTGATTTATGATCAACGCCGCGAACTACTGGAAGCCGATAGTGTGCATGATGTGATTGAAGATATGTCCGATGATTTTGCCGATCGTTTGGGCGTTGAATTTCTTGAAGGCCGCCATGACGAATGGGATATTGAAGGACTAACAAAAGCACTACAAGAACGTCTAGGCATTCAAGCCGATATTGCAGCCTTGTCTGCTGATGAAGGTGTGGAACAAGCCGAAGATATGGTTGAAAAGCTTGGTGGTTTATTGAAAGATAGTTTGGCTGCCAAAGAAGCCGTTACAGGCGCTGAGCAAATGCGCGGCTTTGAAAAATGGCTGGTCTTGCAAGTGCTTGATCATCATTGGAAAGAGCATCTTTTGGCAATGGATCACTTGCGCCAAAGTGTTGGTTTACGCGGTTATGCACAAAAACAACCGATTCAAGAGTATAAACGTGAGTCATTTGAGTTATTTGAGCGTATGTTGGGCGAAGTTCGTGAGCAGACGATGCGCACGCTGTACACCGTAGAGGTTGAACAGCAAGAACCAGCAACACCTGAACCAGAACCTGAAATGTTAAGCTACAATGTTCGTTCAGAAGAGCCTGCAGCAAAGCAGCACACCGTAAAACGTGATCATGCTAAAGTTGGGCGCAATGAGCCTTGCCCATGTGGTTCAGGCAAAAAATACAAACAATGTCATGGTAAACGCTAGATTTCATTTGATACGGATTCAGGCATCCATGCCTTCACCTTTTCACGCTGCACAAATGACGTGGCATTTATGCAGCTCACTAAAGCTGCCCATCCATGGGCAGTATTGGAGTTATTAACATGGCAGTAAACCCTCCTGAATTATCACCTGCATTGCCCGTTCCTGGTTTTCGAGTCGGTACAGCCTCATGCGGTGTAAAATCAGCTGATTTGATTGGCAAGCGTCAGGATTTAACACTGATTGTTACCGACGTAGCTGCCCATGCGGCAGGTGTATTCACGCAGAATAATTTTCGTGCTGCCTGTGTCGATTTCGGTGAAGCCACTGTACTTAGCCATGGCGAAAACATTCGCTGTATTATCGGCAATGCTGGCAATGCCAATGCTGGCGTGGGTGAGATGGAGCGCGTTTGGTCACAACAACTAATTGATTTGGCTGCAAGTGCGGCTGGTTGTGGGTCAGAGCAAGTATTATCCGCTTCAACGGGTGTTGTCGGGGAAGCTTTTCCCATTGACCGTATTGCAGCAGGTATGGATGAGGTCGTCACGAACCTTGATGCCAACCACTGGCAAGATGCAGCACATGCTATTCGTACGACCGATACCTTTGCCAAATGGGCATCAAAAAAAGTTGGTGATTATACCATCACAGGCATATCCAAGGGCAGCGGCATGATTCATCCGAATATGGCAACCATGCTGTCATTTGTTGCCACCGATGCACCGCTTACCCATGCGCAGTTACAACCCATGCTTAAACGCGTGGCAAACCGCTCATTTAACTGTATCAGTGTGGATGGTGATACCTCCACCAATGATACTTTATACCTACTTTCCAGCGGTATTGGTTTGGGTCATACGCCTTTGGACGACACATCTGAATTTGAACAAGCCCTTACCGAGCTTTGCATAGAATTAGCCCAGCTGATTACCCGTGATGGTGAAGGAGTCAGTAAATTCGTCACCATTAAAGTAACCCATGCACATAGCGAAGAGGATGCACGCACAGTTGGTCGCGCCATTGCCGTATCACCACTGGTCAAAACAGCCTTTGCAGGCTCTGATGCCAACTGGGGGCGCATCCTTGTTGCCATTGGTAATGCAGGCATTGCGATTGACCGCAATAAAATCGGCTTAAAAGCGGGTGATGTCACCATGCTTGAATCGGGCAATTTGCACCCTGATTACCGTGATGAAGATGGCATGGAAGTGTTCGCCAAAGATGAGTTTACCCTACATGTTGATTTAGGTTTGGGCGATGCCGAAGCCACCATTTGGACAGGCGACTTAACCCACGAATATATTGTCATCAATGCCGAATACCGCACCTGAACAACACGTTATTGCTTTAGTCGCAGTATTTAACAGCAATCACGAATTATTATTACTTAAACGCCCTGATGATGTGCATTGCGGCGGTTTATGGTCATTACCTGGCGGTAAGATAGAAAATAACGAAATGCCTCTTCAGGCAGCGCTAAGAGAATTAAAAGAAGAAACCAACCTTTCTGGAAAAATCTGGCGACATTTAGGGAAATCATCACACAGTTATGCTGATCGAACTCTGCATTTCCTTCTTTTTGTATGTTATTGCCCTGATATATCAAATATTCATGCCGAATCAGAGTATATTTGGCTAAAACGCGATACATTAGACCCTTATCCCATGCCCGAAGCCAACAAAAAGTTAATCGACATGCTTTTTATGGATGAAGTGGATAACTATTTAAATACTTTATAAGGCTATTCCTACAAAAACAATACAAACCAATCGAATCTGACCACATTGATTTTGATTTATTCAACCTCTAATAAAAATAATAGAGCGCGAACCTTACACATACGGATACATATGTAAGAATTCATGCGTTAAGTTTACATATGATTTTTTATATGTAAGGTTACTAGTATATATTTACATATGGTTGATTTTCTACTTATCCAAGAGCTTCTTTGGGTTGATGAGTGCAATGCGAGGTTTTAGATGAAATTTGAAGACTTTGAATCAGGGAAGTGGGTAGAGCAACGTCAGTATAAAAGTTTTTCTCCTGTTCTGATTAACAAAGAGTGGAGCTGGGAAGACCCTAAGATTAATACGTTGCTTGAGCGCGCTTCACGGGCATTAGCAGAACTTGATGCATTTACATTGATTGTCCCTGACGTTGACCTGTTTATTCACCTACATATCACCAAAGAGGCTCAAACATCTTCGCAGATTGAAGGAACGCAAACTCAGATGGATGAGGCAGTTCTTGATAGTGAGCTGATCACACCAGAAAAAAGAGATGACTGGCAAGAGGTGCAAAATTATGTRCTGGCTCTAAATAATGCTATTCAGGAGCTAGAGTCATTACCTTTGTCTAACCGTTTATTGAAAAATACACATACGACATTGATGCAGGGTGTACGTGGTGAAAGTAAGTGCCCTGGTGAGTTGCGCCGCTCTCAAAACTGGATTGSYGGCAGTAGTTTGGCAGATGCAGCATTTATCCCTCCTCATTTTGAAGAACTTCCTGACTTGATGAGTGACCTAGAGACATTCTGGCATAATGAGCATGTTGATGTGCCAGAACTAGTACGCATTGCGATTAGCCACTATCAATTTGAGACGATTCACCCCTTTTTAGACGGCAATGGTCGTGTTGGGCGCTTGATGATTACACTTTACTTGGTAAGCAAGGGGCTACTGAGGAAGCCATCACTTTATTTATCGTCTTTCTTTGAACGCAACCGAGGCAACTATTATGATGCACTAACGCGTGTTCGTTTATCAAATGATATAACTCATTGGGTTAAGTTTTTCTTATCAGCTGTTATTGAAACAGCAGGAAAAGGTAAGCAGACCTTTGAGGAAATTCTAAAGCTTAGGCATGAAATAGACGCATTGATTCTAGGCTACGGAAAACGAGCTAAAAATGCTCAAACCCTTTTAAACCACCTATATAGTAAACCTTTCATTTCTGTAAAAATGGCAGTAARTATCCTTAATGTTAGTCACCCAACTGCCTCGTCATTGATTAAAAAGCTAGCTGAAGATGGTGTTCTCCATGAACAAACTGGCTATCAGCGCAATAAATTGTTCTTTTTTAATAGATACTTGAAYCTGTTTATTGATTGAGTTTGATGGTAATTTACTAGGKAAGCGAACCTTTATTATAAAATRTTATATGTAAGGTTTAAGTGGTTAAATTTATATATGAACATTYTTATGYAACTTTTCCTACTTAACCTTACRCAACCRCCTTCCTTRTTCCACTGCTTGCATGATTTTTAAAGCTGTCATATTCGCGGTATTCATAGCTAGCTCCTTTTCCATATAGTAGTTCCCGAAACTGATTCACGCAAAATAAGACCTTCCCCTATTGATTTTSANKTRTYCNWCWTYKWYKYKSMWSMRSMAWAAKAAAARCNRWWGCGKYA
>NVTQ01000038.1:16306-17631 GCA_002401635.1 Pseudomonadota bacterium
ATGSCTACTAACATCAGTTGAAGTRCTRRTTTTTCGTATAAAATAGCAATGGATATGGARAATGTAAGCACAATCAAAAGTGTCGCTTTACGTTTGATGCTGCGTGCCAATACGCCTCGCTCTTCCCAATCTCTTAAAACTTTACCAAACCAACGGTTATTGAGTAACATCTGATGAAACCTTGGCGAACTTCGGGCAAAAATAGCAGCGGCAAGAATCATAAAAGGGGTGGTAGGTAAAATAGGAATAATGACWCCCACAAKCCCGACTAAAACAAAGAACCAACCCAAAACAATCAGCAAATGATTGGTGACAAGCTTTCTCATGTTACCTTATTCCCATAAAAAACTGCAATCCAGATTGTTTCAATATCAGGGTTTGTCCATGAAACTTTATGTTTGGTAAAAGCAGGTATATTCAGGTGGTCACCTACTGTTAAGTGTGTTTCTTCACCATCAACAAAGGTCAGAACAGCAGCGCCTTGTAATATAATCACCCATTCATCTTGAGCTTGCTCATACCAACCAGATTCAGGAGATGTATGCCCTTTGGAAACAATCCGTTCAATTTTAAAGTCACCCTGCTGTACAAGCGTATCCAAAGCTTCCTTATCAAGATTTTCAGGTATGGATTTAAAAATATTCAGTATTTTCATGATAAATTATTTACTGTGTATCCAATAAAGTCGCAAGCAGAGCATGTGAGGCATGTCTTGTTGAGCATATTTATTATCACCTCATTCATAAGCAAAACATACCCTAAGAACAATATTTTATAAACGCTGAAATGCGCCAACCAAACCTGTCAGATTTTATTTGCTGCTTATATTTCAATAACTTAAAATCAATCGAGTCTAATTCTACTGAATATAACGCACGCTTAAGCACTTTATCGTGTTTTTTCTAAATACACTCAACCACCCCTTCAATAAGGTATTCCCATATTACTCCTGAATTATATTGTTTTCTTTCAAAGTTACTCGATGGCAACTCTAAAATAATTTCATCAAAACCAGTCCAATAGCCACCCCATAGCCTATCGATATCTTGCATCATTGATATTTTATAAGCGCGCCTAGCTAATGAAACATGCTCCATATTAACTTTTGCTATTCTGGTTAGAGGCCAGTCCTTTAAACGAAACTGCTGGACCGCATCTAATGGCCAACCATATTTCTCACTAACTAAACGGCATGTTTCAATACTACCGAAGGCGTATAAAGCGGATAAACGAGATGGGTATAGAGGGTGGTTTTCCTCCCGATAAATTTCAGCATCATATTCTATGCGGTAATCGTTTATAGCACTTAATAGATAGGGCGAAAG
>NVTQ01000039.1 GCA_002401635.1 Pseudomonadota bacterium
CCGTTTTTCAGCGCAATTCCGGGTCAATATAGTCGATGTTGAACCAGCTTCTTACAATTGATGGTTTCGCTTATCTGCTGGTCTTCAGCCGCGTTGGCTCGACCATTATGCTCATGCCCGGGATAGGGGAAGCGTATATTCCCACACGCATTCGGTTGCTGTTTGCAATTCTGGTTACGGCGATCATGACGCCGCTCCTGACAGCCCTGCTGCCCGCGATACCGCCTGTGTTCGCGGGCGTCCTGGTGTTGATCGCCGGCGAGGTGCTGATCGGCGTTTACATTGGCATGATCGCGCGCATTCTTGTGGCCGGCTTGGCGACTGCGGGTACGATTATCGCCTTTTTGACCGGGTTTGCGAACGCCTTGCTGTTCAACCCCGCACTTCAGGATCAGGGGTCCATCACGGCCGTCTTGTTGACCTTGATGGGAACGCTTTTGTTGCTCATCACGGATATGCACCACATCATGTTGATGGGGGTATTTGATAGCTACACACTTTTTGCGCCGGGCGTTGCGCCGCCAATTGCTGATCTCGCCGATCTTATGGCGCGAGTGGTCGCGGGCAGCTTCAAGATCGGGGTTCAGATCGCGGCGCCGTTTATCGTCGTGGCGCTCATGTTCTATATCAGCCTCGGATTGTTGGCGCGTTTGATGCCGCAGTTGCAGGTCTTCTTTGTTGGTCTGCCCTTGCAGATAATGTACCACGCGCATATCCCGATCGATCCATTGCCTGCGCAAAAACTGTGTAGGCTTTATCATCTGGAATATCAACGATCACATCATATGTTTCACCCGAACCAATTCTAAATTCATCCACTTCAACAGGCACGACCTCCTGTCCATCCGTGGAAACCACCGTGAGCTTCAAACCTGGAATACGCACATCAAAAAAGGTCGCTGTTGCGGCTCCCACAAAACGCAATCGCACACGCTCACCTGCCTTGGCAAGACCATGCCAATTCCCATCAGGGTTATGCCCATTCATAAGATAGGTATAAGTTGCCGCAGAAATATCACTAAAATCATTGGGGCTCATACGGGTTTTATTCCATACATGTCGCCTAGAAAGTGCCTCGCCTATACCAAGGTGGGCGGCATCATCAATAAAATCCATCGCTGTTAAATTTCGATAGTTATAATAACCTGCCATCTTTTTCAGATTCATATACACATCAACAGGGTTTTCATCCGTCCAGTCACTTAACAGCACCGTGTGATCGCGATCTACCTTTATCATATCCGACTGATGACGTGGCTCGATAACCAATGCACCATATACACCTGTTTGTTCGGCTAAGGTGTGTGCATGGTACCAATATGTTCCATGCTGCACCGCCTTGAATTCATGGGTAAAAGTCTCACCTGGTGCAATACCTGGAAAACTAATACCAGGCACCCCATCCATCTCAGCATCAAGAATAATACCGTGCCAGTGAATCGTCGTCATTTCATCCAAACGGTTGGTAACCCGAATCGTTACCGTATCCCCTTCCTTAACCTTTAAAACGGGGCCAGGCAATAAACCATTCACCGTAGTCGCCATACTCTCCTTACCTGTTAAATTCACTTTCATAGGGGCAATTTCTAGGTCAAATACCGTCCCACTTAATTCAGACTCAACACCTGTAGCATCATAAGCCCAAGCAAATGGCGCGAATGTCGTCAACGGTAAGAGCGCTCCAGCCACAGCAACGCCTTTTACAAATTCTCGCCTTGCCAAAAATGGTTGTTTCTGATCGCTCATAAATATCTCCTTTATGTACAGCTCTCAAAGCCTAATATAACACGTATTCAACACCTGCTTCATCTTCTTCGCCGCCAGTGTAAAAGATGTGCCTTGCACACAGGTCAAGCATTATATACGACAAGCAATAAGCTAGATTTTACGTTCATACAATCGCCCTTCCTTATCACCCAGCAGGAACTGCAAATATTAGAACAAACAGCAATGCTAACCCCACAAGGATAAACCTTGTTCGTTCAAAATGACTCTTACAAACGCTAAAACCGACACAGCATTGAAGCAGGTAATACAATGCAAAAGCTTTGGATGCCAGAGTAATAATCGCAAAGGTTGACCCCGACCAAGCCAATGCCATGGCTATGCTGCCAACCAGCAAATAGCCCAAGCGTTGCCCCATACGCCCCTTGGTAATTTCTTCCATATTCGATGCCGATGCCAAAGTATCCGCTACAGCAGCAGAGAATTGGGATAATCCTGCTGCAACAATCAAAGGCGCTACCAATAATACCGATACTTCGGCTGCCAATAGAATCAAGCTATTCTCGGCGTATTCTCCGTTCAGAATCGTCACAACAGGCAGTGCCAATGCGACAAAAATAACATAAACAGTCAGGGATAAATATTGTGACCAGCGTGAAGCAAGTATTCTGGTTTGGCTATCAAATTGATTCCCCAGATAACGTGTCGTTTCAAAGCCTTGCACCACAATCAGAGTGCCAGCCACAATGGTAATCATTTCCCAAGTTGAACGCTTGGGCATCTCAGGCATGATAAAACTACCGACATTCAAATAGCTGTTGATGTCATACAAAGCAAAACCAAGCAATAGCACGGTCAAGATAACGAGCGTCACATACAACGCCCAACTTTCCATTTTTTCCAGCAGTTTCAAGCCACCCATCACACCAATCAATGTAATGATGCCAATAACAACTGTGGTTAAAAGGCTATTATTAAAATTCGAATCCATCTCAAACACACCAAGAACAAAAGAGCTTAAAATATGCACATACAAACAAACCGATACGATATAAGCCGCCACAAGGGCAACCGATGATAACTGCTCCAACATACGTGTACTGCGCTTGTTGCCCGCTGCCAACACGGGTTCCGCACATAAAATATTATGCCTAACTACAGCACCCGCTTGAAAAGCAACGAATGCCACAACCAGCATTGCCAACACCGAGTATGAACCAACACTGCTCGCCAACACGGGTACAATCACCAAAAAACCACTGCCAAAAATAGATGCCAGAGGGATGCTCATAGCTGATATAACTTGCCGAAATGTTTTCGGCTCAACATCATTCCTGCTTGGATGTGTCATATTATCTCGTACCTATTCAAGCTGTTATTTATGTGACCCGCTACAATTTTGTATTACGCAACCTTAGTGCATTGGTAATAACCGACACAGAACTAAAACTCATCGCCGCTGCGGCAATCACTGGCGATAGCAAGAGTCCGAAGGCTGGATAAAGTACACCCGCTGCAATCGGCACACCTGCGGAATTATAGATAAAAGCAAAAAATAAATTCTGGCGAATATTTTTCATGGTCGCACGTGATAAGCGTCTAGCCCGAACAATACCTGTCAAATCACCTTTAATCAGCGTCACACCTGCGGACTCCATCGCCACATCTGTGCCTGTACCCATCGCAATGCCAACATGTGCTTGTGCTAAAGCTGGTGCATCGTTGATGCCATCTCCTGCCATCGCCACAATCTTGCCTTCCGCTTGCAGTGCTTTAACCACATTGGCTTTCTGATCGGGCAACACATCAGCTTCAAAACGTTCAATGCCTAATTGTGAGGCAACAGCTGCCGCAGTATTATGATTATCACCCGTCAGCATCACCACTTCAATACCTTCATCACGCAATTCTTTGATGGCATCAGGGGTCGATGCCTTGATGGGATCCGATACACCAATCAAACCCACCAACTTTCCATCAGCAGCAAGGTACATCACAGTCTCACCAGCCAATTGATGTTTTTCTACATCTTTCGAAACAACTGCAATCTCAATCGTATTATCTTGCATCAATGCTGCATTGCCCAACAATATGGCTCGTCCATCCACAAGCGCTTGCACACCTTTGCCTGTAATCGCTGTAAAATCTTCAACAGCTTGCAATGTAAGTTCTCGTTTCTCAGCCCCAGCAACAATCGCTGCCGCCAAAGGATGTTCACTGGCACGCTCAAGGCTTGCAGCCAACAACAACACCTCATCTTCGGACATATCATGCGTTTTGAGTACCGTGGTTAAGCTTGGCTTACCTTCAGTCAGCGTGCCCGTTTTATCCACAACGACCGTGTTGACCTTCTCCATGATTTCCAGGGCTTCAGCATTCTTGATTAACACACCTGCCGTGGCACCACGACCTGTGCCTACCATAATTGAAATCGGGGTCGCCAAACCCAAGGCGCAAGGGCAAGCAATAATAAGCACAGCAACAGCATTGATAATGGCATGGGCCAAACGCGGCTCTGGGCCAACAAAAAACCACGCGCCAAAAGCAATCATCGCAATACCAATCACCACAGGCACAAAATAACCCGCCACAGTATCCGCCATTTTCTGAATAGGTGCGCGTGAGCGTTGGGCTTCCGCAACCATGTTCACAATCTGTGACAACAACGTATCCGCGCCAACCTTCTCAGCCCGCATCAACAAAGAGCCATTGGCATTGACCGTTGCACCAATCAGCTTTTCACCCACAAACTTTTCAACCGAGACAGGCTCCCCTGTCACCATAGATTCATCCACCAGACTCTCACCCTCAGTTACCGTGCCATCAACGGGCACCTTCTCACCAGGCCGAATACGCAAAATATCACCCGCCTGCACGTCTTCCATCGGCACATCGATTTCAGAGCCATCGGCTTTGACCAAGCGTGCCGTTTTGGGAGCCATGCCGAGCAATAATTTAATCGCCTCATTGGTGCGTGAACGCGCGCGCAATTCTAAAACCTGCCCCAGCAATACCAATGTCGTAATCACCGCTGCGGCTTCAAAATACACATCAACAAGCCCGCCATCCATTTGCATAAGTGGTGGGAATAGACCTGGAAAAAGAAGTGCAACCATACTGTAAAGCCACGCCACACCAACGCCCAGCCCAACCAGTGTGAACATATTCAAATTCCATGTTTTAACAGAAAGGTAAAAACGCTCAAAAAATGGCCAACCACCCCAAAGCACGACGGGTGTCGCCAAGACAAACTCAATCCATTGTACCAAGCCCATATTTAAAGACGCTGGCAACCATGATGGTGCTAGGTCTGCGACCATCGCCAGAATAAATACAGGAACCGACAATATGGCGCTTATTTTAAAACGACGGCTCATATCATCCAGCTCGGCATTATTTTCTTCAACACTCACTGTTCGAGGTTCCAGCGCCATGCCGCACTTGGGGCATGAACCTGCTTCATCACGAACAATTTCAGGGTGCATGGGGCACACATACTCCGTTTTTTCGTTCAGTGTTGGTGCCGCCATTGGATCCAGTGCCATGCCACAGACTTTGCATGTGCCTGGGCCTTGCTGCTCTTGCCCTGGACACATCGGACAGAAATACATGGCATCAGGATTGTCTGGGATAGTTTTTTTCTTTGCTTGATGATGCCCATGGTGGTGTTCACACACTTGGTCCTTACCCTCATAAGCGTCTGCATCGGCAGAAAACTTCTCAACGCAATGCTGTGAACAAAAATAATAATCATGTTCTTTATATTGGACATGATTCTCAGATGTGCGGCTAACCTGCATGCCACAAACGGGATCATGGGTGCAATCATCTCCCATATAATCTTCAGGCGTTTCGCCAAACTTCTCCAAGCAATGCGCACTACAAAAATGGTAGCCCACACCTCGAAACGTGCGTTCATGCCCTGAATCTTTTTTAACATCCATACCGCAAACTGGATCAATATTCATCGTAAATCTCCCAACACCCGTTTCCTTTTAACCAAAGAGGCAACGACAAAGCCCAACAATCACGGCACTCATAACGCTACTTCGCCTAACAAGTATAGCTTTCACTTTCCCACAGTATAGAGCCTATGCCCTACACACAGGTCAAGCATTGTTTTGTTCGATAAGGTGACAAAATATTTTATCATTTGCCACCCCATCGGGAATGTCTTTCCATTCGTTTTGAGCTTGCTCCATACGCGCTTGTAATGCGACAAGCTCATCAATGGTGTTTTTATTTTCAGCAATCCGCTGTTGAAGGATGCCACGCACCTGTGGGCAAGGTGAATAACCATCCGCTATATTAAAAAATATCTGGCGGATTTCGGCTAGTGTAAACCCTAGATTTTTGGCACGAACCATAAAGCGCAAGCGGTATACATCCGCTGCCGCAAATAGACGATAGCCATTTTTTGGATTTCGTTTGGGGTGAAGCAAGCCAATGCGAGCATAATACCTTACCGCATCGGATGTAACATCGGCTTGCACCGCTATCTCACGCACAGTCATCATAAAGCAATCACCTTGTCATTACAGTTAAAAGAACTTTAAGCATAATCTCGATATTTTCTATCCTACTGCGGTGGCCAAAGCAGTCATTACTAATCTTTGGCAGAATGGCTCAGACCCGACATGGTTTTACGATGTTGGGTGTTTGACATTGTCGGACTGCCTTTTTTAACGGCTTTATTACCATCGTTAGCATGTTTCGGATGTGACATGCCAGACATGGTTTTGCGATGCTGAGCATTCGACATCACAGCTTTATCCCCGGTAGCATTCGCATCGTGACCACGTTCAGGGTGATGCATACCCGACATGGTTTTGCGATGTTGGGAGTCTGACATAGAGCTCTGATCCCCAGCAAAAGCTACGGGAGAAGCTAGGAAAACCACTCCCATTACTATACCAATCATATTATTTCTTTTCATACAAGCCTCCTTTTAGCTCAAAGCACATCTTATTTTTTCAACGTAACTGGAAAAATTCGTTCAAAAACCAAATCCCCAGAACGCATATGTAATAATGCCATCGAAACATGACCTGCCAAATATAAAAACAGTAGTGTCGCAATAACCCCATGCACAGCCATCCAAGTTTCTGCTTGYTCAGTAACAGTATTACCAGAGCCCGCCCATATACGCCAAATAACGCCTCCACTCACCGCCATCGCAGTCATGGTTAACATGCCAAGCATTTCAACAATAAGCGATAGGCTGTTTCCTGATTTTGGCAAGCCTCCTTTCCCTGCAATCATAAGACAAAGTCGCCTTAAAATCAGCCAAGCTTCACGCCAATGCAACGTAGAAAAAAGAACGGMAATTTGGCGCTTGCGAGGAGCTCCCCTTGCTACAATCGCCCATATCAAATTCACCAATACAATCAATGCGACCAATAAACCACCTGTTCTATGTGCTGCCATAAACGATTCACCAAGCTTATCTGCCTCGTGTTTTGAATGATGCATTTCTTCGACTACAGACTCAGCATGGGCTATCGCAACAGCATGCCCGCCATCCGCATGTTCTGGATGGGTCATCAACACTGCACAAGTTAATTGGAAAACAACGCCTAGAACCAAAGCGGCATGCAGCCATCTTGTTACAGGGTGATACGGCTTTGGAATCAAGTCTGATTTGGCGTGTGTCATGACAGGTAACCCAATAAGCCAGTTATGGATGCGTTCTTTCAGGGTAGTACACACCAGAACTATAGACCCTTCCATCCGCTTCAAAAGAAACTGTCATCCAGTGCCTACCTTGTTCATGACTCAAATTATACACTGTCATATACCAGTGCCCCATTCGCATCATCTTCGCTTTTGGCTGAGCGGTACCATCTGGATGTTTCACCTCTGAATAGACATTTAAATTATCCAAGGGCTTGCCATTTTTCTCAATACTTACCATCAAATGATAATCAACCCTGCTAAACCCTTCGCCTTCAGGTGCTGGCATGACATGAAAAATAAACTCATAACCATCTGAAATTCCTTTTCGTGCAACAAAAAAATCATTCTCATGATCCATAGCTTGTTTTGAATTTTCACTCTTCGGCTCTGCATGCTCACGCTCAATCGGCAATGTCGAACACGCACCAATAAGGCTCAATATGGACAGTAATAATATATTCTTTTTCATAGCTTCCCTATTCTCATTCTTTATTTTTACTCAATCCAAATAATATGATAATCATTCTGGTGGTTTTACAGGTGTATAACCAAGATTTTTAATAGCCTTAAAAGCTTCCACAGGCTTAAAAGAAACGTCTACATTTAACAATATGGCACCACTCTTAAAATTAGCCCTAGCATCATATACACCTTGCAATGTCAAAAGCTGTTTGCGTACTGTTCCCTCGCAACCAGCACATTTCATATCCTCAACCTGCATTATTATTTCTTTTAACATCTCAACCCCATGACTACGACAAATGCATCACGCATATTAAAACAATGGTTTATTCCTGACGAAAAGCCCATGCAAACAAACTTGATTTATGCAAGCCAATAAACTCAATCAACATCACACAAAACAGAGCAATCAATGAGCCAATCAGCAATGCCACTGCTGGTCCGAACAGCCACATAATACTGGCTTCGGCACCTTGTGGCCCAAGCTCAACAGTGCGGAAACCCATCACAATCCAAGCTGGCGGATACATCAAAGCACCCAAGCCAAATGTCCATCCAAAAACACCTTTCCAACAATCTTTAAGACGCGATGCCGCCACAAGAATCAACACCACAATAATCAATATGCCAATACCCATGAAATGGATGTGCCCACGCAATAGACGCTGCATAGAATCGGTCGCCAAACTTCCCGAATGCGAGTGTTGCCCACCTGCCGCATGTTTATGCGCATGCCCATCATTATGTCCATGCTCACTAGGAGCTGCTTCTGCGTGGTTATGGGCTACACCTGCCGCATGCCCATGCGCTGCATTTCCCATATTCATGCCTGACATACTCATGCCTGCCTGCATTTCTTTCATTTCAGCTTGCATTTGTACTTGTTTTATTTTGCTTTCAGCAGCTTCAAAGCCGCCGTGTAAGGCTTCATGGTGGGTCGCAAAATATGCCGCCCATAAAGCACCAAAAATTAATGCCAAAACGCCCATCGCCAAGCCATGTCGAACAGGTAGTAGTATTGTTCTTAATTCATTCATAATGCAATCCTTGATTGGTTAACAACTCTAATTTGAGAGTATCTTTAAGAGAGAAATTGATGATAAGTAAGTTTATAATCGTGGTTTTACTTGTTTTTGTAAAAAAGAATGAGACAAATGACGGTGCTGATAAATAACATCACAGCATAGAGAAAAAAAACTTCTTCATTTTTAAAATTAATAGATGCATCCAAAAATGCTGTAAGCGGCGATACTGAATCATCTTGCATATAAAGCTCCTTTAGCGACATCTCCAAAGTGACATAAAAATGGGGGCATAAAGCCCCCATCTTCAAAGAATACTTATAGTGCTATATCAATAGCCAATAAGCCTGTAGTGAAACTACTTTGTGCTGCTTTAGTTTGACCTCCTCCTGCGTACATAGCATCAATTTGATTGGATGTACGTGTTACAGAAAGAACGGCTTGAACATTTTCAGCAAGCTGATGAATACCAAACAAGGTAGCATTTATCGTAGTTTGTGGGCGCAACACTTTATTTGTGAGCATTTTCAATTCTGTGTTACTAGAATCATATTTAACACCCAACAAATCTTTATCTGTAAACTTCCACTCAGAAGCTAAGGTGAATGCAGTCGTCTTCAATTTATCCTTGGTCACTGCTGTGCTGGTTTGATAACCAACAGTATATGCTCCCCATATTTGAAATGGTTCACCATAATTATAAGCGAAATCAACACCATAGCGAGATACTTTGTCAAAACTCATGACATTAGCCTTTACATTTGTCGCTGTTGGCACAGCCATGCCGCTCCCGCCCATATACATAGCAGCATCTCCACCAAATCCATCAGATGAATAATTCTTGGCTTGGTAAGCATAAACACCAATAATACTGTTATCATTAATCTCTTGAGCTACACGACCGTAAATACTGGTTGACCCTGGGTTACCAGTAAAATTAGAGTTATTGCCAAGGGTACCTATAGTTAAGTCATAATATGTACCGACACCTGAATCGCCATTGGTTGTACCATGAACACTAATACCGTCAGCCATCATAAGCATGGTGCCACCAGCCATTTGTGCTGCATCTGCCCAGCCATAAGCCAATGGGCGCTTGGACATCATAGTCATACCATAACCAACATTATTCTGCACACGCCCAAAACGAACCTTGAGCAAATCATCAACATAATAAATGCCTTCAAGCATGGCAATACCACCAGCAAGACTGGAATCTAACCACCATGAGAAGTTGTCATACGAACCTGATGAAATAAGCCCAAATTCACCAAACCCTATTTTATAACTACCTGGACCTGCACCAGCCAACATACCAGGACGATGCCCAGGCATTAACGGTGTGCCAGCGGCAAGGTCTCCATTTGCAAGTGTCGACTCATTAGGTCCAGCGCTCGTGTAAAGAATCTGTGTGCGCACAGTAAAAGGGAATGCCGCTGCAAACACTGAGTTTTCTCCAGCATCAAAGTTCTTACCACGATCATCTTGACTATCAATATCATCACGACCTGCTGCAAAGCGGAAGCCACGTTCGCGGAATGCTACGCCCATCTTGGTTAGCTTTGGAAACATTGTGTGACAAGAACTACATGCCATACCATATTTTCTTGCAAAAACTGGAATTGCCTCTGCATTCGTTGGAATCAGTGCGGCACTGCCTACAGCAACAAACACAAACGCACTTGCGGCAAATAATATTTTCTTCATGGGTAACCCCCCTAGAGTTCAATTCAATCTATTCATAAAGCCTCGAATCCCGAGGTTGTGGTATGTATAGAAAGACTGCTGCCAGAAATAAAAAACTCGGCATAGAAGAGATGTGTTAAATATATTCTTTATAAAACAATATGTTACAAACTATTCCCATGGCGTTTAAAACGCCAAAATTCTTATTTCTAGGAATATCTCAATATTATTTTCTTATAAAGTAGAAAGCTAAAGAAGCGCTGATTAACTTTGAATGCATAGCTATGCGATGAAAATCGCCAAGAGCAAGGCCGTAACCGTGAGTAATAACGCCGCTATTGCTTAGGTTGCTAACGCTGGGCTTGGTAATTTGGCGCGAATAGATGCCATTCATTGAATGAATCGGCGCTTCCCTAGGGAAGTGCTGATTCATTCTGAATAGATAACTACGCAATTCAAAATGTGTAATAGCAAGGCGGAAGATGCGAGTAATAGCACCGCTATTGCTAAATCTTCCAACGCAGATATTGTACATTTTGGACGCATAGGTGCTATTCACTGAATTGATCAGCGCTTCCCTAGCCTTCTAATTTTCGATAGAGGCTTGATAAAGCGATACCCAATATTTGCGCAGCTTTTGCCTTATCGCCCTTGTTTTGATCAAGCGTTTGTTGAATGTAACGCTGCTCAAAAGAATGGCATGCATCGGATAAGCTCAATGGCTCCGACACAAATGGCTGCTCCATATCAGGTAGTTTTAGCGTACTATCCGTGCCAAGCAACAGCGCCCGTTCCAGCACATTGCGAAGTTCACGGACATTTCCTCGCCAATGTTGCGATTCTAGCCAAAGCTCTTGTACCTTCGTTAAGCTCGGTTGATGATGACCCCATGCATCACATATTTGTCCAAGCAAGCGGTGGGTCAGCGGGATAATATCATGCATTCTCTGGCGCAGTGGCGGAATCGTAATTTGCATAATATTCAAGCGAAAATAAAGGTCTTCTCGAAAACGCCCGTCTTTCACAGCTTGCTCAAAATCAACATTGCTTGCCGCAATCACACGAGCTTGAAATGGAAACTCTTTGTCGCCACCAACAGGACGAAAAGAGCTCTCATCAAGCACATGTAATAATTTAGACTGCATCACCAGAGGTAACTCTACCAACTCATCTAAAAATAACGTCCCCTTACCAGCACTGGCAAGCAAGCCTTTTCGATCACGATCTGCCCCAGAAAAAGCTCCTTTTTTATGCCCAAAAAGCTCTGATTCCATCAATTCCGATGGGATTGCCGCACAGTTAATTCGGATGAATGGCTCTTCTTTGAATTTGCTTAAGCTGTGTATTAAACGGGCAACAACGCCTTTACCAACCCCTGTTTCACCTTGCAAAAGAACCGCTACTCGCGCCGATGCAGAAGTTTTAATTAAATCTTGAACTGCTTGCATAACAGGCGACTTACCCAAGATTGCCAGCTCGCCATGATTGCGCACATCCTCATCACTTTCACACACGCGTTGACGCAATACTAACTTCTCTTCTAAACGTTTTAAGCGTGCAAACAGCTCATCAAAACGAATCGGTTTTAAAACATAGTCATAGGCTCCAGCAGCAAATGCTTGTGAAGCCAAATCACGATCTCCAAATGCTGTCATCATAATCAATGGTGGCGGATTCTTCTCTGGAAGCCCATGCAATATATCAAAACTTTCTCCATCAGGAAGATGATGGTCACAAAGCAGTACATCAAACATATCATCATGAACCAATGATAATGCCGAGGTGACCGAGTCTGCTTCAAATACTTCAAACCCTTCACTTTCAAGCATTTGAACAATGCCCTGACGAATATGTTTTTCATCTTCAATCACCAAAATTTTCATGACGTTTCCTTGATGGGTAGGCATATTTGAAAACAACTGCCCGTTGCATCGCTGCTTATAAGCTCCAAAGAGCCATGCATGCTATGAATAAGCTCCCTGCTAATAGCCAAACCCAAACCTGTCCCTTCCCCTCGGGCTTTACTGGTAAAATCAGGCTTAAAAATATCATCTTTTATGTCATCGGCTATGCCATGACCATCATCTTTAATATGAATAATTATTTTTTCATCATCTTTCGCAAAAGCATGAATATGCACGTTTCCTTTATCTTGGCATGCATCTAAAGCATTCATGATAAGGTTAAGCAATACCTGTAATAACATACCTTCCGCAGCATATATTTTGGGCAATGCTGAAGAGATTTCCGTCGTAATCCGAACTGACTTTTTTTTCGGTGACATTTGTGCCAACTGAACGGCTTCTTTAATCACTGGAGGGACATAGAAATTTCGCATCGTAGGCGTAGCTTCATGCCTGCCGAAATTTAAAATAATTTGTATAATGTCTTCCATTCGCGCGGTTTCTTTGAGCGCAATTTGAAGTTGCGTTTGCGCCGCATCACAATCATTGAGGATTAGTTTTTTCTGTGCAACTTGCAAAGATACAGAAATCGCTGATAAAGGGTTACCTACCTCGTGCGCAATGCCTCCAGCCATGAGCCCCAAGGCACTCATCTTATCATGGTACGCCGCAAGGCTTCGTGTATGACTCAGTTTTTTATCCCGCTCTTTCAAGGCATGCCCCATGGCATTGAAAGCACGCCCAAGCACGCCAATTTCATCTTGCGATTTTACTTGGCACTGCACATTAAAATCACCCTTTGCGACTTGTTGCACAGATTTTCGCATGCGAATAAGCGGAAGCACAATTTGACTGTAAATAAAATATGTTAGGCACAACAGTGTGACCAGCAAGACAACCAGTAGCCCCAGCGCCTCATCGTGCATATCCATTCTTAAGCCAGCCATCATACGCATGGCCTCATTGACGCGAATATCCAGTATATGATGTTGCTTTGATAGCTGCTTAATGGAATCTCGTGTTCTCTCCATGACTTCTTGCAAAATAACGGGGCCTTCCATATTACCTACAGCATACGGAAGTTTAAAAATCTCATGGCTCAAACCATCTATTTCTTCCAATGCCTCAGGCACACCGATTAACGCATACTCTGGGTAATTCTCTTCATATTTTTTTACCGCTAGAAATAAATTACTATGCAAGTGTGAAAAATATGTTTCCAAACGATAGTCGCCCGTAACAAGAAACTCTTTTACAGGGTCGATGCTATGGTGTAAATCCAATTCAAGGTCATGCAAATAATGATTTTGCTTGTTACTACTTTCAACAACCTTGGCTTCAATCCTCAGGTGCTCCATATCATCAATAAGATCCCAGCCAAATAACCCTGTCATCATGAAGACAATCAGAAGCCACAACCCAATTTTTACGGCGATGTACTTACTCATAACTTATAAATACTTCTGCACGTCAAGTATGACTGCATCAAAAAAACACAGCCATGCTTGTCGAAAGAAAATAACCCCCAGTTATTATTGATTAAAATAAGTAACACCAGCAAAATGCTTCTTGCCATCATCTGTTTTGAACAGAACCATGATTTCATGATCTCCAGCATGATTCAAATCATAACCAACCATATACCAGTCACCCATTTTCATCATCATTTTGGATTCCGAATTATCATTGGGGTGGGTTACTTTGGAATTTACCGCTTGTAATGAGATGATTTGGTTGTTTTTCTCAACTTTAATCATCACATGGTGTGTGCCGCCATGCTTCATGCCCTCAGGCGCTTTCATAACATGAAAGCTCACTTCATAACCATCAACCACTTCTTTTTTTAAAAAAGTTCCTTCTTTCATATCCTTCATTGAATCCATACTGCAAGGATTGTGTTGCATGCCTTCCATAGCCTGCATGGAACATGGGTTATGTCCCATATCACCATGCATGTGTCCATTCATATGATGAGCCTCCTCTCCTTGTGCAAAGGCTAGGGAACTGCTTAATAATAATCCTGCTACCAACAACATTGTTTTTTTCATCTGTTGCTCCTTAATAATGAGTAAATACTTCAGATTTTCCATTTTTATCAAATGCCAACACATCGTAGCCTTTAGGTGATTTACCCACCGCTTGCATGCCTGGTGATTTCATAGGCATACCTGGCGCAGTCAGACCCACAACATCAGGACGCTCTTTAAGTAAACGTTCTATATCCGCAGCAGGCACGTGCCCTTCAATGACATAACCATCAATAATTGCGGTATGACATGATGCCAGTTTATCCGTAACACCATATTTCTCTTTGATTACGTCCATATCTTCACGCTTCTTGGTGACCACATTAAAACCTTGTGCACGCAAATGATCAGCCCAACCACTACAACAATCACAACTTACTGGTTTGTACATCACAATCTCTGGTTTCGACTGCGCCGCAACATGATTCGCCTGTACAATCGGTGCTTTTACCGCAGCAACATTACTCTTCGTAGCATCACTGGAAGCATCACAAGCCCCCAAAAGCAATCCCGATAAACCCAATGCCAAAAGCAATACTTTACCCCTTTGATTTCTCATATACTCTCCTTTTTATATCTTCTTTTTTCCTGAATTTGTAACGCCAAACCATAAATGACAGGCAGTACCAACAAACTTAAAATGGTAGCTGTAAACATACCGCCAATCATGGGGGCTGCGATACGTTGCATCACATCTGAACCCGTACCACTACCAAACATAATCGGTACCAAACCCGCAATCACTGCTGTCGCAGTCATGGCAATCGGGCGCACACGCTGGGTCGTGCCTGATGCTACCGCTTGCATAATCTCATTGCTGCTTAGCTGGCCTTGCCTTTCGGCACGCAGTCTAGCAACAGATTGATCAATAAAGGTCATCACCAGCACACCAATTTCTGCGGATACACCCGCCAGTGCAATAAAACCAACAGCAACTGCAACCGACATATTATACCCCAAAAGCCAAACCAGCCAAAAGCCGCCAATCAAAGCAAATGGAATCGAAAGCATCACCACCACAGGGGCAAGAAAATTCTTAAAATTAAAGAATAACAATAAGAATATGGTGAGCAAGGTGATTGGGACAACCACCTTCAATCGTGCATTGGCACGCTCCATATATTCAAATTGCCCCGACCAAACCAACGAATAACCAGCAGGTATATTGACTTGCTCTGCAACTATTTTCTTGGCTTCTGCAACATAACCACCAATGTCGGATGTCTTAATATCAACATAAATCCACGCATTGGGTGTAGCATTTTCAGTTTTAATCGAAGGCGGGCCTCGACGAAGTTTTAAATCTGTCACCAAGGACAATGGGATTTGCGCCCCTACGGGTGTTGAAATAAGCACCCGTTTCAAAGACTCCATATTATCCCGTAACTCGCGCGGATAACGGATATTAATAGGGTAACGCTCAAGCCCTTCCACCGTTTCACTCACATTCATGCCACCAATAGATGACTGAATAACATCCTGAATATCACCCACCGTCAGCCCATAACGCGCAGCTTCTTCACGTTTGATGTCAAAATCGAGGTAATATCCCCCCGCCGTTTTATCAGCAAATGCCGAAAGCGTCTCGGGGTGTGTTTTTAGGGCATTTTCAATATCACCAGCAACTTTTTCCAACACATTCAAGTCTTCACCAGAAACCTTGATACCGATTGGAGTTTTAATCCCTGTAGAGAGCATATCAATACGCGTCTTAATCGGATACGTCCATGCATTTGCCACACCTGGAAACTTGATAGCATCATCCATTTCCGCCATTAATTCCTTCGTCGTTTTACTCGGATCAGGCCATTCATCTTTGGGTTTCAAACGAATCGTGGTTTCCATCATCGATAAAGGAGCTGGATCCGTTGCAGTTTCAGCACGACCTACCTTACCAAATACATGATGCACTTCAGGAAAGGTTTTAAGAATCTTATCCGTTTGCTGCAACAACTCTTTGGCTTTGGTAATGGAGATACCTGGATACGTGGTTGGCATATATAGCACATCCCCTTCATCCAATGGCGGCATAAACTCCGAACCTGTTTTCATGACTGGATAAGCCGTCGCTGCGAGCAAAGCCAAAGCCACCACAAGCGTCATACCGCGCCAGCGCACAGCCAAGCCCAACACAGGCGCATGGATTTTCTTTAACCATACATTGATGAAGTTATCCTCTTCACTGGGTATTTTACCACGAATAAGTAACCCCATAAGCACAGGCACCAAGGTCACTGCCAATAAAGCTGCCGCTGCCATGGCATAGGTTTTGGTAAATGCTAAAGGAGCAAACAAGCGCCCTTCTTGCGCCTGCAATGTAAATACAGGTAAAAAAGAAACCGTAATAATTAAAAGGCTAAAGAATAATGCGGGACCTACTTCTTTCGATGCCGCGCTTACAGCGTCCCAGCGTGCTTTGACACCCGCCTTTTCATCCAGTTTCTCCATATGTTTATGGGCATTTTCAATCATCACGATAGCACCATCAATCATGGCTCCAATGGCAATCGCAATACCCCCCAATGACATGATATTGGCAGATAGTCCTTGCCAGCTCATAATCAAAAAAGCAATTAAAATTCCAATCGGAAGGCTAATAATCGCTACCAATGCGCTGCGTGCATGCATCAAGAAAACCAAACAGATAATTGCAACCACAATGGATTCTTCGATCAGCTTTTCCGTCAGGTTATCGACAGCCCGCTCAATCAAATCACCACGGTCATAAACAGGTACAATTTCAACACCTTCTGGCAGCCCTTCTTTCAATTCCTCAAGTTTCGCGCGCACCCGCTCAATGGTTGCCAAAGCATTCTCACCAAAGCGCATAATAACCACAGCACCCGCAACTTCGCCTTCTCCATTAAGCTCTACCAGCCCTCGCCGCAACTCTGGGCCCAAATGTATATTGGCAATTTGTTTGAGAAAAATTGGT
>NVTQ01000040.1 GCA_002401635.1 Pseudomonadota bacterium
AAACGAGTAATAGCAATCCTATTGCTCTTTTTATCCAACGCGGGCAGGGGCAAAAAGAGCAAGTTTGACGAAATAGTGAGGTTTTTCGAGGTGCCCGATAGAGTGATTATTGTTTTATAAAGTATGGTAGAGCCATGAGCGTAAGACCTGTGAAGATCATGCTATAGGTGTTTGTAATGAAATATGGAAAAATAAGGAGGGCAATACCCGCTAAAAGTGGAACAAGAGCTTTTTGCTTTTTTCCATAAGAAAAATAACCAATACCGATACCACCAAAAAGAACACTCCAGATTAGCTGTGTGCTTTCATCCATGGTGGATATTATTTTTTAGCGGCCGCTTTTTTTAAGCGCGCTTCGAGTTTCTTACTTTTCACCCATCTGCGCATAAGCATCACGCGTTTGCCACCACGTTCTTCTTCGCAGACAGGGCAGGTGAGATAGCTTAGGTATAATTCTTTTGGCATAAGACCTTCATCAAGCAGCTCGGACTGCATTTTTCGAACGGCGGAACGCATCTCTGTGACATCACCATGAAAAAGATCCACGCGTAAATGAAAGGGGTGAGCAAGGCTCATTAAATTGCGAGCTGGGGATTTTTCTTCCATGAGGGGGCAAATCATTTGCCCACGCAATGCGCCTGTGCGGGTTAGGTTAAATCCTGGCCATTTTTCATGTAGTTCAAGGCGTTCAATATCATCTTTTTGTTTAAGAAGATAAGCCTCATAACCAATTGGCATATGCATAAACATAGGTATTTTCAGGCTGTGAACGAGTTGCCCACCCAAATCAATATCACCATGTTTCCAGTCAGGATAATGGGATGGGCAGCCGCACTCTAAGCGTTCATTGTTTTGTTGATCAGTCATTGTTTATGACTTTTTGTAAATACCCTTTAGTGATAACAGTACATTGGCAAGGTACACCCAAAAACCAATTGCAAGACCTGTCGCAGCAATAGAAATGACAGGGCCATAAAAACGATGGACAGCAGGAATAGCTTCGGGGTCAGTAAGCCATAGGTGACCCTCCCAAATGCCAAAAATCATCAATGATGTATAAAATATAGACACACCAATCGCAGTCCACCAAAAAGAATGCTCTGCCATACGCTGAGAATAGAGTCGTTTGCCAGTAATTTTAGGAATTAAATAATAGGTAATTGCCATGCCGAGGATCGTTACACCACCAACCAGATTGATATGAGCATGCGCCAAAGGGTCAATCATGTGACCGGGTCCGCCATAAGGGCTTCCGATGGAGTCCAGCCAAGCACGAACACTTGGAATCACTTGTAGTACGCCATGCACTGTACCGACAAAGAAGGACAGTACGGATGTGATAAGGAACTTCGCCAGATAGCGATTTTCACGGAGCGTGGGCTTATAAATTGTAGAAGTTGGTTCGGAGGTTTTTTCAGACATGGGCGAAGCGTAGCGTTTTTAGGGTGAGGCGCAAACAAAGATAACGAATAATCAATTATTCAGTTAGGGTTTGCGCATGGCAACAAGTGTTTTATTGGTTCTGATGAGTTTCGTTCTGCTGGCTGCGGCATGGCATTGGCGCAAACAGCGACGCTTTCATATTGCGGCAATGTCTTTTTTGATGGTGTTTGATTTCTTTTTTCCCGTTTATTTATATTTAACCCATGATTGGTGGAAACGTCTGATTGTGGATGGTGATATTTTCTCATTCCTGCTATGGAGCCATTTAATTTTGGTTATGGTGTTGTATGCTTTGTATGTATTACAAGTGCTGGCAGGGCGTGCGATGTTGCAAAACCCTAGCGATTCAGAGGAGCATCAACGTACACGAGAAGAGCATCGTAAACAGTTTATCGGTATTGTTGTGATGCGATTGTTGGTATTGGCATCANGGGGCACTATTGATTGTTCCGGCTGTTACAACTGTATAAAAGGGGYAGGGTGATGATGTCAGAGGAAGTTCAAGAAAAAGCGAGTGATGATGTTATGTGGATGCGCATGATGAAGCGTTATGCGATAGGCATGGTTATCGGTATAGCTATACTCGCGTATGCATTTCCTCAGCTACAGGTTGAGGCATCGAAGCCTGTATTGCTTGAAATATTACTGGGTGGCATTTTAACCTTTGGTGGTGGTTTTGGCATTGCCGTATCACTATTTTTTCACCTTTGGCATAGCAAGGAAAGCTGAAAACAGCGGATTAGTTACTATCCCTATTCACCTGAATAATAACACCTGCGGGAAGTAACTCGATAGCTTCCATTTGATGRCCAAGACCAGCAGAAATACGTGATAAAGCTTTGTTTTCTGGGTCATTTGGGTCAAACATGAAATGAGTTATGCCGATTGTTTTTTCACTGAAGATATTGGCATCTTCGAGAATGCGCTGCGGCGGCAATGGTAATACATCACGTTTGGTGGCAAGCNTNGTGCRCRMWGKYYWTWSRYKMSCAATAAGAAATTCAGAATTGGGTGTATTGGCAATAACCGCAGCAGATGCAATCAAATAATCGGTGTCTGATTTAAGTTTTAGCTGACTAATCATGCGGTAATGTTTATCGGCAGATGTGAAGATACTGGTGCAAACAACAATCAGAATAAGTACCAAACCGCGTTGACCCATAAGGTTTTGAATGCCTGTTTTACGGTGTAATGCTGTGAGCATAGGCAAACCAAGAAATAAWMKGYRTGWRAKYSMYATNAAGTGCCCATGATGTATCAGGGCGAAGTAAGCCGATAAAACATGCGATAACCAGTGTTAGGCTAAAGAGTTCAAAGTAGCGACGGTAAATATATACGGCAATGGTAAAGCCCAATAAGCTGGCAACGATTAATCCGTAACCAATCGGTGGTGTGGTTTGTACAATCGGTGAGCCTGTAAGTGCGGCACCAAGGCTTGCCAAATGACCACCTTGGCTTTCAAGCCCAGCCCAGCCCCAACGCATAATCAGTAAAAGTGCGGTGCTGATRCCAATGCCCAGCATAAGGTTGCGCCGTTTTTTTCTATCATCTTGGGTCGTTGTCTTTGGTAGCCAAAGGAGCATTAGTGCAACAGGCAGCGCCAAACCCATAGGATGTAAACTAACGGCAAATGCAGACATGACGATGAGCATAAATATAGAGCCAGGTAATGTGCGTTCACTATCGCTGTACATTTTTTCTAACCAGAATGCACAGATGAAACAGAAAAGTAAAAATACGCCAGAGGAAATGGAGTCCACTTGCATAACGGTGATGGGAGCAATCAGTAATAAAGCAGTGGCAATGGTGGCAGTTTCAGCATTATCATTGTTTTCGCCCCAGCGATACAGCATCAGTGCAGTGGCAAASACCATAAATAATGTAAATACCTTTGCAGCAGCAAGGCTTCCAGCCCAGTGAATGTCTAAAAATATAAACATTAGAGCGCGTAAATCAGGCATGCCAAATAATGGTGTGGCATTGGCAACTTGATCGATAATCGACCAATTGATTAAAAGTGCGCGGGCAGCACMTTCTTCAAWACCATAAGAATCATAACGAAAGAGCGCCATATATAAAAATGCCAAGCCGCACATGGCAAGTAGACCAATGTGGCGGGGTTGAATGGAGTCAATGATTTTGGACAACATGAAAATTCTCTCTGTTATTATAAATTTACAGCGATGTGTGAATAAGGTGACTGCGTTATGATAGCGTAATCGAGCGAAGCTTAAACTAAGTGATACGTGAAAGGTATGAAGAAAACTACATTGTCAAAATACGACGTGCCGATTTGCGCTTCACTGTGCACGGCAATGACGCTTTATTTGTTAAGTTGTGCGGCTTGAACCTGCTCAATAGGAATGTGTTGAATGGTAGGGTTATCAATATTTTCGGGCAATAAATCAGCCAGAGTATGCTCTTTTAATACGCCCATAAAACTTTTTTTAGCTTTGAATAAGATATGTTTAAGTCCGCAGCTTTTTATGATGGGGCAGGTGTTGGTTTTACTATCAAAGCATTCCAATAAATTCATATGCGGTTCAACTTTTTGAACGACTGCAGCGATGTTGATGTTTTTGGGTTCTTGAGCCAGCAACATGCCGCCATTTTTTCCTCGGATGGTATGAATGAGCTCTAATTTTCCTAAGTTATGCACGACCTTTACAAGGTGATTTCTGGAGATGTCAAAATATTCTGACATCTGAGTAATCGTGATACGTTCATTGGGACGCTCGCCCAAATATAATAAAACACGCAGAGAATAGTCGGTGTAGAGGGTTAGTTGCATGGCAGTATCATAGTCTGCTTGAGAACGGTTATCAATNAAAAAAGATATATTTAGTTGACATCTTTMTTGCGAGCTATTTATATTGCGCATATCAAATATATCTTATGTGGGTATTTGGTCAAAATCTAATGAGTGGTTCGCGGAGTGTCTTATGAGTTTATATGAAGAATTGGGTGGAGAAGCAGCAGTGAACGCTGCAGTTGATATTTTTTATCGYCGYGTTTTAAGTGATGCKTATGTTATTCGCTTTTTTGAAGGCGTAGATATGGAAAARCAGGCTGCGAAACAGAAAGCATTTTTRACCATGGTATTTGGTGGYCCAAAYAGCTACACAGGTTTGGATATGCGTGAAGGTCACAAACACTTGGTAAAATTAGGTCTTAATGATACGCATTTTGAGCACATCTTGGCACATCTTCGTTCGACATTGGCTGAGTTGGGTGTTGGCGCAGAAAAAATTCAAGAAGTCATCAATATCGCAGATAGCGTGCGTGCTGATGTGCTAGATCGCTAAGGAATAAGCTATGGAACAACAATTAACGGCGTTTATTTACCCCCTAATTATGTTCTTTATATTGGGTGTAGTTGTGCCTGTACTGCTATCCAATGCGGCAGATAAGGCACATTCGTTTGATGATGTGCCTGTACAGCCAGCTGAAGAATCACTGTATGATCAGCTGGGTGGCGTGGCTGCAATTGATGCAGCGGTGGATATTTTTTATCGTCGTGTGTTGTCAGATGCTTATATCAAAGTGTTTTTTGAAGGCACAGATATGGTCAAGCAGGCAGTGAAGCAAAAAGCTTTCCTAACCATGGTGTTTGGTGGCCCAAATAACTATACAGGTTTGGATATGCGTGAAGGACACAAACACTTGGTTGAAAAAATGGGTTTGAATAATTCTCATTTTGAACATGTGTTGGCGCATCTTCGTTCGACTCTGGCCGAGTTGGGTGTGGGTGAAACAAAAGTGGCGGAAATTATTGCGATTGCAGATAGCGTTCGCGGTGATGTGTTAAACCGCTAAATCTTCGACTCAGCTTTCAGTTTTCTTTCCCCTCCATCCCTCCCCCAGGGATACTGGAGGCTGAGTCGTTCCTTTTAAAATCGAAGTTATTATATTGTATTTTTATTGAGTGAATCAAGTAGGAGTTTTGTGTGCCAGTTATTACCTTTGAAGGAAAAGAATATCACTGTGAAAAGGGTGAGACGGTGCTTGAGAGTTTAACCAGACATGGCATGCTGATCCCTTCATCTTGCCAAAGTGGCGTGTGCCAAACATGCATTACGAAAGCCGTGAAAGGCACGCCGCCAGTCGAATCACAGCAAGGTTTGAAAGATACATTGGCGAATCAGAACTATTTTTTAGCATGTATCTGTAAACCAACAGAAGACATGGAACTATCTGTTGCGGATATAGCAAAACAGAAAATATCGGCAACGGTTGTTGAAAAGACTTTATTAAATGAATCGGTTGTTCGTATTCGTTTGAAAACCGAACAGCCTTTGGATTATATTGCAGGGCAATTTGTCAATGTTATGCATCCAGAAACAGATGTAACACGTAGTTACTCATTGGCAAGCTTACCACGTGAAGATTTCTTGGAGTTGCATATCAAGCGTGTTCCTGATGGGCATGTGAGTGGTTATTTTCATGATGCTGCCAAGCTTGGTGATCAGCTTTCTTTGATGGGTCCAGCAGGTGATTGTTTCTATACGGATAGAGATTTGGATCAGCCATTATTGTTGGTGGGTGTGGGTACTGGGCTTGCGCCGTTGTATGGTATTTTACGTGATGCTTTGGTGCGCGGACACCGTGGAGAAATACATTTGTTTCATGCCAGCTTGGCAGTGCAAGGCCTGTATTATATGGATGAGCTGTATGCGCTGGCAGATGAGCATGAGCAAGTGCATTATATTCCATGTGTGTTGCATGGTGATGCGCCGCGTGATGGTGAGCAGGGTGATCTTCAGCAGGTGCTTAAAAAATCCAAGCCTGACTTAAAGGGTTGGCGTGTTTATGTATGCGGTGATCCTGCGATTGTGAATGGTCTAAAACAAACATGTTTTATGTCGGGCGCGAACATGACCGATATTTATTCGGATCCTTTTGTGTTTGATGTGACTCCCTGAAATAACCCTAAAGCTTGCAAGGTGAGAATATCAGGGCTAATCTCCGCCCAAGATTCACTTTCTATGGGAGGTTTGTGGTTATGGAACAACAATTAACGGCGTTTATTTATCCGCTTATTATGTTTTTGATATTGGGTGTTATTGTGCCTGTATGGCTAGCTAATGTGGCAGATACAGCCAACTATAAAGATTAATCCTTTATATCTGTAGTTTTAAAGCCCGGTCATTTGACTGGGCTTTTTTCGTTGAAGGGGTATGTCCCTAATGTTTGATGTAGGAGAATAGTTCGTATGACACATAGTTTTAATAAGGAAAAACCAACATTATTAATTGTGATGGATGGCTGGGGTATGGGCACAGGTGGTAGCGAGGATGCTGTTGCTTTGGCGAATACGCCTATTTTTGATCGTTTGTGGAAAAACTATGCGCATACGCAATTGATGACACATGGCACATATGTCGGTTTGCCTTCCAATAAAGATATGGGCGGCTCGGAAGTAGGGCACTTGACCATGGGCGCAGGTCAAATCCTGGAGCAAGGCCCCACGCGTATTAACAATGCTATTGCAGATGGCACTTTTTATAAATCAGATGTGTTGGCACAAGTGATTGCCAAAGGGCAAGCTGGCGGGGTTTTGCATGTATTGGGTCTACTCTCGGATGGCAATATTCATTCGCATATTGATCATTTTATTGCGCTTGCCAAATATGCCGCAGAACAAGGTGTGAAAGTATTGCGTGTGCATGCCTTGCTTGATGGTCGCGATGTTGGTATTCAAACCGCACAGGATTATATTGCCCAGTTGGAAAGTGTATTTGCTGATTTAAATAAGCAAGGTTGTGATTATGCTTTTGCCTCAGCGGGTGGGCGAGAAAAAATCATTATGGATCGGGATCAGGATTGGAGCAAGGTCAAGCCTGGCTGGGATGCTATGGTGCATGGTGTGTGTGATAAACATTTCACCAGTATGCAAGAAGCTGTGCAGTCATTTCGTGCTGAAAATCCAGATGTGATTGATCAAGATTTACCTGGTTTTATGATTGTTGATAGCAATGATAAGCCTGTTGGCACTGTGCAAGATGGTGATGTGGTGGTGATGGTGAATTTCCGTGGAGATCGTGCAATTGAAATCACTGAAGCTTTTGAAGTAGATGATTTTGATGGCTTTGATCGTGGTGTTTGCCCTAATGTGTTGTTTGCAGGCATGATGGTATACGATGAAGATCGGAACTTGCCAGCCCTGCAACTTATGGGACCAACAAAAGTGGAAGCCCCCTTTGGTAAGCGTATTCTTGAAATGGGTATCAAACAATTCCGTTTGACTGAAACTCAGAAATTTCCGCATGTTACATTTTTCTTTAATGGTGGTTATCGCAAGCCATTGGATGACAGCATGGAAGATTATATTCTTATTCCATCGGATCGCGGTATTTCCTTTGCTGATGCACCGCAAATGAAAGCTGCCGAGATTGCTGATAAGGCAGTCGAGTTAATTGAAGCAGGTGGTTACGGTTTCGGATTAATGAATTTCGCCAATGCCGATATGGTCGGGCACTGTGGCGCGATTGCGCCTGCAGTGGCAGCGATTGAAGCTGTGGATGCTGCGGTGGGTCGTATTGTAGAAGCCTTGGAGAAAGTGGGTGGTTGTGCACTGATTACAGCKGATCATGGCAATGCTGAAGARATGCAAATATTCAAAGGCRATGATAGCGAGCCTTGTACCAARCATTCTATTAAYCCWGTRCCTTGTATYTTGTTTGACCCWGCATTTGATGGTTCGTATCAGCTTNGTCAACCACAAGAAGGYGATGATTTATCKGTGAYKCCAGGWCTGTCRCATTTGGCMGCCACGCTGTTTGAAGTGATGGGGTATACTGCTCCTGAAGATTTAAATGCATCCTTGATTGAAGGGGTATAAACTTAGTCCTTAAATAATAACGGCGGGAGGCAAACGTGGCGCGAAATCAAAAAGCACTGGATCAACGAGGGCTAAAAACTTTAGCGTTATGGCTGCTGTGGGCAGCTGTATGTATGTCGGTATTTGTGCAACTATTTCATCAGGCGGATATATGGGATTATATTGTTTATGACACGTCGCGTGTAACGTGGGTTATTTTAGGGACATTTTGCTTCGGTGTGTCGGTTAGTTTTGTTCATGTTGCAGGCTTAACATGGGAGTGGTTTTGTGCCTATCGTTTGCAATATCAACTTGAGAAAAATGGCTTGTATGGCGCGGTTGCCAGAGGTCGGCAAGTAAGTAATCGTTTTATTGCCGCTTTACAACATATCCATAAAAATGGTGGTCAGGTTGATTTAGCAGCACTCAGTACAGTGGAATTTTCGGGTTATATTCGCGGTGCTCGTTTTGTTTCACTGCTGGGAAGCATGATGATTACCATGGGATTGATTGGTACAGTTTTAGGGTTGACGATTACCTTAACAGGTTTGAATGGCGCATTGGAAAATGTTGCCTCTGATGGCATGTCGGTTTTGATTGGTCTGCGCGAAGCAATGTCTGGCATGGGTTTGGCATTTTACACTACCTTATTGGGTTCGATTATGGGCGGCATATTATTACGTATGTTTGCTTATATTGGTGATAATTCGATTGAAGCTTTACAGGATTTACTAAATCGCAGTTGTATGGTGTATGCAGCCGTTGATTTAACACCATCTGTGCAACGAGACTTTAGACAGTTGGATAGGGTTGTAGAAGGTATGGAAACAAGGCTATCGGCATTGACGCAATCCTTGCAACAAAGCAAAGCTGCGATGACTGATTTTACAGAGGAAATGCAATCTTTGAAAGATGCAACGCGCTTGAAATCCAGTGATGATGAGATATTTAAAGCCATTGCTGTACACCGTCACTATGCCAAAGTTTTGCGCTATGAGTTGACCTTACAAAAGAAACTAGCGAGTTTTAAACAGCGGCTTTTGGCATCGATGGGTTTTCAAGCAGCCGTTGAGAAAAGTAGCGCAGAAAACAAGCCAAAGGATTAAGTATGCGTTCGCGTCGTGAGCAAGACACATCATCTATTTACGAAGTTTTTTCGGATATGGCGCTGCTCATGTTGGCAGCATTTATCTTTTTGTTTGCCATGTTTCTGATGGTTTCAAAAGCCCAGGATTCAGGCGAGTCCCTTAAGACCAAACAACAAATTGCTCAGTTGGAAGAAGATTTGGCTTCTGCCAAAGCACGTAACTTAGAATTATTACAAGAAATGGATAGTTTGGTCGGTTCTACGAGCGAACAGCAAATGCAGAAGGTCTTGGCATCTGTTGGTATGGGAAAAGGGCAAGGACGCAAAGACTTTGAGATGATGATTAAAGGTCTGCGTGCTTTGCCTGGAAGAGATTTACACTTGGTGATTGATGCTACTGGCTCGATGCATGGGGTAACAGCATTTTTGATTCCTGTTTTGCGCGTGATAGCGATTCGTTCGGGCAAACATTTAAGCGCAATTACATGGTATGCCGATAATCGACTTGGCACATATAGCGGCACGATGGGTGAAATGTTTGATTATTTGATGCAAAGTGCGCCGTTTATTGGTAATAAAGAAACCATTGGTCATACGTTTGATGTGCTAACAAGGGATGTGCCTATTCCCGATGCTTATATGCTGATTGGTGATGAACCACCAACGGATACGGTGCATTACCATACCATTAAAGCACCCGTTTTCACGCTTCCGCTAGGTAATAGTGATACTTCTACTAAAGTTGCATTTCAGAAAATCGCAGATGTTTCTGGTGGGCGCATGTTGCAGTTAAGGTTTCAATAAAAGGGAGCTTGAAAAGCCTCCTTCATTAAGGAGCCTCTGAACAAGTCATAAATTCGTATCTTGGACCCAGAACATCCAAACTCTGCGTTGTGAGTTTGGGCAATAGCCTTGCTATTCCATGCAACTCACGTCTCGCCTAAAAGCGCCTACTTTTGGTGATTTTGAATGTTCTGAACCACAACCTACTTCATCCAGACTTATTCAGAGGCTCCTTAACACTTATTCTTGAATGAGTGCGGTTATTTCTTCTTGGCTTAAAGGCTTTGGAAGGCGAGCGCCCAGTTGCGCTACAACTTTTGCAGCAGCATGAGAGCCTAGATGTCCAGCATGTTGCCAGCTTAGTCCGTTGGTAATGCCATAAAGCACGCCAGCGGCATACATATCACCTGCACCCGTGGTATCAATAGCATCAACCTCAACACCCTCAATCGGAAAAGCCTCGCCGCCATGCATAATAACGGAGCCTTTGTTACCCAACGTGAGTGCAACATTTTCACAATGTTTATGAATGGCATGGGCAGCATCAATAGGATCATCTTCGCCTGTGAGTGCGGTTGCTTCATCTTCATTGCAGAACAACAAATCAACAGGCCCTTCAATCAAGGCTTGGAAGTCATCGCGGCAAATATCAATGAGAAAGGGGTCTGAAATAGTCAGCGCAACTTTCACGCCGTGCTGTTTGGCAAGCTCAATAGCTTTTAGCGCAGCAGCTTTGGTGGATTCGCCCGCGAACAAATAACCTTCAATATACACATATTTTGCTTTAGCGATGGCATCTGAACAGATGTCTGATTCGGATAATGTTACCGATACACCCAAGTGGGTAAGCATAGTGCGTTGGGCATCTGGGGTAATCAGTACCACGCATGTGCCTGTATCCCCATCACCAGCTTGTACATGGCTATCAATGCCAAGCTCTTTTAACTCATTGAGATATTGATGACCAAAACCATCATCACCTGTTTTACTGGCATAAGCCGCCGTGCCACCCATATCAGCAATACCTACAATGGTATTGGCGGCAGAGCCACCTGAGCAGTAGTTAATATGATGATTGGATAATGCATCCAAGACCATTTGCTGACGATCAGGTTCAGTAAGTGTCATAACGCCTTTTTCGATACTGTTCTTTTCAAGAAAAGCATCATCACATTGTACCTGTAAATCCATAATGGCGTTGCCTACGCCGTAAACATCATAACTCATTGTATTCTCCAATATTCTTTTACTGTCCAGCAATTGTCATATTTGCAATTGCGATACTTGGTACGGCAGTGGAGCCGAACCATGTCAAATCATTGCCAATGTGGGAAATATTGGCAAACATATCTTTTAAATTACTTGCGATGGTAAATTCTTGCACAGGGCGAGAGAGTTTGCCATTCTCAATTAGAAAACCAGCAGCACCGCGCGAATAATCACCAGTCACACCATTGATGCCGAATCCCATAAGCTCTGTAATCAACACACCATCGTGTATATCATGCAAAACAGCATCCAAATCTTCTGTGCCTGATTGCAAAATAAGGTTCGATGTGCCAATGCCCGTATCACCTGTTAAACCGCGTCTTGCATGACCTGTCGGCTTTGTGCCCAAGCGTTTGGCTGCATAACGATCGGTAAGAAAGCCTGTCAGTGTACCTGCTTCAATAATATTGCGGGCTTGGCAGTGTGTGCCTTCACCATCAAACAAGCGGTTACCCATGCCTTCATGATGATCGGGATTATCACTGATATGAATAAAGTCAGGGAATATTTTTTTATTCACGGCATCATTTAAAAATGAGCGCTTTTGTAAGATTGCACGACCATTGATAGCGGATACCAAGTGGCTGAGAATGGAAGTGGCAATACGTGGTTCAAAAACCACGGTGGTTGTGCGGCTGCTAAGCCCTGATGCACCCAAAAGTCTTAACGTACGTTCAGAAGCTTCTTGCCCAACCTCGGCATAATTGCGTAATTGTTTGGCTTCTCTGGCACGTGTATATGCATAATCACGCTGCATGGATTCGCCTTGCCCTGCAATCACCGAAATAGATAAGGAGCTGGATGCRCGTTCATAATCTGCCACAAARCCATCGGATGCAGCATAAGCAATGCTTGTYTCACCAAAACTRGCACTGGCACCTTCGGAATTRGAAATTTTRTCRGAATARGCRAGCGCSGCAKCYTCRCATGATAAMGCRGCTTCTYTGGCTTGCTCTGTKSTCCARCCATGMGGCTGATGTGGGTGTTTTTCTTGCCATGCTGCAAGCTCGTYTTTACTTGGATGTTKTGCGCCGATAGGAGGCATAGCATCAGGATCTGGTTCGGAAATATTTGCCATGTTTACCACTTGTTCGGCAAGCATTTTGAGCCCTTTTTCAGAGACATCGGATGTACTGGCTGATGCAAAKGCAAGACCTTTGGCAGTATCAACRAAAGCACGCAAACCAATGCCACGGGAGTCTTCACGTTCAATGGATTCCAGTTTGCCATGGCGAACATCAATGGATTCACCTGTATCAATAATGGAAATTGCATCGGCATGACATGCGCCTGATTGTTTGGCGATGTCCACCAGCTGGCTGGCGATGTCTTGCATGGATGTATTGAGCTGTTTATTCATGGAATTACTCATGTTTCCGTACCTCCGACGGTTAAYTCATCAATACGAATGGTTRGTAGCCCCACGCCAACAGGTACGGAYTGCCCGCCTTTACCRCAYGTTCCAACACCTGGATCAAGAGCCAAATCATCCCCAATCATGGAAACTTTTTGCAATACTTCATGCCCCATGCCAATCAAGGTTGCACCTTTTACAGGGTATTGAATKWCACCATTTTTYACATAATAMGCTTCRGATGTGGTGAATACGAATTTGCCAGAGGTAATATCCACCTGGCCGCCACCGAAATTAACGGCATAAATACCTTCATCCAATGATGCCAATATATCATCGGGTTTATCTTGTCCTGCCAACATAAAGGTATTGGTCATGCGTGGTTGGACTGGATCGGCATAGGATTCTCTACGACCATTGCCTGTGGCTGGRACMCCCATCAAACGGGCATTTTGTTTATCTTGCATGTAGCCAGTGAGTATACCATCTTCAATCAATACATTGCGTTGTGTGGGTGTGCCTTCATCATCAAAATTTAACGAGCCACGGCGATCTGCAATGGTGCCATCATCAATCACAGTTACACCTTTGGCTGCAACCCGCTGCCCCAGTTTGCCAGCAAATACTGATGAGCCTTTGCGGTTAAAATCGCCTTCCAAACCATGACCAATAGCTTCATGTAACAAAATACCAGGCCAGCCAGAGCCAAGCACAACAGGCATCGTTCCAGCGGGTGCCGCTTTGGCATCAAGGTTTAGAATCGCGATGCGCACGGCTTCACGTGTTAAACGTTCAGCTTCATGGGTATCAATCAAACGTGTTAAATCAAAACGCCCACCACCACCTGCACCACCTGTTTCACGCTTGCCATTTTCTTCCACAACTACCGAAACATTCAGGCGAATGAGTGGGCGATTATCGGATAAATGTGCGCCATCCATACGAATAATATGGATTTGAGAAAACGATGCCGATACATTAGCAAAGACTTGTTGTACACGTGGATCAATACTGCGAGCTAGGCTATCAATGTGTTCTAACAACGCTTTGCGCTGTGCTAAATCCATGTGCTGCATGGGGCTTGTATTCATATAAAGCTCGTGCGATGAAGCAAGTGGACGTACAGCCAGTGGTTCTCTCACGTTATTGTTGGCTGCAATAGCACGCGCAGCTTTGGCAGCATCCATTAAAGCCGATGTTTCAAAACGATCGGTATAAGCATGACCTGACACCTCACCTTTAATAACCCGTGCACCAATGCCTTGCGCGGTACTGGCAGATACATGTTTCACACGGCCTTCTTCAAGTGATAAAGATTCAGATATACTGTGTTGTATATATAAATCGGCATCATCGGCATCAGCGGGGATCATGGCTTTGAGCATTTTACTTAATGTTTCAGGAGCAATGGGTAAGGCGGGTAATGTAGATGAATTCATGGTGGCATCTTGATAGGGATATGACGAGGGTCAAGGATGCTTTGTATTTTTACAATGTTGAAGGCAATGAGTACGCTGCGGTGAGATTATTGTTCGAGGTGAATAGAAGATGTTACAAGGTGCATTAAAATTATTGGCAGGCTTACGTTTGATGTTGGGAACTGAAACATTGCGAGCAGTGTTATGGCGTATGTTGGGGCTGCTGGCTGTGCTTATGATTGTATTAATGGTCGCGGTGTTTTCATTGGCTGATTATGTAGCGCATTTATGGCTGCCTGACGGTGATGCGTGGTATTGGATATTCTTATCTTGGTTGGTGTGGGTGTTGGCAATATTATTGGCAGCATTGAGTGGGGTATTGAGTTTTACAATACTGGGCTCTGCGGCGATTGCACCTTGGTTGGATGTATTGGCAGTGCGTACAGAAAGCTTGCATGGTAATCTTAGCGAAGAAAATGCAAATGCTTGGTGGCGACAGTGCTTGATGAGTTTGGCAAATTCATTGCGACCTTTATTGGGTTTGCTGGCATGGGGTTGTGTGGCCTTGGCAATTTTTTGGATTCCTGTGGTAGGGCAAGTATTGGGCACGGCTATTTGGACGTATGCGGGTGTGCGTTTTTTATGTTTTGAATTGATGGACACAACAGCATCACGCAAAGAAATGAATTTTTCACAACGTAAAATAGCCATCAATGAACGGCGCTTTTTTTGGCTGGGGTTTGGTGGTTTGGCGATGTTGATGTTGCTGGTTCCACTGCTGAATTTATTGGTCATTCCTGCGGCAGTTGTTGCATTAAGTCATGATGCTTAAAGTCTCGAAAAGAGGGTGTAGCCTTCCAAGCTAGGTGTTGTGAGTAAACAACGGAAAATAGTTCATGTGGATATGGATGCCTTTTTTGCATCCGTGGAGCAGCGTGATAACCCTGAATATCAAGGCAAACCTTTAATCGTGGGCGGAAAGCCCAATTCTAGAGGCGTGGTGGCGGCTTGCAGTTATGAAGCGCGTAAGTTTGGCATTCATTCAGCGATGCCATGCGCTCAGGCTTATCGCTTATGCCCTGAAGCGATTTTTGTACCGCCTCGTTTTGAAGTGTATCAAAGCGTGTCCCAGCAGATTCGAGAAGTCTTTTGGCGATATGCATCGCAAGTTGAGCCGCTATCGCTTGATGAGGCATATTTGGATGTGACCTATACATCCAGCTTTGATGGTATTGCCACGGAGATTGCCAAAGCGATTAAGAAAGAAATCAAAGAAGCGACAGGTTTGATTGCCTCGGCGGGTGTGTCGTACAATAAGTTTTTGGCCAAAATTGCATCAGATATGGATAAACCTGATGGTTTGTATGTGATCAAACCAGAGCAGGGCGCAGTATTCGTTGAGCAACTACCCATAACCAAGTTTTATGGAGTTGGGCCAGCCACAGCCAAAAAGATGCATGCCTTGGGCATTCAAACAGGCTTAGACCTTAAAGCCATGAGCAAGGATGATATGTATGCCAACTTTGGTAAGTCGGCAGGCTACTATTATGACATTGTACGCGGCATTGATAACCGCCCCGTGCGCAGCGCAAGAGAACGCAAATCATTGGGCAAAGAAACCACATTCGCCCAAGATATATTGGATGTGGATATTCTCTTAGCCCATTTCAAAGCCTTGGCAGACCAAGTGTTTCAAGGCTTGGACAAACATAAGCTGCAAGGCAAGACCATCACCATCAAAGTAAAGTATGCCGATTTTAAACAAGTTACCCGCTCAAAAACACAAGCTTCACCCATCAATCAACAGCAAGCCTTAACCCTTGCCGAGCAACTTTTAAAACAAACCGAAACAGGGATAAGATCTGTTCGTTTGGTGGGATTAACGATGAGTGGGTTTGAGCAAAGAGTTGAAAAAATTAAGCAAATCAAGCTGCAATTAGGTTTGGACTTCTAACGACCACGCTCACCGGCGGAGTAGTTGGCGCGCGTTTTTTGCAAAAAAAACGCGACAGCTTACGGAGTCCGCGCGCAGCAACTTGTTATGAGCTGATGCTGGTGGAATGTAATTCTTTAATCTCTTTAGCTTGGTATTCCATCTCTGGAAAAAGAGTGGCCTCTCTTATTCCAGCGTAAGAAAGTTCGCGAAGCAGGCTACTCTTATCATCTTTTGAAATCTTTAATTTAAGTAGAGATTCACTCGTATACATTTCATCTTCCATATCACCTGTTGGTATGAAATCCATGCCATCGACAAACATACCGCCATGAAATGTGAAAAATCCATGTTGCTGACGAATTCTAGGATTAAGGTGAGGGGCCTTAAATGGGACAATATTTGAAAATGCACGCTTTATGTCTTGGTATATATGCGGAACTGCATTGCCTTTTATATCGACAGTGTTTAGTAATTCGGTTCTGATTTCCAAACTTTCAAAGCTTTCCGTACTTCCTGTTGATAACCCCGTAAACCTTGAGCGCTTCATGAGATCTTTTTTCAGGTCTCCAATAGTAACTCCATTTAGCTTACTGTTTTCATCTAGGACATTATCGAGTTTGTATATCAATCTGTTGAAGAAATCACTCCGAGACTTTTCTTGAACTTGCATTTCTAACAACTCATTGAAACCATACATTCTTTCCATGTTTGTTGGATCAAATATATACAATGCGCCATCTTCTTTTTTGTCATTGATACAGCAAAAGTATAAGGCTACAAGAAGATTACTAGACCAATCCAATAGTCGTGTTGGAAGTCCATAGTGCTGCATCAACGTGAGCCATTCATATGTCGTTTTATGACTGTCAGATTGGTCTGGGTATCGTCTTTTAAACTCTTCGAACATTTTCTGTTCGTTGTATATCACGCCAAAATTTTCACCTTGCCTAAATATACTTGGGACTAACTTATGCTCATAATTTGGTTGGCCACGAAACCATAATGCTTGAAACCCTTCAGCAGATTGGTTTAAGCAATCAGTGATAGAGCTTAAATTTCCTTTAACTTGAATTTCTTTCATAGTATATCTATTCCATGCGCTTTAAGCTCATAACGCTCTAAATGAGGGGCGTGCGTCAGCGC
>NVTQ01000041.1 GCA_002401635.1 Pseudomonadota bacterium
CAACCCAAACCACGCTACCCCTGCAATCACTGCCACCAAAGCACCCATAAATAACCAACGACCTAACATCCAGCAACCTCCACTAACGCTGATGAATCTTTTTCACCCCATGATATGAAACATATATCACAGGCTGGAAAAGGCACATCTGCTCATTTTTTCATGTTAATAACAGCTCAATATCTTCTTGTTCTATGCGGTGCATCAGCTGCACCTGTTGCTTTATAAGTAACACAGGCACATCCATGCCATATCGTGCTGCCAAAACCACATCTTGATCCACATCCAATACTTCTAACGTACAACGCTCCTGCGCCACAAAGTCTGCCAATACAATCTCGGCATCTTCGCATAAGCAACACGCTTTGCGACTCATCAACCGTAGCGCAGGAACCACTGTCATCTTATTTCTTAGGCAGACGAAGCATCGTGAATGTTTGGTCTCCATGCCTATCAATATTAACACCTAACGCACTACCAGGTTCAGCCTTATCTAAAATTTCCCTCAAATCAGACAAGCTTTTTACCCTCTTGCGATCCACTTTGTATAGCACATCACCCTGCTTTATTCCCGCCCTCGCAGCAGCTGAAGCACGCTGAACATTTCGTACAACCAAACCATGTTTCACACGTACTTCAAGCTTTTTCCGCATATCTTTATCCAGCTCAACCAGTGTCAACCCTAAAGCAACTTTCACTTTCTTCTTACCCTGATTAGCTGCCAATGTTGGCTCTTCCATCGCTTCAACTACAACAGGAATATAAATCTTCTTACCATCGCGAATAATACGCAAGATAACTTTATCACCAGGGTGGTGGCGAGCTATACGAATTGGCAGGTCATGTGATGATTTAATGCTCTCTTTGTCCATACCTACAATGACATCACCAGCTTGAACATGCGCCTTATCAGCAGCAGATCCACCCTCAACCTGCGTTACCAATGCTCCAGCCTTATTCTTTAACCCTAAGGCTTTCATCGTATCTTGATCAATATCACGAATACCAACACCCAGACGTGCACGTTGTACATGCCCTGTTTCACGCAGTTCATCAAAAACTGAATCTACTAAATTAATAGGAATTGCAAAACCAATACCGTTATTCCCGCCGCTACGAGAGTAAATCGCAGTATTGATTCCAACAACTTCACCTTTACTGTTGAATAATGGTCCGCCCGAATTTCCTGGGTTAATCGCTGCATCGGTCTGGATAAAGTCATCATAAGGGCCAGAACCAATCACCCGCCCACGCGCAGAAACAATACCAGCAGTAACTGTTTGCTCTAAGCCAAAAGGATTGCCAATCGCAACCACCCAATCACCCACTCTTAACTTATCAGAATTGGCCAATGTTACAGCCTGTAAACCTTTGGCTTTAATTTTGAGTAATGCCACATCCAGTTTGGCATCACTGCCTATCAATTCAGCTTCAAACTCTTTTCCATCACTGGTTTTCACAACAATCTCATCGGCACCATCAATCACATGATTATTGGTCACCACATAACCTTTCGTTGAAAGAATAAAGCCCGTGCCCAAAGCATGGCGTTCCTGCTCAGGCATTTGACCAAAGAAATCATGGAAGAACTGATTGAATGGTGAGTTTTTATCCAACCCTTGCGGCATTCTCGGTTGCGCCTTCACCATCTTTGTCGTACTAATATTCACCACAGTGTCACGTTGTGCGACCACGAGATCTGCAAAACTGTTTGGCATTGCTTGCGCTGTCTGCGTTAGCAATAAAAACATCACGCCAATAAGCGGTTGGAAAACTTTCAAATCAAACTCCTTTTTATTCAATTTAATCATCCCATCCATCATGGAATGGCTTATATTAAAGGCACAAAGATGAAAATATTATGAAAAAACGAACCGCTTATTGCGGTGTTTCTGTACGTTTCTCTTTTTTTGCTCGAATTCGAGCTTTTTTATCATCAACAGCATGCGCATCGCGCGGTTTGCGGGGTAAGGAGCGGTAAATTTCTATCCGATCGCCATCACGCAAGGTTTGGTCAAGTTTGGCAAGTTTGGCAAACACACCCACCTTATGAACCGTCAAATCAATCTCTGCAAAGCGCTCCAACACATGGCTCATCTTAATAGCCTCTTCCACAGTAATGGCATCTGCCACATCCAACTCTTCCAAATAATGCTCTTGGGGCAGCGCATAAATAACACTTACTTTCATTTGGCTACCTCGCAGGCACGTTTTTCAAAAGCATGTACCATGGATTTGCATGCGCTTGTAAAAATAGGCGTTGCAACAACACCCAATAAGGCACTTTTAAAATCAAATTCAATCGAAAAATGAACCTTACAGGAAACATCACTTAGTTGCTCAAAACTCCAAAAACTTTCCAAAAAACGAAAAGGTCCATCCAGTAAACGCACCTCAATACATTCATTCACAACATAACGATCAACCGTAGTGAAGTTTTGTTTTATACCCGCAAAATCTGCCACCAATTCAGCCGTCAATTCATTTGCTGTTGCATTTAAAATACGCGCATCTGCCACCCAAGGCAAAAAGTCAGGGTAATGCTCAATATCCATAACGACATCAAACATTGCTTTTGCCGAACATGCCAACACCCGTGTTTCTTCAAAACTATGCATGATTAACGTTTGTTAGGCTTTGCACGCTTTGCTTTGCCGCGCTTGGTAGCATACGGATTTTCTTCTTTTTTCTGAATCGCATCCGAACCTACATAAGGATTATCACTGGAGGTGAAGGTAAAGCGTACGGGCACACCAGGAAGCTTAAAACGCTTACGAAATGACTGCTCCAAATAACGCAAGTAAGATGCTTTAATACTACCAGGGCGGTTACAAAATACTTTCAAACGTGGCGGCGTGTTACCCACCTGCGAAATATATTTTAGACGTACAATTGTCTTGCCGTGATCACTGGGCGCACGTTGCTGATCTTGTGCCTGAATCATCCAGCGATTTAGCTCACCTGTCCCTACCGTAAAAGCATTGCGTTTCGATGCTGCAACAGCTTCTTTTAACAACGGTTTGGTACCCTTAGAATTTTTAGCGCTCATACGAAAAACAGGCACATCTGCCAAACCGCGCATACGGTAGTTCAAACGTTCGGCATAATGTTTCCATTCTTCATCACTCAACAAATCAACCTTATTCACCACAACAACCAGCGCACAGCCTTCTTCATGAGCCAAAGTCATCAGGCGCATGTCTTGCTCAACAATGCCCTCTGAACCATCCAAAACCATGACTGCAGTATCGGCTCGGCGAAAGGCTTGCACCGCTTTCACACGTGCTACAAATTCAATCACATCCGAAATGCGGCCATGTTTACGTTGCCCAGCTGTATCCACCAAACGCACCACATCGTTATTATCAAACGCCCCATAGGGCATATCCATATCAATGGCATCGCGTGTGGTTCCCGCAATCGGACTTACCACCATACGATCGTAACCCAACCACGCATTTATTAGCGTTGATTTACCCACATTCGGGCGACCAATCACGGCAATGCGTGCCAAAGGCTCAACACCCTCAGCCGAAATAGCACCAAAATCAGGTAATACAGATTCTAGATGAGCCACCATATCCCGTATACCATGCCCATGCATGGCCGATACAGGGTGTGGTTCACCCAACCCCAGCGAAAAGAAATCCATTTCAGAATCAGGATTTTCTGCCTTATTTACCACCAGTACCACATCCAAAGAAGCACGGCGTAATTTATCCGCAATACCAGCATCCACAGATGTTGCGCCAGCTTGCGCATCCACAGCAAAAATAACCAAGTCTGCAATATCCAAAGCTGCCTCTACCTGACTATCAATGGCTGGTTGCATGGTATTGTGAGCATCTTCGCCAATACCACCTGTATCCACAAGTACCACAGGGCTATCACCCAACATACATGCGACTTCAAGGCGATCCACAGTTACACCGGGACGATCACCAACAATGGCTTTACGTTTACCGACAATACGGTTGAATAAGGTTGACTTACCAACATTGGGGCGACCAACAATGGCGATGACTGGTAATCTTTCAGACATTTTTTAACTCCTGAAAGTTAGCGCAATAGATACAAGCCACCCAAGCTTGTATGTACCAACACTCCATTTGGCGTTACGACAGGCGCACGATCAATTGAGCCGGGAAGCTCAGTTGTTGCTTGCACATGCCCCGCTTGATCCAAACGAAATACAGAACCATGAGAATCAGCCAGCCAAAGTGAGTTGCGCCACATAACTGGGCCAACCAACTCAGCATTTGATAGTTGCTGCTGCCATAACACTACGCCTGTACTTCGTTCAATGGCTTGGGATAAACCATGCGAATCAGCAGTGTATAAACGCTCACCCTTTACCAAGGGTGCCGATTTCAATGAAATTGTGTGCGATAATAAGGTCGTGCCATCATCAGCATCCAAGGCAAATGCTTCGCCCTGATAAAAAGGAAACAACACTAGATTTTTGGCTGTATTGCCATCCCACGTCAATTCTGACATCCAAACGGGTATAGCTTGTGGGGCTTTCAAATCTGCCAAATGTGCGGCATCGGTGTCCAACAACAGCTGTTTTCGCCAGATTAAATCGCCCGTTTTGGCATCCAAAGCGACCGCGTCTCCTGTCGTCAATAAGGCATAGACTCGGCCATTATGTAGCAAAGGTGATGTGTTTAAATACAATCCCAAACCGCCCGCTTGCCCCGAAAAACTCCATAGCTTTTTGCCCTGTCCATCAATACGATAAATGCGGTTATCCGTGCATTGAACCAAAACATCTTGATCGGCAATGATTGGCATGCCTGTAACGGGTGATGACAGCGTAAATTGCCAAGCAACGTCACCAAGCTGTGCATCAATCGCATACAATTGAGCATTGGTATCACTTAACACAACCAAGCCTGAAGATAATGTTCCAGCACCAGAATCAGAAGCTTCAAGCAAAGCAACGCGGTATAATTCGCTGCCAGATAAATTATACACATGCGCACGACCATCACGCCCASCAATCACCAAACGTGCGGCTTCACCCTGCCCCGTCAGRGCAACTTGCCCATAAGCCAARGGATCAGCTGGTTTACGACCATCCACATCACTAGACCATACAGTCTCAAYCGATGCGGAAGCAGTCACTGTATACAAATCGACAGCCTTCTCTCCTGCCCACCAAGAGCAAGATGACAAACTAACCGCTGCAAATACACATGCCACAACACGTATCATACGTGACGAATATTTGGATATACCCATCAGTTATGAACCCGCCTTTGCCAATTTCGTTTCAATATCTGCTTTCAAGACAGCATCATTAGATGCTGCATCCAGTGCCTTTTGTAAGTATTCTTTCTGTGTGTCGCCYGTAGATACTTCAGCCAACAAAGCATAACGAAGCTGTTGAAACTGCTCGCCTACCGTGGCTTGCAACAATGCCCTGCTTTCATCCATTTTACCTTGTGCRAYAAAAAACTCWGCCAAATCCAAACGTGCCTGCCAGCGAAACTCAGGTGTTGCATCRTCATTTTCAATCACWGCACGAAGRTTTTTCTCTGTMTYAGTCAAAGGAGCCAAACGAACATGTGCYAAAATAGCATAACCYGTATYGGCATAATCTTTCACAACMGCTTCCAACAAAGCYTGYCGCTGCGTRYTATCSACAACAGATAARGCTTGAAAATACATCATGGCAGCCGAYTCTTTATARGTCTTCTGTTTTTCAGACCACAATCCAAAACCAGCCATCCCCACGAGCACAATCACTGCACCAGCAATCAATTGCTGCTGATTTTTTTCAAACCAATTGGTTACCTTAGCCGAACGCATATCACGTTTAAGCTCGTCCATTTCCGCGCCTAAATGCACATCCATTTCCTGCATAGGCTCTTCGTTTTGATTCTTTTTAGTCACTTGTATCACCTTCTATATATCTTGTATCTATAACACGGGGTCACAATAAGCCGCTGCAAGCTAGGGAGCAACTAGCCAGTGTCAACGCACGATTCACATCAAGGAATCCCTATATTTTGCTATATTTGAAGACTGAGACCTGAATTCAATGAGATGAAAATAAAAAAGACTCCCTTACAGGAGCCTTTTCAACGCGTTTATTTGATTTTAATTATGCTGCRAGCTGYCTCAAAACATAATGTAAAATACCACCATGCTGRTAATACTCCCACTCTTTTGGTGTATCAATGCGGACTTGCGCTGTGAATGTTACACCACCTGCTGTAATACTTACTTCTGTTGCACCGACTTGCACACCAGAAATATTAAATATTTCCTGAMSWNNNAATMCAARSARTTYNARGKWTTTMWYYTKMNTTAWATTKCAATGGAAGAATACCCATACCCACCAAGTTTGAACGATGAATACGCTCATACGATTCTGCAATGACTGCCCGAACACCCTGCAATGCAGGACCTTTGGCAGCCCAATCACGCGAAGAACCAGAGCCATACTCTTTACCCGCGAGGATAATAGAAGGTACAGATTCCGACTTATATTGCATCGCAGCATCATAAATGCTCATCAATTTACCCGATGGTTGATGTAAGGTTACACCGCCTTCGGTGCCTGGAGCCAAGCGGTTACGCAGACGGATATTGGCAAATGTGCCGCGCATCATCACCTCATGATTGCCACGGCGAGAACCGTAGGAATTAAAATCCTTTTGCTCAACACCATGCTCACGCAAATAAACACCCGCTGGAGAGTCTGCTTTAATAGCACCTGCTGGAGAAATATGATCCGTGGTCACCGAATCGCCCAACACAGCCAAAACACGCGCACCTTCAATATCAGAAATAGCGGCGATTTCTTTGGTCATTCCCGTAAAATAAGGTGGGTTCTGAATATAGGTAGATGTATCATCCCATGCAAAACGATCACCTGTTGGTGCAGCCAATGCTTGCCAATTTTTATCACCCGCAAACACATCTTCGTATGATTTGGAGAAATTTTCACGCGTTACACCAGCGACAGCGTTGGCTACTTCCGCTTGAGTCGGCCAGATGTCCTTTAAGAACACATCATTACCATCATGATCCTGACCCAATGGCTCATTATACAAATCAATATTCATTGTGCCTGCAATGGCATAAGCCACCACTAGAGGAGGCGATGCCAAATAATTCATGCGCACTTCAGCATGTACACGACCTTCAAAGTTACGATTACCCGAAAGCACCGCCGCTACAGCCAAATCACCTTCAGCAATCGCCTTGGAGACTTCCACAGGCAATGGCCCTGAATTACCAATACACGTCGTACAACCATAACCCACGACATGAAAACCAAGCTCCTTCAATGGTTCCATCAAACCTGCACCTTTCAAATATTCCGTCACCACCATAGAACCAGGGCCAAGCGAAGTCTTCACCCAAGGTGCCGATTTCAAGCCCAGTGCCGCTGCCTTTTTCGCTACCAAACCCGCACCCAACATCACCGATGGGTTGGAAGTATTGGTACATGATGTAATCGCTGCAATCACCACTGCTCCATTATCAATGGTTACTTCTTGACCATTAATCGTCGTAGTGATGGCTTTGGTGTTCAAGCCTGCTTCGGATTTAATGTTCACCACATCTTTTTCAAAAGCTGTCTTTGATTCACTCAATGCAATGCGATCTTGCGGGCGCTTTGGCCCTGCCAACGAAGGCACAACCGTAGACATATCCAAGCCCAATGTTTCGCTATACACCGCTTGAGAATCACTGCCAAACATGCCTTGTGCTTTGGCATACGCTTCAACAATCGCAATATTTTCTTCAGAACGACCTGATAGACGCAAGTAATTCAAKGTTTCTTCATCAATCGGAAAAATACCGCAGGTTGCACCATACTCTGGAGCCATGTTGGCAATCGTTGCACGGTCTGCCAAAGGAAGGTTAGCCAAACCTGAGCCATAAAATTCAACAAACTTTCCAACGACACCATGCGCACGCAATTGCTCTACCACCATCAATACCAAATCGGTTGCTGTTGCACCTTCAGGCAGGCTGCCTGTGAGTTCAAAGCCAACCACTTTAGGAATCAACATRGAAATTGGCTGACCAAGCATYGCAGCTTCCGCCTCAATGCCMCCCACACCCCAACCAAGCACACCCAGACCATTGATCATTGTGGTGTGTGAATCTGTGCCYACCAGTGTATCWGGRTAYAATACATCATCATCACCGACAAACACGGTRCGGGCTAAATATTCYAAATTCACCTGATGYACAATACCTGTATCAGGYGGCACAGCYTTGAATGTTTCAAAGGCATTCTGCCCCCATTTYAGGAAATTATAACGYTCTTTRTTRCGTTTAAATTCAAGTTCCGAGTTTTGTGCCAARGCAGAGTCGGAGCCAAACACATCGACTTGCACYGAATGATCRATGACCAAYTCRGCAGGTACCAAAGGATTWATTTTRTCGGTATYACCACCCAACGCCACAACAGCATCRCGCATSGCTGCCAAATCAACAATTGCTGGSACACCTGTAAARTCCTGCATCAATACACGGGCWGGCATGTARGCAATTTCTTTGGAAGGTTCCGCTTTGGCATCCCACTGCGCGATGGCTTCAACATCACTGCGTGTAACCACGTCTCCATCTTCACGGCGCAGCATGTTTTCCAAGAGAATTTTCATGGAAAATGGCAAGTGCGAGGTATCGCCTGCCTCATTCACATCATAATATGTATATTCTTTACCCTTTATATTCAGGGGCTTCCGCGCACCAAAACTGTTACTCACAGGCATCTCCTAAGCATTTTTCGTAGTATTTTAAGAAAGCTCTAAACAAATCATAAACTCGCACTTTGCATCCAGAATACCCAAACTCTGCGTTGTAAGTTTGAGCAATAACCTTGCTATTCTATGCAACTCACGCCTCGCCTAAGAGCGCCTACTTTGGGTGATTTTGAATATTCTGAATCACAATTTTCTTCATGCAGACTTATTCAGAGCTTCCTTGATTTAAAATAAGATTAAAGCGTACTCTAAGAGCCAACTGAATTTAGTACAACTGCACAATCAAACGAAAATAAATTTTTACAGCCTTTATGCACAATTATAAAACCATGATTATGAAGATATTTTCTATGACTCAGTATCCACATAGAACACATCCATGCCATCGCGCTTACCTTTAAAATACACAGAGTTCAGATAGCGACAATGTTTTTTAGCCAAATCATCAGGAATAATACGCATGCAGGCTTCCGTCATTAAACCTTGAAAAGGCTGAGCAATACCACATAAACGCGCTGCTGTATTGGGCACATCGCCAATCACCGTAAACTCTTTACGCATTTCATCACCAAGCAATCCAAATAACACATGCCCATCATGCATGCCAAAACCAACACGACAGGGTAATTTATCGCCTGTTTTTTCTTTTTTCTGTAACTCATCCATGAGCTCAAGAACACATAACAATGCCTGCTCACCCCTCTTCTCTCCTGAAAAACATGCCAACAAACCATCACCAAGAAATTTATTAATACTACCGCCATGACGCATAATAATTCTCGTTTGCATCGCCAAACTGGCATTGATTGTAGCGTAAACTTCACGTGGTTCATATTTCTCGGCCAATTCAGTGAAACCCCGCATATCACTAAACAAAATGGTCATTTCTTGATCAAAAGCCAAATCTCCAGGCAAGTCAGAGCCATACTTCTCAATCATCTCCACCGTTTCTGGTGGCAAAAATGAACGCATCGGAGGTAAATTATTCACGGCTTATCCTTTTTTCTTAGAATGTGTCCGAACTATCGCAAGCAAGTTCCATGCAAGTTTCTATAATCTTCCATAAAAGCTTGAAATACTGCTTGTTGCAACCAAGCTATGCACATGCCATGCATTCAAACGATACTGTTAACCATCATCACAAGCTTTTTATTATCTTGTAGTTATTCCTCAAGCGACATAAAAGAAACCCGCTTTATGATGGGCACATTGGTAAGCTTTACCATTGTACACCCTGATAAAGCTATTGCTATGGTCGCTATCCGTGAAGCGGCTCAAGAAATGCAACGCATTGAAGATACCTTTACTATTTATGGTGATAAATCCAATAGCATTAAAGACTTCAACAAACTTGCAGTTCACACACCATTCACCTTCACCCCTGAAGTTAATGCACTCCTTGAGACCGCTGTGATGATTGAGCAGCAAAGCCATGGTGCTTTTAGCCCTACGCTTGCCGCAGTAAACAAACTATGGGGCTTTTCCAATACTGAGCCACCACTTGCCCCACCTTCTCAAGCATCCATTCAAAAGCTTTTACTTGGCAGTAAAAACTGTCTGCAACACCAAGACAAACAATGGTCACGGAACGCGATCAACTGCCAACTGGATTTTGGTGCTATCGCCAAAGGTTATGCCATTGACCGTGGCATCGAAATTCTTAAAAAACATGGCATTCAACATGCCATGATTAATGCTGGCGGAGATATACGGCTGATCGGAAAACATGGAAAAAATGATTGGCGTATCGGTATACGTGACCCCCGTCACAAAGATAATGTGATTGCCACGCTATCATTGCACGGGGATGTTAGTATTGTGACATCAGGTGACTACGAACGTTATTTTATAAATGATGGGCAACGTTACCATCACATTCTAAATCCTCAAACAGGTTGGCCAAGTTACAATAGTCAAAGTGTTACTGTTATTGCTTCCAACGCCACCCTTGCAGATGCATGGAGCACTGCTTTGTTTGTATTGGGTGAAGAGGGTTTAAAAATAGCTGAAAAACGTCCACTACAAGCCCTTATCATTGCTTCAAGCGGGCAAATATACCATACAAAGGGCATGCCAATAAACTTGCTCACCAAGCCATAGCTGCCTATGCTATAGGCATATCTTTTTTCAATAGGAYGKAYSNAYATGGATGTTTCASAGTTACTTGCCTTTACYGTAAAAAATAGTGCTTCCGATTTACAYCTCGCCTCTGGTGAGCCTCCGATGATTCGTATTCATGGCGACATGACGCGCATTAAAATGCCCGCATTGGAAGATCGTGTTGTACAAGCCATGATCTATGACATTATGAATGATGTTCAGCGTAAAATGTTTGAAGAGCATTTGGAGCTGGATTTTTCTTTTGCACTGGGTGATATTGCCCGTTTTCGTGTCAATGTATTCAAGCAAAACCGTGGTATGAGCGCCGTATTCCGTGTTATTCCCACAGAGGTATTTACCCTAGAACAATTAAAATGCCCCGATATTTTTAAAGACATTGCCATGATGCCACGCGGTATTTGTTTGGTAACAGGCCCTACTGGTTCTGGTAAATCCACCACACTTGCTGCGATGATGGATTACCGCAATGAAAATGAAAAAGGTCATATTCTTACCATTGAAGACCCCATTGAATTTGTCCACCAATCYAAAAGCTGCTTGGTTTCYCAACGKGAAAAAGGCCCRCATACYCATTCMTTTGCCAATGCRTTAAAAAGTGCCTTGCGTGAAGATCCCGATGTWATYCTWGTSGGYGAAATGCGCGACCTTGAAACCATTAGYCTCGCTTTGACTGCTGCTGAAACAGGTCATATGGTATTCGGAACATTGCATACRTCATCCGCACCAAAAACCATTGACCGTATTATTGATGTATTCCCTGCTGCTGAAAAAGAAATGGTTCGAGCCATGCTATCTGAATCACTTCGCGCTGTTATTTCACAAACCTTGATAAAAACAGCTGATGGAACGGGGCGTGTTGCTGCCCATGAAATTATGTTGGGCACACCCGCAATTCGAAACCTAATTCGTGAAAATAAAATACCRCAAATGGTATCCGTCATGCAAACAGGRCAACGCGAAGGCATGCAAACAYTGGAYATGAACCTTCARCAACTGGTTAAGAGTCGCAAAATAACCCAACAAKCKGCRCTAGAAAAAGCTCAAAACAAAAARCTRTTTGGCGGATAAKATGAANCACRYKGTTACTNTTCTCAGGAGATCNAMMAYKATGAGTGCTAACGAACCRCAAAARCTTTCTATTCGCCARYTAYTAATGGTCATGGTRAARCARRATGCATCGGATTTATATATYACATCAGGCATGCCWCCATCYTATCGYATTAACGGKCYTATYATYCCYTTAAAACAARCKCCCTTRAGYTCMRTTCAAACCGAACAAYTGGCYAAYTCTACSATGAGCGAAAARCARCGTGTCGCTTTTGCCAATGATATGGAGATGAACCTAGCCCTATCTTATGAAGGCATGGGGCGTTTCCGCGTTAATATCTTTCGTCARCGCGGTGATGTCGGCATGGTTATCCGTAAAATAACCACAGAAATACCCACCATTGATGAACTTGGTTTGCCAGATATTTTCAAAGAAATTGTTATGTCCAAACGTGGCTTGGTCATCRTGGTCGGCGCAACCAGCTCTGGTARATCAACATCATTGGCTGCCATGGTTGACCATCGCAATAGAAATCAAGCAGGTCATATTATTACCATTGAAGACCCTATTGAGTTTGTACATCAACATAGAAAAAGTGTCATCACGCAACGTGAAGTAGGTACAGATACAGCAAGCTTTAAAGCTGCCCTAAAAAACACCTTACGACAGGCTCCTGATGTGATTCTTGTGGGAGAAATCCGTGACCGAGAAACCATGGAGCATGCGCTTGAATTTGCTGAAACAGGTCATCTTTGCATGGCGACACTGCATGCCAACAATGCCAATCARGCATTGGAACGTGTATTAAACTTTTTYCCAGAAGAAATGCATGCGCAAGTACGTCTAAATTTAGCCATGAAYATGAAAGCTATTTTATCACAACGKCTGGTAAAAACACAAGATGGTGGACGCAAAGTCGCGGTTGAAATTATGATGAATACACCACGCATCTCTGATCTTATTGAAAAATGGGATATTGCTGAAATCAAAGAATCCATGGCCAACGGCAAAAACTATAAAATGCAAACCTTCGACCAATGCCTACTCCAATTGTGGAAAGATGGTGTTATTAGTGAAGACGAAGCACTGGTGCATGCCGATGCAATCAATGATTTACGTCTAAAAATAAAAATGTCCAAGCTTGAAGGCAGTGATGGTGATGGGGGCAATATCGATGAGCTTTCTAGCAACACCTCCGAGGATTTGAAAATATAATGGCTAGCGATTGGCATATGATTGATGACCTATTACTGGCATCACACAAACACAAAGCATCAGACTTAATGATCCGCACAAATGACCGTGTTCGCATGCGTATCAATGGCTCTGTTGTAACTATTTCTCCTGATAAGGTTCCGCCTCCAGAGCAACCGCTCGTCAAAGAAATGATCCAACACCTGATACGGCAAGTACCTCGTAATATTGATATTGAGTCTATTCAAAGTGAGGATTTTCAATATTCCTTAGAGAAGGTTGCCCACTTTCGCGTTCATATCATGCGTACCCATGATAATTTTGGCATTGTGGCGCGTATTATACCACAAGAAATCCCCAGCTTTGATGCACTGCATCTACCCCCTGTTATTTGTGATTTATGCAACAACACACGCAATGGTTTGATTTTAATGGCTGGAGCCACGGGCTCGGGAAAAAGCACAACCATGGCGGCCATGATTAACCATATGATTATAAACAAGCCTGTGCATGTGATCACCATTGAAGACCCTATAGAATTCAACTATAAAACAGTGCATAAAGGCACTGTATGCCAGCGCCAATTGGGCAGTGATGTTGAAAACTATTCACAAGGCCTCACAGACGCACTGCGTGAAGCGCCCGATGTTATTGTTGCTGGTGAAGCACGTGACCGAGAGGTTATTCAATTGGCTCTACAGGCCTCTGAAACAGGTCATCTTGTGATGGCAACGGTGCATGCAACAACAGCCATCGGAACCATGCAACGTATGATGTCKGCATTTGGYTTGGATGAACAAGRTGCCATTCGTGAACGTTTRTCTGAAAATTTACGGGCRRTTATTGTACAAAAACTYATCCCGTTRAAATCTGGYAAAGGGCGYATTGCCGCAGTCGAAATYATGGTTTGCAAYTCYGTTRTCAGACACTTTATTTTAGATASCAACCGCTGGCGAGAAATTCCGAAATCAATGGAAGAAGGCAGCAGTCTTTATGGCAGCCAAACCTTTGATCAACATCTACAGCAACTTATTGAAAATGATCATATTGATTATGAAGAAGGATTCGCCAACTCGGTCTATAGCGAAGATTTTGCTATGCGCATGGGGCGCGAATAAATTCTTTTTATTTCATTGCCAGTCCTGCTTCATGAATCACTTTTGCTTAACTTAATAACTAACCGTTGCTTTGTATTTAACTAACTTAGGTGCTTCTTTATCAAAGAGTGCGGTAACAAGGTTGTGCTTCTTAACCAATCCTTCCCAAACATCTATTTTATGCTCAAACCTCCATGTGAAGTTTGCGCGTTTCGTAATGTTGCCCGCAGCATTTACTTTAACTGGCATGCCGTACAAAGATATTTTTAAAGGTGAGTGTTTCATTTTCGAGGCAAAATCATCAAAGACCTCTTGGTTTTCATAACCGCCGCCTTCGATAGAAACACGCTCATAATGATTGCCTGTAGGCAGGCCTATCCAAACCTTGGTTGTTGCTTTCGGAGTGAATGTCTTGCCCTTAAACACTTCATTGTTTTGCGCTATGTATCGACTTCTGTTGACAACATTCCCAACAATATAATTTACTGGCGATGTTAGGTCACCAAAGAAGCGTTCAATGTCAACCGTGCCGCCATCTCTGCCTTCAAAGGATACAACCATCAACGTGCCAGCATCAGGACGCAATACATTGTTCGTACCGTTCTTAATATCAAATCGCGTCAAAACCACACCATGATCTTTAAGCGCTATTCTGCTTGTAAACTGACTGCCTGTTTTGCTTACATAAGTAACAAAATGCCGTTTTGCTGATTTATCTTTGTGCTTGATTGGCGTGCCTTCCAACTCATGCAGTCGAATGCTTACATCGCCCTTCTTCTGTGTAGCTCTGCTTACCAACTTCATATAATGGAAATCGATTAATTTAGCCTCCCATTCAGAACCACCCGTTGAACCAAATAGATCATGCAGTTTATCACCAACAGCATAACCCATGTCATCAAGCGCATTGCGCGTCTTATCTACAACATGCCTATCTGTCTGATCAGCTTTACGCTTCGCCTTGGTCTTTTTAGCATCTTTGGAAACGATGCTTTTAATAACCTCGGCACTCGGTTTTTCACCCGCCGCATAATCACGGACAGAAATGCCTTGCCCTAAATCTTGTTTCATCACGCACCCTGAAAATATCACGGATGCGGCGATTGCCAACATAACTACCTTTGTTGATTTTATTTTTACGTCTCCTTCTTTTAATTCTATTAAATTATTCTTCAACAACTGGAAATTCAGGCATAATACGCTTCATATATTCATCAAAAAGAGGAACTGTAAATGCCAGTTCACCAAATGATGGGCTGAAAACCATGCCTTTATGAATCAATTTAGCTCGGACTGGCCCGATACTCCCAATCTCCACACCTAAAGAATCAGCAATTCTACTGGTACGTTGAGAACCAGAACCCAGTTCCGCCATCGTGCGAAGAAACTTCTTTTCTGTCGGAGTAAGCCGATCAAAACGAACTCTAAAAAAGTTTTCATCCAAACGCTGTAGAACAAGTTTGGATGCATCTTGAATGACTGATAGTTCAATGGGTGAAGATTCTGCTCGATTCCATGCTTGATAACCCCATTCTTGCAAGAAATATGGATAACCTTGAGTCAATCGGAAAATCTCTTTTAAAGCGGCTTTATCAAATCTTACACCTTCTTCCTGCACTGGGTCCTGTAAAGCCTTATTCGCATCAGACTCAGACAGCGCTCCAATATCGGGAAAGCTAAACAAACGCTCCGCATAAGATTTCGATTCGCCAATCAAGCCTGTAAGAATGGGTAGTCCTCCCGCCACAAGCACCAAGGGTAATCCACGCTGCTGTATCTTATGCATAGCCATGACAAGCGCGCTTAACTCATCGTGTTTTAAATATTGAATCTCATCAATAAAAATAGATAGGCACACATTTCGCTCTTTAGCAGCCTCCGCCACAACAACAAAAAGACTAGGTAAATCAACCTCTAAATCACCGCTGTCTGCCGTTCCTATTTCAGAATCTATATCAAGACCAAGCTCTATATCCCCTGCCTTCAATCGAATCGCTCCAACAAAGCCTTTTAAAACAGCCAGCCCTCTTCGAGCCTTATCCCCTGCATCTGCCAAACGATTAATTTCAAACAACAACGTCCGTAGATGTGGTGCTAAAAGAACCCCTAAAGGCTTGCCGCCATGCGCTTCAATATGTAATGACTTAAAAGAATAGCTATCAGCAATACGCTCCATTTCATTAAGTAAAACGGTTTTTCCAACGCCTCGAAGACCTGTCATGATAATGCTTTTTTCTGGTCTGTGTTTTTGCACTCTTCCAAATAACACCTTTACCTGTTCAAGAACAGAATCTCGTCCAACCAACTCAGGTGGCGGCGCTCCAGCTCCAGGAGAAAAAGGATTTGCAATAGGATTCATAAACACCTCAATAATTTTTCTTATCACAAAGTATAACAACTTATAACTACTTATAGCAAGAAATAACTATAAGTAGTTATAAGCTCCTATAAGTAGTTATAAGTTCTACCGCTTGCTTATGTTTTTGATGTCCTTTTTACATGCTTAAATAAGTCATGCTGGATGCGGCGCTGGAGATCACGCACGCCGTTGGATAGGTCTGCATCCATATAATGTTCAAGCCATGATTCTTGAAGCTCCAAGCTTAAACCATTATGCGCGTTGTAATTATCCAAAATTTCTTTGAAAACCTTACGGATAATATCAAGCTTCGTATCTGCTTTCAGTGTTTTAAATGGCACAATATGCTCAATACGATTCACCATTTCAGGGCGGAAATAACCTGATGTGCGAGCAATATTCCTAGCCTCTTCATTACTCACTTCTTGCTGAATCAAGTTGGATGTCATGAAAATCATGGTTTTGTTAAATGGGACCTTCTCACCCGTGGATGTGTCCTTCACCATGCCTTCATCAAACACACTCATAAACGCATCCCAAATCTCTGGATGTGCTTTCTCAATCTCATCGAGAAGAATGATTGCATCAGGGTAATCAAGTACCGCTTGGGTAAGCTGACCACCCTTATCACTTCCTGCATAACCCGCAGGCGCACCAAAGAACGCATTCAAGCCAGCGAC
>NVTQ01000042.1 GCA_002401635.1 Pseudomonadota bacterium
TATGATTTACTCCTGCAAAAAGAACCTGAAAAGCCACCAGAAATTCATGTGAATCAGTTGCGGCTTGCGCTATGCTGAATTTCGTCGGACAGTAGTGATCGTATGTTTTATTTTAAGCAGTGATTTGGATGGGCACTGCTTTATTATTTCATAAAAAACATCATTAAATTGATGTCTCGTTAAGGTTTAAGTAACAAGGATAATTGTTAAAATAGGTAATTTTTCGAATAAATCATGAAAAATAACCTATTTCTTAAATTAGATTACTTTTGAAAACTTAGTTTCACCCTGTTTGTTGCGCAAATGTTCATCAAATGCCATGGCGATATTGCGAATAAGCAAACGACCCGCAGTAAGCACTTGCATGCCATCATCATTGAGGGTAACCAAATGATCATCTTGCATGGCTTTTAAATCTTGCAAGGCATCAGCAAAATGGGCTTTGAAGTCAATATGGTATTCATCTTCAAATGCCTTGTAATCCAACGAAAAATCACACATCAAACGCATAATCACATGACGACGCAAATGATCTTCTTGGGTCAGTTGATAACCGCGAAATACGGAAAAATGATTGCCATTAATATCAGCTTCATAATCATCCATTTCTTTGGCATTTTGGAAGAAGTTTCCGCCTACATAACCAATGGATGTCAGCCCCAAACCAATCAAATCACAATCGGCATGGGTGGAGTAGCCTTGAAAGTTGCGATAAAGATTGCCTTCGCGTTGTGCCACAGCCATTTYATCATTGGGTTTGGCGAAATGATCCATACCCACAAATACATAACCAGCAGCCAGTAGTTTGTTGATGCTATGCTCAAGAATATCGAGCTTAACCTGTGGCGTTGGAATGGCAGCCTCATCAATACGGCGTTGCGGCATAAACATCTTGGGTAAATGTGCATAGTTAAACAGGGCAATGCGGTCAGGTGAAAATTCAATGATGGTATCAAGTGTTTGGCTAAAGGTTTCCACCGTTTGATGGGGCAGACCATACATCAAATCAATGTTCATGGATGTRAAACCATTGGCGCGAGCATCTTTRAGYACWYKSAGKGTTTCTTCWTTGCTTTGAATACGRTTYACTGCYTTTTGYACRATAGGRTCAAAATCCTGMACRCCCATACTCATGCGATTAAARCCACATTCACGCAAKAYTTTTACAGTRCTYTCWSTGCATTCGCGTGGATCCATTTCAATGCCGTATTCACCTTTTGCATCGCTTACAAAGTTGAATCGTTTGTGTAAATGGTCGGTAAGTTGGCGCATTTGTTCGTCATTCAAAAAGGTTGGTGTGCCACCACCAAAGTGTAGTTGCGTAACAGGGCGTTTGGTATCGCCCATGGCATCTGCCACCATATCAATTTCTTTGATAAGCAAATCAACATAAGGTTGGGCGCGTTCATATTTTTTGGTCACAATTTTATTGCAACCACAGTAGTAACATACCGTATTACAAAATGGGATATGAATATATAACGATAAAGGCGCATCCGATTGAGCGACATCTTTCAGGGTTTTCGCATAAACATCACCATTGATAGCCGTGTGAAACATCGGCGCAGTTGGATAGGATGTATAACGAGGGCCTGCCTTGTCATATTTGGTAATCATATTGATGTTGAAAAGGTTAGAAGATTTCATAGCCGTGAATTGTTTATGGTTATGCGCATAAAGGCAAACAAAAACAAATAGCCTAGTCTTTTTGTAAGGTTATTTGATGCGTAATTGGGGAACTTGTAATACGTAACGATTCTTATTCGTTTAGGCAAAGAACTACTTCCAATAATATAGGGCTGCTTCTCCAAGTTCCCGCTCAATTTCCAACAAACGATTATATTTTACAATCCGCTCGCCTCGACTCGCAGATCCAGTTTTTAGATGACCTCCATCCATGGCAACCGCGAAATCCGCCAGAAAAGAGTCTTCTGTTTCTCCAGAACGATGAGATATAAAATAGCGCCATCCCGCGTCGCGACACATACGCACTGCTTCGATTGCTTCAGATACAGTGCCAATTTGGTTCAGCTTAATGAGTGATGAGTTTGCCGTACCTTCCTCTATGCCTCGACGAATATATTGAGTGTTTGTAACAAAGTTATCGTCACCAACAACCTCGATCTTTTTTCCAAGCCGATCTGTAAATTGGCTGAACCCACTCCAGTCACCCTCGGCTAAAGGATCTTCCCAAAGAATAATTGGGTACTTCGCCACCCATTCTTCAGCCAGAGTAATAAGATCACTACTTTGCATCTTACCAGATCCTGACCATTTGAGGTCATATGAACCCTTCATGTCGACAGCGAATGAATTGGCGGCACTGTCTACTGCGATTGCAATATCTTCACCAGGTTTATAGCCTGCTTTCTCAATAGCTTGAATAATAGTTTCTATAGCGTCTTCGTTACTGTGGAGGTTCGGTGCAAATCCACCTTCGTCTCCGACACTGGTAGCAAGCCCACGATCTTTCAGAATCTTCTTAAGCATATGGAAGGTCTCCGCCACATACCGAAGACCTTCTCGGAAAGTAGGTGCTCCCAGTGGAACAGCCATAAACTCTTGGAAGTCCACATTGTTATCGGCGTGTTCACCTCCATTAAGAATATTCATACAAGGAATTGGGATCCTTCTTGCTCCTACACCACCTAGGTACTGATAAAGTGGTATATTGGCTGAAACAGCAGCTGCTCTGGCAACTGCCATGGAAACACCCAAAATTGCATTGGCACCAAGAGATGATTTGTTTGGTGTTCCATCCAGTTCAATCATGGTGCGGTCAATTAAGGGCTGCTCGTACGGATCCATGCCAAACAAGGCTGGAGCGAGTCTCTCTTTCACATTAGATATTGCTTGGAGTACGCCCTTGCCCGCATAACGACTTGGATCGCCATCACGTAATTCGATTGCTTCGTTTTCGCCAGTGCTTGCTCCAGATGGGACAGATGCAACAGATGTTGTTCCGTCGCTGAGTTCCACGAATACGCGTACTGTAGGATTTCCGCGAGAATCGAGTATTTCCATAGCCTGTATGGCTGATATGGTGGTTGTCTTCATTTTTCATCCCTTTGCAACTTTTGTAGTGGGGTCATACCAAATAGGATTCTAGACTAGCAGATGATTTTATTTTTTAACATTTTCTATAACTCTATTGAAAGAATACCTGATTCTTTTTTTATTGCCATTTGCACTCTATCTAACCTAGATTATTCCGTACTCCTATTTGCTTAGTAGTTTAAACAGACGATCGTAGCTTAGGGAAGCCGCTTCAACACCTAAGGAAGTGCGTTTTTTTTACTAGCTTTTTTCTGGCGCTTTGAAATAGTTTTTAAGCCACTGATTTGCAGATGGTAGGTCATAGAATTCGCCATCAAGCTGCGCTTCATAGGCAGTTTTGATGCATGCGCCCATATCTTTTCCCGAAGCCATGCCCATATCCATGAGTATATGCCCATTCACAATCGCGGGTGTTTTTTCTGTATGGTTGGAAAGTTCTTGGGCTTTTTCTAGCCAAGCTAAAGCAGGGCGACAGGCAGGTGAGGGGCTACGACCCGAAGCATCAGCTTCGACCAACATTTCCCATAATTCAATGGATGCAGGCTCTAATCTGTGTGCCAAGCGACGAACGGCTCGTTTTGAGGGTTCACCGCATAAATGTGTAATATGATCGTGAACCAAGGGGTGAACATAGCTTGCGATGCGTTTGGGGGCTGCAATATGAGATAGAAATGACTGTGTGGGTTCAAAACCCGCTTCGCTATGATTGGGAGAACGGATATTGTCATCTTTATCGGTGAAGGTGGTGATGGGCTTGCCAAAATCATGGCATAAAGCTGCCAATATAAGATGTTCACAGGTTTCGGGATTTAATCCTTCACGCTTGCATATAAGCGCAGCCTGATCGCAGACTTGCAGGGTATGAACCCAAGCATCACCTTCTGGATGCCAACGTGGGTCTTGTGGGCATGTGGTTAGGGCTTCTAATTCAGGGTAAAGAACAGGCAAACATCCGCTATCTTTAAGGGCTTGCAGTCCAAAAGAAGGGTAAGGTGCATGTGTCCATTTTTGCCATTCACACCACAAGCGTGAATCAGGAAGGCTGCTCAGTTCGGGCACCAAACTGGTACACAATTGGGCTGTTTCAGGCGCTAAAGTCAGCTTGAAACGGGCTGCGAACTGCATGGCACGTAATACGCGCAAAGGATCTTCTGAAAAAGCGGGGGAAACATGGCGTAAGATACGATTTTGTAAATCTTCTTGCCCATGATGAAAATCTAAGAGTTCATCATTGAGCGGGTCAAACATCATGGCATTGATGGTAAAATCGCGGCGCGATGAAGCAATTTCAGGGTTTAGTTGAGGGTTGCATGTTACTGTAAAACCACGGTGCCCTTGGGCAGTCTTTGTTTCTGTGCGTGGCAAAGCCAARTCAATCTCATGGCCATCGCGCCATAATTTAATCACACCAAAATGTTTGCCKACTTGCTCCGTATGYCCCAATGATTGCGCTACATGTAAGAGTTTACCTGCATCTAAGCCATAAATTTCAAGGTCAATGTCTTTGCTGGKTTGCTGCAAACATAAATCGCGCACACTGCCACCCACCAGCCATGCTTTGCCCCCATGCTCGGCAATGGCTTGGCATATTTCCTGCGTGATAGCAGGTATGTTTTTGTGCCATTGGGGCTTTTGCGTGGTTGTTTGTGTCATGTCGCTATTTCATATTCGACAACCCATAAAAGCAAGCTTATGGTGGCATCTGAGCTTGTAGGTGATTAACTAGGAGGGTTTATGCGTTGGGCAAGTGGTATTCATCGGGCAAAGTATTTTAAGAGAAAAAAACTGACCGTTGTTGGTTCGGGAAATGTGGGGGCAACAGCCGCATTTTTGGCAGCACAACGGGAATTGGGTGATGTGGTGTTACTCGATGTGATAGATGGTGTGCCGCAGGGTAAAGCCTTGGATATGTATGAAGCATCCCCAATTTTGGGTTATGATGCACAGGTGACAGGCACACAAAATTACCAAGATACCGCCGAATCGGATTTGGTGATTATCACGGCTGGCATTGCCAGAAAACCAGGCATGTCGCGCGATGATTTATTGGCAACGAATGTGAAGATTGTCGCAGATGTCACGAAAAAGATTGTGGCGTATTCACCTGAATGTGTCATTTTGGTGGTGACCAACCCCTTGGATGCAATGGTTTACACTGCCAAGCAGGTATCAGGCTTTCCACGCGAACGTGTGATTGGTATGGCTGGGGTGCTTGATTCAGCTCGAATGCGCTCATTTATTGCCGAGAAATTAAAAGTGTCCATTACCGATGTGTCAGCATTTGTGCTGGGTGGGCATGGTGACACCATGGTTCCGCTGCCGCGTTATGCGACGGTGGCAGGTATTCCGATTACCGAAATGATGTCAAAAGAGGATATAACTGCGATTTGCGAGCGTACCGCACAAGGTGGTGCAGAGATTGTGGAACTATTAAAGACAGGCTCGGCATTTTATGCGCCTGGCGCAGCTGTGGTGGAAATGGCAGAAGCGATTTTAAAAGATAAAGGGCGCGTATTGTCATGTGCTGTTTATTTGGATGGTGAGTATGGCGTGGATGGCTATTATATGGGTGTACCATGCCGTTTGGGCGGTGGAGGTTTGCAATCTGTGGTGGAATTGGATTTAACCAAGGATGAAAAAGCCGCCATGAATGCTTCATTACAGTCTGTAAAAGAATTGGTGAAACAAGTTGATGCTTTGAGGGTGTTCTAGTTGTAAGCAGTACGATATTGCGGTACTGTTTGATGTTGATTCACGGAGGTGATGTATGATTGAAACAACAGCCAATGAATTTCGTCAGACATTGAAAGCAAAAGTGGATGAGTGCATCTCTAATCATGAAGTGTTGCGTGTGAAACGACGACATGGTGAAAACTTTATTGTACTTGGCGAAGAAGACTGGCGTGCGGTTGAAGAAACACTTTATTTGAATCAGTTTTCAGGGCTTGTGGACTCGATTCATCAGGCATCGCAAGAAAGCTTATCTGATGGTGTGGCGTTAAAGGATATTGATCTTTGAGTTGGGAAGTGATTCTTTCCAAGCAGGCTATAAAGGATGTACAACACATCAAACAAGCTGGTTTGGCAAAGAAGCTAAAAGTGTTACTGGTGTTGTTGCAACACGATCCTTTTACGATACCGCCTCGTTATGAACCACTGGTCGGTAATTTGAAAGGCTTTTATTCCCGACGAATCAGTATTAAGCATCGTTTGGTGTATGCGATAGATGTGGATAAGAGAGTGGTGCATGTGTTGAGGTGTTGGACGCATTATGAATAAAGAAAAAGTATTGCTGGGAGTAGCTTAAGTGAATATTCATGAATATCAGGCAAAAGAAATCTTAAAGTCCTTTGCCGTAAGCGTACCCAATGGGCACTTGGCATTGACGGAAGATGCGGCTGTACAAGCCGCACAAAGCTTGGGTGGCTCGCTTTGGGTGGTTAAAGCACAAATCCATGCTGGTGGACGCGGAAAAGCGGGTGGTGTGCGTATTTGCAAATCGTTGGATGAGGTCAAAGCCGCTGCGAACGCCTTGCTTGGTTCTGTATTGGTAACCAAACAAACAGGTGCGGCAGGCAAAGAAGTGGGCAAGGTGTATATCGAAGAAGGCTTGGATATTGCCAGTGAATTTTACCTTTCTTTGTTGGTGGATAGAGAATCGGAATGTGTGTCGTTTGTGGTGAGTCCTGCTGGTGGTATGGATATTGAAGAAGTCGCAGCGAATCAACCTGAAAAAATAGCCACATTTCCCATTCGAGACATCAATACATGCGATACAGGCAAGATGGCATCATTTTTAGGTCTGCATGGTGATGCAGTAACACAGTTTGATGGTTTGGTACGGAAATTGTATCAGCTCTTTGTGGAGAGCGATGCAGCGATGCTTGAATTGAATCCCTTGGTGTTGACGGGTTCGGGCGATTTGGTGGCATTGGATGCCAAGTTTGTAGCCGATGATAATGCTTTGTATCGACAGGAAGCGATTGTGGCGATGCGTGATTTATCTGAGGAAGATCCACGTGAGATTGAAGCAGCACAGTTTGGTCTAAATTATATTCAATTGGATGGTAATATTGGTTGCATGGTCAATGGTGCAGGCTTGGCGATGGCTACGATGGATATGATTCACATGAAAGGTGAAGAGCCTGCGAACTTCTTGGATGTTGGGGGCGGGGTGACAGTTCCCGCAGTCACAGAAGCCTTTAAATTACTCTTTTCAGATAAACATGTGAAAGCAGTATTGGTGAATATTTTCGGCGGCATTGTGCGTTGTGATATTATTGCGCAAGGCTTGCTTGAAGCGATTAAAACACACCCGATGAGTGTGCCTGTGGTCATGCGTTTGGTCGGAACCAATGAAGAAGCAGGGCAGAAATTGATTAAAGATGCTGGTTTGGATGTGTATTGGGCAGATGATTTGGATGAGGCGGCGAGTATTGCGGTGAAGGTGATAGGTGAGTAAGAAAATCATCATTATTGCTGGCCCAAATGGCGCAGGGAAAACGACATTTGCGACAGAGTTTTTACCGCATGAGGCAAGTTGCCCTATGTTTGTAAATGCAGATTTAATTGCGGCGGGCATTAGTCCATTTCGCTCGGAACTGGTAGCCATGGAAGCAGCGCGTTTGATGATTAAGCAAATAAAATCGCATGTAAAGAAGGGTGAAAGTTTTGCATTTGAGACGACGCTAAGTGGTAGAGCATATATTCGTTCAATCAAGCAGTGGCAGAATTTAGGTTATGCGATAAAATTGTTTTTCCTCCAGCTTCCTAATGTGGCATTTGCTCAAGCACGTGTGCAACAGCGGGTGTTACAGGGAGGGCACTTTGTTCCAGATGATGTGATTGCAAGAAGGTTTCAAAAGGGCAAAGATAATTTTCATGCGTTTTATCAACCCATTGTTGATGAATGGGCTGTTTATGACACATCCAGTGCTGATATTCGTTTGTTGGATGAAGGGAGTCGTGATGAAGTTGCCGAATAAAGATTTATTACAGGATCCAGACTTTCAGAATGCACGCATCGCTATGAAACGGGCGCGCTTAAAAGCCATTGAGAAAGCAAAACAAACAAATAATAAAATTGTAGTATTTGAGCAAGGTAAAGTTGTTTATATGCAAGCAGATACTTTGGTGGAGAAATTATTGTGAGCGTATTATTGAATAAAAACACCCGTGTGATTTGTCAGGGTTTTACGGGCAAACAAGGCTCATTTCATTCCGAGCAAATGGTGGCGTATGGCACAACATTCGTCGGCGGGGTTACCCCCAAGAAAGGTGGGCAAGTTCACCTTGGCAAACCTGTGTTTGATACGGTAGCCGATGCAGTCAAAGAAGAGGGAGCCGAAGCGACAGTGATTTTTGTACCACCACGTTTTGCTGCTGCTGCCATTATTGAAGCTGCGGATGCTGGTTTGGGGTTGATTGTATGCATTACCGAAGGTATTCCTGTATTGGATATGTTAAACGTAAAAGAGAAACTGAAACATAGTGATTCGGTACTCATTGGACCAAATTGCCCTGGTATTATCACGCCAGGTGAAGCAAAAATCGGCATTATGCCTGCGCATATTCATAAACCTGGGCGTGTGGGTGTAATCTCTCGCTCTGGAACCTTGACGTATGAAGCAGTGGATCAACTTACCCGTACAGGGCTTGGTCAATCCACCTGTATTGGCATGGGCGGTGACCCGATTCATGGCATGGACTTTATTGATGCCTTAAAGCTATTTGAAGCAGATGAGCAGACCGAAGGTGTGGTGATGATTGGTGAGATTGGCGGTGCTGATGAAGAGCATGCAGCTGAATATATTAAGCACCATGTATCGAAACCTGTGACAGCATTTATTGCAGGTGCAACAGCGCCAACGGGCAAACGTATGGGGCACGCTGGTGCGATTATTTCAGGTGGTAAAGGCACAGCCGAAGCCAAATATACGGCATTAAAAGCTGCGGGAGTAGCGATTGAGCATAATCCAACACTGTTGGGGCAACGTATGCTGGAAATGTTGGGGTAATCATTGAAACCATGAATGAACGCCGACAGTTTATTCGACACCCTGTGAATGTAGCCATTCATATATCTCCCCAATCAAATGATGTTTTGGAAGATATTTCCATGTCAGACATTGGTAAGGGTGGTATATCTTTTTATACCAATGTTATCTTTGAACAAGGCAGTGCATTAAGTATTAAAATACCGCATGTCCAGCCGCCCTTTGAAGCATTATGTGTGGTTTGTTGGCAACGAGATAAGGGTGAAAGTTTTGAGGTTGGCGTACATTTTATTGACGAAGATTCGCGATTTCGAGCGCGTATGATCGAGCAGGTTTGTCATATTGAAGATTATCGTAGAAAAGCCATAGAAGAAGGGCGCTCATTATCTTCGGAAGATGCTGCAAGTGAGTGGATTGCTAAGTTTGCAACAGACTTTGGAAGGGCTTAGCTAAATTGTATAAAATATAAATTTACCTGATTACCCATGAACCTCAGCCATTTTTAACAGCCTCATAGGCATGGGCGGAGTTCGAAGTGCAATATAGGCCAAACGTGGCAACATATCTTGTAGTTCGAAGCGTCTATTGAAGCGATAACAGAACTCTGCCAAGTAACGGGGTAAATGCTTGTGGTCAATGGCATGATAAGTTCCTACGAGAGCATTCTTCACATTTCCAATCATTGTATTTACCCATGTGAAGGCTTCAATCGTTACACACTCTGCACCACCTCCAGTGACAATTCTGGTGTGTTGGCAACCAGCTTCTGTCACTGCATTGAAACAGGCCAAACCATCAGAGACAACATGACTATCAGCACTCAGGTGTTTCTTCGCCCATGATGCAATCTCTCTGGATCGGAAACCATTGACTACATTCATATTCATAGCGATTGGGTGACCGTCTTCATTCACCGAAACAGCGGCAACAAAGGGTGTTTTATCAGCCGATCCCCTACCTCGTTTACCACCATGACGTTCACCACCCCAATAGACATCATCCAACTGAATGACTCCCGTTAAACATTTGCCATCATCACGCTCTTTCATCACCTGCATAATTTTCTGCTTGATACCCCATGCTGTATTGTATGTCACACCAAGCTGACGATGTAGCTCCATTGCCGAAATGCCTGTTTTTGCCTGCGTAATCAAATGAATAGCCAGAAACCATATGGTTAAATCTAGTTTTGTGGCGGCGAATATCGTCCCGCTAGTAAGGGATGTTTGGTGATGGCAGTTGTTGCATTGGTAAATCGGGCGCTTCTTCAGCGTGCAATATTTCTCGCTGCCACACTCCGAACAGTGAAAACCGCCAGGCCACCGCCACTGAAACAGGGTTTGACGGCATTGCTCTTCTGAACCATACTCATTCATGAACTCTATCAAGCTGTATCCTTTCTGGAATTGTACCTTGTTTTTCATAATGTTACCTCCAGTTGAAGCTGCATCATTAGTCTATACCAATCGAAAGTATTTGGCTGTAGTTAATGCGTAATCAGGTAAATTTATGCGCTTTCTATGGATAAAGTCACAACTGTCCGACGAAAGTTCGATGCTTTGTTTCCAACTCTTTATGCCATAAAGGGTTTCTTTGCAGCACGATGTTATGAGATAGGAAATAACATTTCATTCTTTGCGTCATTTCCGCGACACCCCAGGGCGGTTTCTCTTGCTTCGCAATTCACATTCAGGCGGGAATCCATTGTTTGCAAGGTTTTCTGGATACCCAATCAAGTTGGGTATGACGATATGCGACTTTCGTCGGACACTAGTGGGATAAAGTTTATATTTCGATATATTTTGTCATTTATCTTTTTGTAACATGCCATTTTTCAAGCATTTTAACGAAGTTAAATTAATGTTTCTGTTTGCATTGTAAAACTCAGAATCTACGCATAACTGTAGCTTCTTAAGCTTTTCAGTTCTTATTGTATCTTCGATTTCGAAGCTATTAGTAAAGAGGCAAACAGATTCGGGAAGAACTAGCGTTTCCACCTTATCTGTTTCAAAGGACTCATAATTTGGAGGATCTGGGAATACGTCCCGCCACACAAACCCTTTTAAAGTTATGGTTTGACCTTCATAGACTTCGGGCACTTTTGTATTAGGTTCTTTTTGCCATTCATTTTCTAAGAAGGAGAGCCTCTGAACAGCATCATACCAAAGGTCTCTATGYTTTCTTGGTTCAGATGAAGAATATTTTGTGTCAACGCAAAGTAGAAATGTCCGCTTTTGCGCCATGCAGTCGATAATCTTTAGCTAAACGCCGAGCTTGTCGACTATCCAACTTCATGCGTTTTACCGCTACGTGTTGCTTTATATAATCTTCCACGTAGAGACAAATGACTTCCGTGCGTGACTGTTCCTGCTCGCTCATATGCAATAGATCCGCTTTCATTTGCCCCCCCCTAAAAAAAAATCAAACTCTAATGGGGACATTTCTATTTTGCTAAAAGCGGACACTTTCATTTTGCGCCTACAAAGACTTATTCAGAGTTTCCCTTGTCGCTTTTTAGCGGTTAAACTCACCGTCATACATCTGCGTAAAAGTGTATAATCCAGTGCCATGTCCATCATCAAATTCAAGGCGAATGGCGTAGTTTCCCGCTAATTCGATATGGGTAATTTTAACATCTTCTTTGCCAGTAATCACTTTGGCAGGTGCATGAGCACGGCAATCGGCGCATGGACACAACACACGCAAATCCTCATAGAGATAGGTGATGGTGCGCCCATTGTTCCAATCAATTTCTAAATAGCCTTTATCGGGGCAGTTTCGAATGGCTGTTGGTGTTGCTTCCATGGCTTAGGTGATAACTGTAGGTTTATTTCGGTTTGTAAAATGTTGTAGTTTTGAAATGCTTTCAGATGCTTCGATAAGCTCTGCCAAGGCATCTTGGGCATCCATGTTTTGTTTGTTTGTATCCGCTTCAAAAGATTCCAAATAAAGGCGAATGGTTGCGCCTTCCGTACCTGTACCTGATAAACGAAAAATAATACGTGAACCATCTTCAAATAGAATGCGAATGCCTTGATTGCTGCTCACACTTTGGTCAATGGGGTCTGTATAAGAGAAATCATCACAGGTTTGAACCTTACGACCAGCCAACATACTGCCTTGTAAGCTTTTAAATTGATCGCGAACATGCTGCATGACCTGATTGGCTGCATCTGTTGGTACAGCCTCATAATCATGGCGAGAATAATAATTTCGACCAAATTTTTTCCAATGTTCAGTGACAATATCTTCAACGGATTCACCGCGCACTGCGAGAATATTTAACCAAAATAATACTGCCCAAAGCCCGTCTTTTTCACGCACATGATTGGAGCCTGTACCAAAGGATTCTTCACCACACAGCGTAACTTTATCGGCATCCATTAAATTGCCAAAGAATTTCCAGCCTGTTGGGGTTTCATAACAATCCAAACCCAATGCCTCTGCCACACGGTCGGCAGCACCACTGGTCGGCATAGAGCGTGCGATACCAGCAATACCATTCTTATATGCAGGTACAGTTTTGGCGTTGGCAGCYAWAATYGCCAAWGAATCACTSGGTGTMACAAARAAGTGTTTRCCAAGAATCATATTGCGATCACCATCWCCATCRGATGCTGCACCGAAATCRGGYGCATTYTCGCCATAYAMWATATCYACAAGCTCTTTGGCGTARGTYAAATTTGGATCGGGATGCCCACCACCAAARTCTTCAAGTGGGGTGCAATTAATCAGGCTRTCAGCAGATGCSCCCAACATGTCTTGTAGGATAATTTTRGCATAAGAGCCTGTCACAGCATGCATGGCATCAAAACACATRCGGAAATCRGAGGCGAGYAGCTTRCGAATGGCATCAAAATCAAACAGTGATTGCATCAATTCCGCATAATCACTCACCGAATCAATGACTTCAACATGCATGCTGCCAATTTTCGAGGTGGCGATATGGTTTAAATCAACCTGTATGGGTGATGTTAATATTTTATAGCTGCTGATGGTTTGTGTTTTGGCATAAATAGCATCGGTAATTTTTTCAGGGGCAGGGCCGCCATTGCCAATATTATATTTGATACCAAAATCTTCATCTGGGCCAGCAGGGTTGTGGCTTGCAGAAAGAATAAGCCCACCAAATGCTTGGTATTTACGAATTACACATGAGGCGGCTGGGGTAGAAAGAATGCCATGTTGCCCAACAAGTACACGAGCAAAACCATTGGCAGCAGCCATATTGATAATGATTTGGATGGCCTCTGGATTGAAGTAACGACCATCACCACCAACAACAAGGGTTTGCCCTTGAAAATCACCAATACTATCAAAYACAGATTGTACAAAGTTTTCCAAATATCCAGCYTGTTGGAATACYTTAACCTTTTTYCGYAAACCTGATGTGCCTGGTTTTTGYCCTTCAAATGGTGTTGTTGATTGTGTGTTGCTGCTCATAGAATGCCCTCCAAGACAGTGGCGAGTAGTTTACACCCTTATCAAAATTTCACCATGTAGGATGCGCCGAAATATTTTTAGTTTAGTGAAAAGTGTTCTTTTTTGCATATAGCATATTTATGCTATACATATTTTTTTTATATCTTTTACATATACTCATGATTAACGTGGAGTCATATAAGGGATAGAGAGGGAATATAATGTTTAAAAAACTTCGGAAAAATCAGCACAATGTAATGATGGGTTCACTAAAAATCATGACCATGATGRTCATTACTTTTTTTTCATTATCCGCTTATGCAGTAGCCCTTCTACCCACTATTGCCAGTATCACTCCAGCCAGTGGACCAGTAGCAGGAGGTACTAATGTTACTATTACTGGAACCAACTTTACTGGAACTACAGCCGTCACCATAGGCGGGGCTGCTGCCACGGGGTTTGTAGTAGTCAGTGCGACAAGTATTACGGCCACAACCCCTGCAGGCACAGCAGGGGGGAAGAATGTAGCTGTTACTACAGGAGTAGGAACTGCTACAAGTGTGGGTCTCTTTACTTATGTTTCTTCTACTACTTCTAACCCTGCTTTGGACGCAAATGTACAGGGGCAAATAGCTGGGCAGATTTTATCTATTCAGCATTTTGTGAAGGCTCAGAACAGTAGTCTCTTATCTCGTCTACAACGATTGCATTCAGGTTTTACTACTGGCTCCTCCTATAGCAGCCAGCTTATGACTCCAACAACCATTCAGGAAGCTTTGTATGCACCAGAATCTTATTTGTTAGCATCAAACAGTTCAGACTTACCAGTAGCATTGGCTGTCAATGTAGAAGGTGAGCATAAAGTAGCAGGTTTGTGGTTTGGCGGTGATTTGAGTTATGGGTCTATCAATGCAGAAGGCGTATCCAACAACCGCTTCACATCGGGAAGTCTCTCTATTGGCATAGATCATTTGTTAAAAAACAGCTTGATTATAGGAGCTGTTGCAGGTTTTGGCTGGGACACTACAAAGATAGGTGTTCAGGGTACGAAAACAAAGACCACAACGCCCTCTGTTTCACTTTATGCCAGCTATAATCCAATGAATAATACTTTCATTGATGGTTGGTTAGGATATGGAAGAAGTGCGCTTAACAACCAGCGTTGGGAGTCCACAGACAGTGTTTTTGTGAATGGTGATCGTACTGCAAACTCATATTTTGGCTCACTCGCTTTAAGCACAGCTGTCAAAATGTCCGCTATAAACTTCAAACCTTTTGTGCGTGGAGATTTCCTGTATTCAACACTGGGTTCATATAATGAAAGCGGAAATAGCACCCGATTATTAAGCTACAATACGATGAAATTCAACGCCATTTCGATAGTTGGAGGTGCCACAGCTTCTTATGACATTCTCACATCTACAGGTGTATTTACGCCACTTATTGAGACCGAGTATATGCAAAGCAATAATGTTTCTACCACGCAGGGCCTCTTTTTTTCCAATGCAGCAAGTACTGCCTATTCGCTAGGTATTAATAGTATTCCAACAAATATAAGTACAACAAAACTAGGTTTACAATATCAAAATAATCAGGGAATCACAGCGGAAATAAAAGTAGGGTTTTCTAAAGGTAATAGCTCATATATTTCAAGAGTACTGAATGCTCAAGTGAATATTCCGTTTTAATTTATTCTTAATAAAGAAATTTATGCATCGGCAAGTTTAATCGGTGCGCTGGCTTATCTTTTGTTGATATATATTGAGGCAAGTAACTTTTGGGTATTCTTTATGCTTATGGTGATGACAACGGGTGTGCGGCTGATTACATGGCGTTATCATATGCAACTACCACGCGCCTAAAACATTCGAGGCTTGCATATCAAACAAGATGATTCACGATTCGCGATGTGAGCCAACAACCTTTTTCTAGCCAAATAAAAAATGACTTTTCTTCAGACTCTCCATTAGCCACGGGGCTTGCGGGTTATATGCATCGTGAAGAGCAAATAAAACTAGCGGGTGAAATTGCGGATAGCTTTGAGAGTGGTGGTGTATTGCTTGCAGAAGCTGAAACAGGCACGGGTAAAACACTGGCTTATTTGGTTCCTGCATTGCGTTTGGATGGTAAAGTGCTGATTTCTACCCATACACGTTCATTGCAAAATCAATTGGTGCATCGTGATATTCCTGCGGTGACCAAAGCCATGGGTGTTCGTCGAAAAATTGCTTTGTTAAAGGGTAGAAGCAATTATTTGTGCCCCTTTCGTTTGCAGAAGAACTTAACCTCGGCAAACCTTGATTTATGGGCTAAAAAACCATTGTTAAAGGTCTTGAAATGGTCTGAGAAAACCACCGATGGTGATTTATCAACATTACCCTTTGATGTTTTTGAAAAGGGTGTTGGTGCGATGGTTACAGCAACAGCAGAGCAGTGTAGTGGTTCCAAGTGCCCTGAATTTAAGAAATGTCCACTTATGAAAGCCAGAGAAAAAGCCATGCAGGCGGATATTGTCGTCTCAAATCATGCGTTGTTATTGGCCGATGCAGCATTAAAATCAGGTGATTTTGGTGAGGTCTTGCCACAGTTTGATGCCTATGTGTTGGATGAGGCACATAGTCTGCCCGATGTCGCATGTCAGCACTTTGGCATTCAACTTAATCGTATGCGCTTGATTACATGGCTTAATGATTTTCAGGGTTTGTTGGATGAATTGGGTGATGAAGATGCGCTTAAACAAGATGCGTTAAAAGCAGGGCGCAAGCTACTGGATGCTTGGCTTGAACCAGATTTGTCCAAGGTAAGTGAGGCATGGCAGGTCTTGGTAGACTTTGCGGCAAGTAGGGCAGAGCGCAGTGAAGATTTACAAAAAATATCAGAAAGAGCCGAAGAATTTGCTCAGGATATGAAGGCGATTCAAAAGCCTGGAGAAGGTTTTGTGGCTTGGAGTGAAGGGGAGGGCGAGTTTAGGCGGCATGTGTTGGCTCCTGTAGAAACAGGTCCTGTTTTGCATGAGCATTTGTGGACGCGACCTGCGGCTTTTGTGCTGCTTTCAGCGACATTACGGGTATCAGGGCGCTTTGATTATGCACGTGAACGTTTGGGGCTGGAAGATGCCCAAGAGGTCTTTCATGTTTCACCCTTTGATTATGAACAACAGGCTTTAACCTATTTACCGCGCCATTTGCCCGATCCGCGCAGTGATGCAGGCAAAGATGCATTGTTAGAAGAAATGGTGACACTATTGAATGCATCACAAGGGCGCGCATTTGTATTGTTTACATCATGGTACATGCTAAATCATATCGGTGAGGGCTTGAGTAAACGCCTGCAATGGCCTGTATTGATTCAAGGAAAAAGTGGCAGCCGTGATGCAATTCTTGAGCAATTTCGAGAAGATACACATTCTATTTTATGCGGCACACGAAGCTTTTGGGAAGGCGTGGATGTACCAGGTGAAACTTTATCCATGGTTATTGTGGATAAGGTGCCCTTTGCACCACCGAGTGATCCACTGTTGCAAGCACGTATTGCCCATTGTGAGAAAAAAGGCGGTAATGGTTTTATGGACATTCAATTGCCCGAGGCGATTGCAGTATTGCGGCAGGGGGTAGGGCGTTTGATTC
>NVTQ01000043.1 GCA_002401635.1 Pseudomonadota bacterium
GAACCGTCTGACATAACTACCTTTACCTTTTTTATTAACAACTTACAGGAGCATAAATTATTTACATGGTTTCATCTTCAGGGTACCTCAAAAAACCTTATGCGAGTCAAACGCCGTTGATTTTCGTTTATGGTAAGGCGTGATAAAATGAGCAATAGCTTGGCTATTTCACTTTTCATCCAGCCCTGCCAAGGGTGAAAAAAACAAGCTTGGCAAAACAACTATTTTTTTCGAGGTGCCCTTCAATCTGTTTTCAATTTGGGGTAGCATAGCCTGCTATGTGGTCTTATCAACATCAACACTTTACGGTGCATCAATTCCCTGCCCTCAATGATAATTATATCTATCTTATTGAGGCAAAAAATAGTGATGTTTTGGCAGTGGTTGACCCCGCCGATGCCAGCATAGTGAATCAGGCTTGTGAAAATTTGGGTAAACCATTAACCCATATTTTAAACACCCATCATCATTGGGATCATACCGATGGCAATAAAGCACTCAAACAACGCTGGAATTGTATGGTGGTTGGTGCGGCTGACGATGCGGCACGTATTCCATATATTGATACGCAGGTTTCAGAAAAAGTATTTCCCAAGCTTGATGGGCTCGATATTCAGGTATTGGATGTAAGCGGACATACATTGGGGCATATTGCTTATGTGATTGATGATGCGCTTTTTTGTGGTGATGCATTGTTTGGTGCTGGCTGCGGACGCTTGTTTGAAGGCTCTCCCGAACAAATGTGGCAAAGCCTACAAAAGCTTGCTGCGTTAGCTGATACTACGCAAGTCTATTGTGCCCATGAATATACCTTACCAAATCTTCGTTTTGCGCGTAATGTTGACGCTGATAATAAGGAGCTAGAAAGCCGCATTCACCGTGACACACAAGCACGCATGAAAAAGCAGCCTACCATTCCATCCAATATAGCTCTGGAGAAAGCCACCAATCCATTCCTACGTCCACTGGATGATGTTTTTATGCATCGTTACGCCAAAGCACAGCATATAGACGCGAATGCTTTGGCTGTTTTCACCCACTTGCGTCAATCAAAGGATAGGTGGTAGTTTTTCTCTAGTGGCATTGTCTCTATGGCTTGTATTAATCTAACAGTCCTATCAGAGTTGCAATTTACAATCATGAAGGCTCATTAAGTTTAGGGAGAATGAGATGTCTATTATAAAAAAGCTATTCGATATAATTTATCGCCTATTCCTAATGATGATATGCTTTTCACTAGGTCTATTCCTAATACTTGAACAGCCCAACCTTACTATTCAGATACCTGAGATATTCGGTGGTAATCATGAGATTAGTGAAAGTGAGGTAGTGCTTTCGTTAAATCAACGACGGGAAGCTATTCAGGAACTGAAGGAAAAGCCAGAGTTGAAAAAATTTATTCTGTTCACAAAGAACTCTAAGTTGGCCGAGAGGCTCCGTAGTGAGGTCGAAAGGTTCCGTAGTAAATACGGCGGCAATCTGTCTATTGACCAGGTTTACTTTATGTCTTTAAAAAAGTCCGAATACACAAAGTTTAAAAAATATATCAATGAATTATGTCTTGTCTACAATGGTTTTTCAAATAACGACCGTCTAGAGTGTGTCACTGATTCCACAAGATCAACCGATTTCAGAAACATTGTTCAAACAATAAATGCAAATATAGATACGCGACTTCAAGGGCATGAAGAAATGATGGTGAAGCGCGCAGCTGATCGCATAGCTGATGAAAAGGAAGGTCGATTTACTTTTTATTTATTACTTATTTTTAGTTTTCTTTTTAGCCAAGGTATTATAAGTGTTTCACGAAGACGAAGTACTGAGACTGTAAATTAGTTTGTATATCTGCTTATTAGAGCCTATATATAGTTTCAGGCTTTAAACGCTCTTATGCATATCCATTCAAAGCGGTGATTTAGAGAATCTTTCAAAAGAGTTATGGGAAACGCTCAAAAATAAATTTTTATCCATTAGTGAAATCTAATTGAGATTCATGCTGATTGTGCTTCGTTTGTCTACCATAAACCGTATCAACCATCATTTTACTACTAGTGTAGACAGTTAAAGCGCACCAGCCATCATCTTCTCCAAGAACCCGCTGGCTAAGCACCCACGTATTTAGCCCAGTCATCATCCAACCCTTCTCCAAATGCCACTTTCGGACTAGAGGCAACAAACAAACCAGTCAATAGTAAAAAGCTTATCAATAATAGCTGGGGCAGTCCTAAAATACTTCTGTAAAAAATCATAGCCCCCCCGAAAAATAACGCTAAACTTTAAACTGGCATATGCCGCCTATACTTACTTGGTTACGTCCATACCACCGAAACTTCATAAGTTATACGATATTCAACCTTTTTTCGAAGTCAATTATTGAATCACTGTAGATGAAGTCAACCTCCCGATATGAAACAGCACTAAATTAGATGTTTTTTCATTCAGTCATTGGATTTAATCCCGCCGCAACTTATCAGATATTGCCATAGGACTTGGATAACGGGTCATAATCAAATAAGGCGAAATCATCAGTGTGATGACCGTTGCCAATTGGATTAAATCGCTGGCATGACTACCAATGACAGTCAATTCCACCGCCAACATAGCAATCAATAATGAAAACTCAGACATTTGCCCCAAACGCATACCTACTTCTTTGGCTCTTTCTGGCTCTTCCCCTGAATATTTTAATAATCGTGAAAATAACCAAGGTTTTAAAGATAAAGCAATGCCTGMAAGTATCAATGCAGGAATAATAATAGGGCCAATATTTGCTAGAGTAAAACCTGCACCAATGGTAAAGAAAAACATAATTAAGAAAAAATCACGCAATGGTTTTAAACGCTCTACAAGAAACATAGACACAGGGTGATGTGCCAAAGCTACRCCTGCAATAAAGGCACCTATCTCATACGATAAACCAACTGTATAGGCTAATTGAGCCATCGCCAAACACCAGCCAATAGCCAATAGAAACATATATTCTTGAAATTGATCAAAGCGTTGAATCAATCTTTTTAAAATTAATCGCTCTATAGCGTAAGCCAAAATAAACAAGCCAGGCAGCCACAAAAGCGGAAGCAATATTGGCAGCAGTGATATGCCCCCACCTGTTGCAGCATGGGACATTTGCAACATAATCAGTACAGCAATTGCCAACACATCTTGTAGCAATAAAATACTGATCATTACCTCACCTGTTCTAAGGTGATGCAAGACGGTTGTTGGCAATAATTTTAGACCAATAATCGTACTTGAGAAAGTCATTGCAACACCAATGACCAACGATTCAAACCATGAAAACCCAAAAGAAAAAGCCACAATAAAACCTACAAGCATAAGGAGTATGGCACTTATTAAGGTAGTGAGTGTTGTTTCACGAAGCAGTTGTTTTAATTTCTGTGGCGGTAGATTCATACCGAGTAAAAACAACAAGAACATAATACCAATATCTGAAATTTGTTTGACCAAAAGTGCATTATCAACCCAATCCAGCACCATAGGRCCCAACAACACACCCAACGCAATATAACTCACCAAAATRGCTTGCCGCGCATASARTGCCARYGTCGCCAAAATRGCYGCRCCRAAAAARATAAGGAACATGGTAAAAACAACGGAGCYTTGATGCTCTATTTCAATAAAAGGTACCATGYTCATTATGCTAGCACAGYAAGCCTTGYTTTTCAGATTATTTCACRRTTWCRACTRCTCATMTACRAWRCKGNGYTYAAARYMGCATATTCATGCGATAGCCWAYNTTTAATATAGTTATTAAACTKCGYATTTTCAGCAATCCGTTGGTTGAATAGGTGGTATCTATGCAGGATGTATTTATTGGGCGACAAGCTATYTTTGATAGAAATAAYAATGTTASCTCTTATGARCTTCTATTTCGAAGCGCTGATAACAAGTTTCTTGATGACGGTGATTGCATGACTGCCAAGGTATTGGTTGGAGCCTTGATGGATATTGGTTTGGACACTTTAGCAGGTAACAAACCTGTTAAYATCAATGCCTCTGAAAGCTTTTTRCTRAGCGGCATGATTGATCTRYTRCCCGCAGRTAGAGTCGGYATCGAAGTSTTAGARTCKGTYCCAGTKACTKCTGAAGTCATYAACGCCTGYAAAGCTTTAAAAGCAAAGGGTTATAAGATTATTCTGGACGATGTTATTTATGCGCCTCATTTGGACCCCTTACTTGAGCTGGCAGATGTTATTAAAGTCGATTTACCCTTTGTTAAAGATTTAGACGCAGATGTAAAAATATTGCGTAAATTTAATGCAACACTTTTGGCTGAAAAAGTTGAAACACTTGCCGATTATGAAAAGGCATATGCCTTGGGATTTGAATATTTTCAAGGCTATTATTTCTGCAAGCCTGATATTGTAAACAGCAAGACCATGGCAGACTCAAAAATTGCTATCTTACAAGCTCTGCAACAAGTTATGACTGCCACTGTCGTCGCTGATATACAAAAAGTAGTAAAACAAGATGTGAGCTTGTCATACAGACTGTTGAAATATATTAATTCTGCATCTTTTGGTATGCGTAGTGAAGTTGAGTCAATTGAACGCGCACTTGTTCTTTTGGGGTTAAACAATACTCGGCGTTGGTTATCACTGCTCTCACTGGCATCATTAAGTGAGGGAAAACCTTCTGAATTGATACGCACAGCCTTATATCGCGGCTATTTATTGGAGTCGATTGCAAAATTCCTTAATACAGGCGAATCTGAAGATGACTTCTTGTTAGGGATGTTTTCTGTATTGGATGCCCTATTGGATAAACCAATGTCTGAAGCAATTTCAGAAATAGCTTTGCCAAGCACTGTGCGAGATGCGCTATTAAGTGATGATGCGCCAATGTCCTATAAGCTGCATATAGCCAAGTCTCTAGAACGTAGTGAATTGGACAAAACCATAAGTTTAACAGCCAAATATGACGCGTTGCACATAAAGGATCTGATGAACCTTTATACACAAGCTTTATCGTGGTCTAATGAACAAATGTCTGCCATTCAATGCACTTAAACAAAACAATGCTTTTGTTATGTTTTGAGAGCGAATACCAAACATGAAAGCGGTGGCAAATGAATAGATAASGAATGCTCTTTRCCCATTGCWGRYAYRGGCTGACTTRMTACRCCCTCTTKRTTGCCTATATCTGAYCCRCCATAYGYAGCAGCATCTGTATTCATYAYTTCCTSATAMAARCCTGCTTCAAACACACCCARTCGATAATCATTACGCGGCACRGGTGTTAAATTYAARATYACAAAAACCGTACCRCCATKTTTATCTCGRCGCGCATAACTTAACAAYGATTGCTSTGCATCATCACAATCCAGCCATTCAAAACCATGGCTATCAAAATCAACCTCATATAAAGCTGGTGTTTTTTGATACAAATGATTCATATCCCGCATCATCAATTGCAAGCCTCGATGCGGCATAAAATTGGATTGATCCCATGCAAGAGAGACATCCTCACTCCATTCTGGCCACTGCCCAAATTCCATACCCATCATTTGCAATTTTTTACCTGGATGGGTCATCATATARSCRTAAAGMAGGCGTAAGTTGGCAAACTTCTGCCAATCATCACCAGGCATTTTYTCTGGCATRGAGCCTTTACCATGYACTATTTCATCATGGGAAAATGGTAGAATGAAGTTTTCAGTATGTGCATACACCAATGAGAAAGTCAGTTGATGATGATGGTATTGACGGTGAATTGGCTCATTTTCAAAGTAAGCAAGCGTATCATTCATCCAACCCATATTCCATTTCATGGTAAAGCCCAAACCACCCAAATAAATGGGTCGTGAAACCATTGGCCATGAGGTTGATTCCTCAGCCATGGTAATCGCACCAGGATGACGTTCATGCACCAATGTGTTGAACTGTTTTAAGAATTCTACGGCTTCTAAATTCTCGCGCCCACCATATTTATTGGGCATCCACTCACCTTCTTCACGTGAGTAATCCAAATACAGCATCGAAGCCACAGCATCCACACGCAAACCATCAAGATGAAACTCATCCAACCAGAACAAAGCCGAGGCAATCAGAAAGTTTCGCACCTCATTGCGTCCGAAGTTGAAAATATAGGTTCCCCAATCTTTATGTTCACCCAAACGTGGGTCTTCATGTTCATACAATGCTGTACCATCAAAACGCGCTAGACCATGACTATCTTTGGGGAAATGTGCGGGAACCCAATCAAGCAAAACACCAATGCCATGTTCATGACAATAATCTACAAAATAACGGAAATCATCGGGCGTACCAAAACGGCTGGTCGGTGCAAAATAGCCCACCACTTGATAACCCCAAGAACCATCAAATGGATACTCTGTGATTGGCATCAACTCAATGTGTGTGTAACCCATCCATTGGCAATATTCGACCAGTTGATGGGCAGAATCACGGTAGCTTAAATAATCTTCCCCTGCCCTACGCCATGAACCCAAATGTACCTCATAAATAGACATAGGCTGATCCAACGCCTGTCTTTTCGGACGATTTTTCATCCAAGCATCATCATTCCACGTATATTTCTTGCTGTTATGTACCACACTTGCTGTATTGGGGCGTAATTCCATTTGTTGTGCATAAGGATCAGTTTTTTCTAATAATTCACCACTTTGTGTGCGTATTTCAAACTTATATACTTCACTTTCGCACAAGCTTGGGATAAAAACTTCCCAAATACCCGAAGAACCACGCAAACGCATGGTATGCTCACGACCATCCCAGTGGTTAAAGTTACCGACAACAGAAACACGGCTGGCATTGGGAGCCCAAACAGCAAAACTAACGCCTGAAACACCTTCATGTTCACGCACATGCGCACCCATCATCTTATATTTTTCAAAATGATTGCCTTCGCCCATCAAATGTAAATCCATATCACCTAAAAATGGTGAAAAGCGATAAACATCCTCTTCTTCCCAGCTATGCCCATCGGCATTTTCAATGCGAAAACGGTAAGCAGTATCAAAACTGCCCTTTTTCCATACAAGCTCAAAAATATCGGTTCCTTCAATGCGAGGCATCAATGTTTTTGTTTTGCCACTTAACAGCCATATTTTTTCAGCATTAGGCTTAAAAGCGCGAACAACGATTTCACCACCTGAAAGTTCGTGTCTTCCTAGGTATGCAAACGGATCATGGCTGCGTGCCTCAATAATTTCCCAAGACTGTGATGAAAGACCTTGCATACAACTCCCCTTATACTAAATAAAAAACTATTGGGCTTGATTACGAATGTTTACGATGAAAGTGTCAGACATACATACATACCGCCACCTCTCCAAAACGCATGCAAATGTACACCAATATTACACTACCGTCAGCATAACAATTCACTTTACCTTTAAAATTGACATCACATGCAAAAAATTATCGTAAACGGGTAGAGAATTTAATTCATTTTCGCTAGGTTGCGTCGCCGCGTTGTAACTGAACTGTATGATAAATCAGTAAAACGTTGAAAAAATAAGCCAAAGAACCTCTGATTGCCATAGGCATATAACCCGCCTATAGCCATTTAAATCACTTTTAGAGATTCTTAACACTGCTAAACAAGTTTATAGGGGATACTGATGTCATTACCACGCAAGCAAGGTTTGTATAATCCACAGCAAGAACATGATGCTTGTGGCGTTGGTTTTATTGCACATATTAAAAACCAGAAAAGCCATGATATTGTTGAAAAAGGACTAGAAATCCTTCTTCGTTTAACCCATCGCGGTGCGGCTGGTGCTGATCCGCGCGAAGGTGACGGCGCTGGTATTTTACTGCAAATTCCTGATGCGTTTTTCCAAGCGGTTACACCCAGTCTTGATATTACACTACCAAACGATGGTGAATATGGTGTAGGTATGGTCTTCTTACCTCAAGATGCAGCGCACCGTACAACCTGTGAAAACATCATTGATGAAACCATTGTAGCGGAAGGTTTAAAGCTACTTGGCTGGCGCGATGTTCCTGTTGATGGTGTGCATGCTGATCTTCCTGAAAGTGTCACATCATGTGAACCATTTATTCGCCAAGTTTTCGTGGGCATGGGCGATGCCTGTGCGGATCAAGATGCTTTGGAACGTAAATTGTATGTTATTCGTAAGATTGCACGCAATTACATTCAAGATTTAAACCTTGATGATGCTGCGAACTTCTATTTTGCATCCATGTCCAGCCGCACCATTGTCTATAAGGGTATGTTCTTATCCCATCAAGTCGGCGCATACTATGAAGATTTAAATGATGCACGCATGACCTCSGCYTTGGCSTTGGTRCAYCAACGTTTYTCAACCAATACKTTCCCTGCTTGGGAATTGGCACACCCTTTCCGCTTGGTGGCACACAATGGTGAAATCAATACCGTACGTGGTAATATCAACTGGATGAATGCCCGCCGACATTCCATGAAATCGGCTGTTTTGGGTGACGATTTGGATAAGATMTGGCCTGTWATTGCAGAAAAYCAATCCGACACGGCTTGTTTTGATAATGCTTTAGAATTATTGCTTATGGGCGGTTATTCTTTAACCCATGCTGCGATGTTATTGATTCCAGAAGCATGGTCTGGAAATAATTTAATGGATAAAAAACGCAAAGCATTTTACGAGCATCATGCTGCATTGATGGAGCCTTGGGATGGCCCTGCTGCGGTTGCCTTTACYGATGGYCGTCAAATTGGCGCMACSYTGGATCGYAATGGCTTGCGYCCTGCCCGTTATYTGGTCACCRRYGATGATTTGGTGGTCATGGCMTCTGAAATGGGTGTATTGGATATYCCTGAAGAAAAAATCATCAAAAAATGGCGTTTGCARCCAGGTAAGATGTTCTTAATTGATTTGGAAAAAGGTCAAATTATTGATGATGAAACCATCAAGAATGAGCTTGCCAATGAAAAAGACTATGCCAAGATATTAGCTGAAACACAGATACAAATTGAAGACTTAGAAGCCGATGTTGAAGTAAAACAACCTGATCACGCGACACTGCTAAACAAACAACAAGCATTTGGTTATACACAAGAAAACTTAAAATTCTTGATGGCTCCGATGGCGATTACGGGCCAGGAAGCCACAGGGTCTATGGGCAATGATTCACCGCATGCTGTGTTATCCAATCGCGCCAAACCATTGTACAACTACTTCCGCCAATTATTTGCACAGGTAACCAACCCACCGATTGATCCGATTCGTGAAGAAATGGTCATGAGTCTGACCTCGTTGATTGGTCCGAACCCCAACCTACTTGGCTTGGATGAAGAAGAGCATAGCCTGCGTTTGGAAGTACACCAACCAATCTTGACCAATAAAGATTTGGAAAAACTGCGTTATATTCATAAGACCACCGATGATGGTTTCCGTACCAAAACATTGTCTATGTGTTACACCATTCAAGCGGGTGCATCAGGCATGGAAGCTGCCATCAATCGTTTATGTCGCGAAGCTGAAACTGCGGTCAAAGAGCATTATAATATTGTTATTCTTTCTGATCGTGATTTGGATGAACATCACATCCCGATTCCTGCACTTCTAGCAACCTCTGCTGTACATCAACACTTGATTCGTAAGGGTCTTCGTGTGGAGACAGGTTTGGTTGTTGAAACTGGTTCTGCACGTGAAATTCAACATTTTGCGACCTTGGCAGGCTTTGGTGCAGAAGCCATTAACCCCTATCTAGCCTTTGAAACCTTAATGGATATGCATGCCTGTGGTCAGTTACCTGCCGATTTGGATGTGGCTGATATTGAACCTCGTTTTATCAAAGCTATTGGCAAAGGTTTGTATAAAGTCATGTCGAAAATGGGCATTTCAACCTATCAATCCTATTGTGGCGCACAAATCTTTGAAGCCTTTGGTCTTTCTTCTGAATTTGTTGAAAAGTATTTCACTGGCACACCTACTCAAATTGAAGGTGTAGGCATCAAGGAAGTATCTGAAGAAGCTGTCATACGCCATTGTTTGGCATACGGTGATTCTGAAGTGCATAAGAACGCTTTGGATGCGGGTGGCGAATATGCCTGGCGTGTACGTGGTGAAGAACATTTACTTGGCCCTGACACCATTGCCAAGCTGCAACATGCCGTGCGCACCGATAATTATAAGCTCTACAAAGAGTTTGCGGATCATATTAATAACCCCAAAGATCGTTTGGTGACCTTGCGTGGTCTGTTTAAGTTTAATGATGGTAAAAGCATTTCCATTGATGAGGTTGAACCAGCAACAAGCATTGTTAAACGCTTTGCGACAGGCGCGATGTCTTTTGGCTCTATTTCACATGAAGCACACAGCACCTTGGCCATTGCTATGAACCGCTTGGGCGGAAAATCCAATACAGGTGAAGGTGGTGAAGAAGTTGCACGTTTCACACCGCTTGCCAATGGCGATTCCATGCGCTCTGCAATCAAACAAGTCGCATCAGGTCGTTTCGGTGTAACTGCTGAATATTTGGCAAATGCCGACYAAATTCAAATCAAGATGGCACAAGGTGCAAAACCAGGTGAAGGTGGACAATTACCAGGTCATAAAGTCGATCAACGTATTGGTAAAGTACGTCACTCCACGCCAGGTGTGGGTTTAATCTCCCCGCCTCCGCATCATGATATTTATTCCATTGAAGATTTGGCACAGTTAATTTTTGATCTTAAAAACGCCAATACTGATGCTGATATTTCGGTTAAACTGGTATCTGAAATCGGCGTTGGAACCGTTGCCGCAGGTGTGGTGAARGCCCATGCCGATCAYGTGGTAATTGCTGGTCATGATGGTGGTACAGGCGCATCACCRCTTACATCGATTAAATATGCGGGCAGTTGCTGGGAAGTTGGGCTGGCTGAAACACAGCAGACATTATTGTTGAACCGTTTACGTAGCCGCACACGCTTGCAAGCTGATGGTCAGATGCGTACAGGTCGTGATGTGGTGATTGCAGCCCTATTGGGCGCAGATGAAGTGGCATTCGGCACCATCGCATTGATTGCTGAAGGTTGTATCATGATGCGTAAGTGTCATTTAAATACCTGCCCAGTGGGTGTTGCAACCCAAGATCCAGAGTTGCGCAAGAAATTTGTCGGGAAACCTGAAGATGTGGTCAATTATTTCATGTATGTTGCACAAGAAACACGTGAAATCATGGCAGAGCTTGGTTTCCGCACCTTCGACGAAATGATTGGTCGTGTCGATATGCTTGATACCGATGATGCGATGCGTCATTGGAAATCGCAGGGCATTGATTTAACCCCGATTTTCCATCAAGTCGAAACTGAGGGTGCAAAACATCACACCCAAACCCAAGACCATGGTTTGGATGCATTAATTGACAATAAACTCATTGCACAAGCAGCCCCTGCACTTGAACATAAAACACCTGTGGTGATTGAAACACCGATTTGCAATGTGGATCGCAGTTTCGGTACCATGTTATCAGGTAAAGTTGCCAAGAAATATGGTCATCAAGGTCTACCAGAAGATTGCATTGCGATTAAAGCCAAGGGTACAGCAGGTCAATCGTTGGGTGCATGGTTAGCGCGCGGTATCAGCATTGATTTGGTTGGTATCGGCAATGATTATGTCGGTAAAGGCCTATCAGGCGGGCGTATTAGTATTCGTCCACCCGCAGAAACACCGATTAAAGCCGAAGAAAATAGCATTGTAGGCAACACCGTATTATTTGGTGCCGTTGATGGTGAAGCTTATTTTAATGGTATTGCAGGTGAGCGTTTTGCGGTACGTAACTCAGGTGCTGTAGCAGTTGTTGAAGGTGTAGGCGATCATGGTTGTGAGTATATGACGGGTGGCACCGTCGCTATTCTTGGTGAAGCAGGTCGCAACTTTGCTGCTGGCATGTCTGGCGGCGTGGCATATGTATTTGATGAAAAAGGTGACTTTGAAAGCCGTTGTAATATGGCACAAGTTGCCTTAGAACCTGTTCTTTCTGAAGATGAAGCACTTGAGAAGCTGGATCATCAAGGTGGTGATTTGGAAACCATGGGACGTGTGGATATTCGCCATAGCATCGATCAAAATGATGAGAAAATCTTACATCAAATGATTACACGCCATGTGCATTATACCAATTCGGTAAAAGGTCGCGCGATTTTGGATAACTGGAATGCTTCACTAAGCAAATTTGTGAAAGTAATGCCAGTAGATTACAAACGCGCCTTGGCAGAACGAGAAACCGAACAAAAAGCCGTAGCAAATAAGGAGTCTACTCATGGGTAAGGCGACTGGATTTAAAGAATTTGACCGTGAAAACCTAAGTTATGCGCCTGTTGCAGAGCGTGTATTAAACTTCAAAGAGTTTTTCCACCTTCCTGATGATATGAGCACACAAGGTGCACGTTGCATGGATTGTGGTATTCCGTTTTGTCACAATGGTTGCCCAGTCAATAATATCATCCCTGATTGGAATGATTTGGTGTATAAAAACCAATGGCGTGAAGCCTTGGATGTTTTGCATAGCACCAACAATTTCCCAGAATTCACAGGTCGTATCTGCCCTGCCCCATGCGAAGAAGCATGTACGGTGAATTTGATTGGTGATGCTGTGGCGATTAAAAACATCGAGCTTGCCATCGTCGAAAAAGGTTTTGAAGAGGGCTGGGTTGTTCCTCAAATTGCCAAAGAAAAAACAGGTAAGAAAGTCGCCGTGGTTGGTTCAGGCCCTGCTGGTTTGGCTTGTGCGCAACAATTGTCACGTGTTGGACATGATGTAGTGGTATTTGAAAAGGAAAACCGTGCTGGCGGCTTGATGCGTTATGGCATTCCAAACTTTAAGTTTGATAAGGCTGTGATTGATCGTCGTTTGGCGCAAATGGAAGCTGAAGGCGTTGAATTCCGCGTCAATCAACATATTGGTGTGGATATACCTGCGAAATCATTGCTAGAAGAATTTGATGCCGTGGCACTCACAGGTGGTGCCGAAGCACCGCGTGATTTACCAATTGAAGGCAGAGATTTGAATGGTATTCACTTTGCCATGGAATTGCTCACCAAAAATACCAAACGTGTGCTTGGTGATGATATTCCCGATAGCGAGTGGATTTCTGCCAAAGATAAACACGTGGTCGTCATTGGTGGTGGTGATACTGGCTCGGATTGTATCGGCACATCGAATCGTCATGGAGCGGCTTCCATTACCCAAATTGAAATCATGCCTGCCCCTGCTGAAACAATTGATAAGCTGGTCACTTGGCCGAATTGGCCCATGAAAATGCGCACATCCACATCACAAGAAGAAGGTTGTGAACGTGATTTTGCCATTGCAACCAAACGTTTTGTAGGTAAAAATGGTAAAGTCACTGCCATTGAGTGCGCCCGTGTAGATTGGTCACAAGATCATTCTGGACGCTGGAATATGAAAGAAATCGAAGGCTCTGACTTCACCTTGAAGGCTGATGCTGTGTTCTTGGCTATGGGTTTCTTACATCCTGTGCATGAAGGCATGATTGAAGAGTTGGCATTGGATAAAGATGGTCGCGGCAATGTATCTGCCAATACATCCGATTATCAAACCAGCCTTGATAAAGTCTTTTCTGCGGGTGATATGCGCAGTGGTCAATCATTGGTGGTTCGCGCGATTAACGAAGGTCGTCAGTGTGCGCGTGGTATTGATGAATATTTGATGGGTAGCTCGGGGCTTCCTCGTAAATAATGTTACAGCGGATATATTTTCCTTCTTGTACCCTAATATGCAATATCAAGGAAAATATGTCCGTATAAATACAACAAATATGGAAAACCTATGTGGCCACAAAAAATAAAAGAAGAGGCTCTAGTCAAGAGTGGTAGAAAGTGCTGTGTTTGCCACAGATTTTGTGGACGAAATATAGAGTTGTACACCACCCCAATAAAAGGGCTACACTTATTATAAATTTAAAGGGTTATGTAAGCTTCAAAGAGAATTTTTTCATGGCTTGTGCTAACTTTATTTCACCACGTGCTTCCAAAGCATTTATGACTGATTTTTGGTCTTCTTCAGAACGATTTTGACTTAATTTATACTTGCATTGAATGTCTTTTATATCAATTTCAACGCCAATAATCGTATGGTTTAAAGCTTGATTATAATTAGGTTGCCAAGGGTTACTTTCATGTTTTTCATAAATGCCCGTTAGCTTATGTAAAATTTGAGTGAGCATATTATCATCAGTTATGATTTTAGTTATACCATAAACATGGGCAACTTGATAATTCCAAGTGGGTACGCCACCCTCTTTCTGATACCAGCTCGGGGAGATATAACCATGTTCACCTTCAAAGGTGAGCATGACATCTTGTCCTTCCAAGTCATTAAGCTGTGGGTTTTGTTTTGCTAGGTGACAAAAGGCTTTCGTTCCTGATTCATTAAACAAAAATGGAAGATGTGTAGATACTAATTTACCTTGGTTATTTGAAATTAATTGTCCAAATGCATTTGCTTTAAGAAATGATAACACTTCACCTCTATCATCAATCACAAAAGATTTTGGGGTATACATCTCAATTCACAAATGACAAATATGATCGCGGTCAGGGCCTGTTGATAGCATTTTAATAGGGCATTCACATACTTCTTCAATGCGTTTGAGCAATGCTTTGGCAGCATCAGGAAGATTCGCCACATCGGTTAAACCAAAAGTGTTTTCAGACCAACCAGCCAATGTTTCATAAATTGGTATGCATTCGTCCAAAGCCTTGGCACATGCAGGGATGGACTGCAAACGTTTGCCATTGCGTTCATAGGCAATGCATAGTTTCACTTCTTCCAAGCCATCCAATACATCCAGCTTGGTGATTGCCAAGCCAGTCACACCATTGATACGCACAGCATGTTGCACCACAACAGCATCAAACCAGCCCGTACGACGTGGGCGACCCGTGGTTGCACCAAATTCTTGGCCTTTTTCTGCCATGTGTTTGCCTGCATTTTTATCATCACACATGCCATCGGCATTGTATAATTCCGTTGGGAATGGCCCTGCGCCTACACGGGTGGTGTATGCCTTGCAGATGCCCAATACTTCATCCACCTGCCCAGGTCCAACACCTAGACCTGCTAGAGCTGCCCCTGAAACGGTATTTGATGAGGTTACAAATGGATAAGTACCATGATCGACATCCAGCATCGAGCCTTGCGCACCTTCATAAAGAATATTTTTGCCCGCTTTAATATTCTGATGCAGAATCAATGGCACATCGGCAGCCAATGGCAACAAACGCTCACGCGCTAAATCCAGAGCTTCCACCACTGATTCCTTGGATACAGCTTCTGCGCCCAAAAACTCCACCAACATAAAATTCACATAACGAAGATTTTCATCAATGCGGGCATCCAAATCATCCGCATTCAAATCCACCAAACGAATACCACGACGCGCCGTTTTATCTTCGTAACAAGGACCAATACCGCGCCCTGTTGTACCAATCTTGCTTTTGCCTTTCGCCGCTTCACGCGCTGCATCCAATGCACGATGATAAGGCAGAATAAGTTGGCAACGATCGGAAATACGCAACCTATCATTGACTGGAACATCCGCTGCCAAAAGCATGTCCAATTCTTCCACCAAACGAAAGGGGTCAACCACCGTGCCATTACCAATAAGGCTAAGGATATTGCTGTGCAAAATGCCAGAAGGAATATGATTCAACACTGTTTTTTGATCGCCAATAACCAATGTATGACCAGCATTAGGACCACCTTGAAAACGTGCTACAACGTCCATTTTAGGCGCAAGCAAATCGACAATTTTCCCTTTGCCTTCATCGCCCCATTGAATACCAATTGCTACTGTATTTGTCATTTTATCCCCAATATCTTTAAAAAAGCTTAAAAAAAGTCAAAAAACTATTAAAAACCAACCAAACTACTTACAACCAAGACCATAAGTCGAACGAGAACCCCGTTGCAGGCATTTCACGCCCATGCGCTTTCATCATCTCATCATAACGTCCACCATGCAATAAAGCACGTGATGAACCATCTGCAAAACCACTAAATACCATACCACTATGGTACAAAAATCGCGGCACAACCGCGACTTCAATTTGAATGGTTACTTCACCAGCCAAACGGCTTTTAACTGTTTTGACCAACTGCAAAAGCTCCTGCGCAGCCATCGCAAATGCATCATTGATTTGATTCGCAACCTCAGCCAGCCAAACATCATCGCCCAGCCCTTCTGCTAAAGCCATCAAGGCTTGTGTGTTGATTTCAGGCAAATTTTCACCTGCAAGCTGTTGCGCCATATCTTCAGGTGAACGTCTGGATAGCACTTTCACCCATGTTTCAAGTGGCGTTGCACTATCGGCAATCAAGGCACCAATAAGCCCCATATGCCCAACCTGTAACACTGGCGAAGAAAAACCTGCTGCTTGCATGGAAAGCCCAGCAAGGTGCATGACTTCCACATCCCCTGCTTCGCCTGAAACACCCAAGTATTCCACACCTGTTTGCCATTGCTGCCTAGAGCCTGAGCGTGCATCAGGGCGCGCCAACATGACTTGTCCTGAATAATACAATTTTAATTCATCAGAAGATTGCATACGCGTTGCGGCAATGCGCGCCACCTGTGGTGTTATATCAGGGCGAATCGCTARTTGTCCAGCATCCGCAGGGTCTGAAAAGACCAAGGTTTGATCGGATAAAAAACGACCTGCACCAGAGATCAAGGATTCCGGGCGCTCTAGCAGTGGTGGAATGACCTCTGAAAAACCTGCTTTATTGTAAATTTCAAACAAGCTAAATTGCAAAGCACGCAAATTACTTGCCTGTTCACCAAAAGCATCATCAAGACCAAGTATTGGCTTTAATACACTCACACATCCTCCAAAGAAACGTAACGTACGGTGACCACATTTTCCAATGCTTCGAGTTTTTCAAGCACATCTGTACTTGGTTCAGAATCAATACCCACCAAAGCCACCGCTTCAGCCTTACCTTCACGGCGACCCAAACGAAAATCAGCAATATTGATGTTGGCATCGGCTAAAATCGAACCCAATGCAGCAACCACACCTGGTTTATCGTGGTTTTCAATAAATAATAAACGCCCTGCGGGAGCCATTTCAATCTCA